>CBIHLH010000020.1:0-35240 GCA_966210405.1 uncultured Marinobacter sp.
ACCAGTACCAGCGCCTGATCACCTGCCCCCAGGGGTTGTTTCAGGTAGTGCAGATAGATTTCCGTTTTGCCGCTACCGGTAATTCCGTATAAAAGGGAGGCGCTGAATCCTTCCCGGGGGCTGGGCAGTTCATTGGCCGCGACGGACTGGGCCGCTGAAAGGGTGGGTTGCGTTGTCAGGAGTTCAGGGCGGGCAGGCGGAGAATGGGAAGCGGGGGGCGAGATGGGTTTCGCCAGTTTGCGGTCGCTGAGGGCCCTGAGCTGGGCGCGGGTAAAACCAGCCCGGATAATCTCGCTTCCTGGGGCGCCCTGATCGTGCTGGTTAAGCCATTCAAACAGTGCCTTTTGCCGATGGGCGGTACCGGGAAGCGGCTCGCCGTGGGCGCATGCTATCCACCACTCCACAGTCTTTTCTTCGGCCTTTCGGCCCCGCCGCAGAGCTGGGGGCAGGGCGGTGAACAGGCATTCGCCCAGAGGATGCTGATAGTAGTCGCTGGCCCAACTGAGCAGAGTGACGGTTTCGTTTGGCAGCGCCGGCCAGTCCTCCATGGCAGTGAACACCGGTTTCAGACTGACGCCGGGAGGTGGTTCGACTCCGGTTTGCACGACAAGGCCCGTTGCCTGTTGGCGACCAAAGGGGATCCGCACCCTCTGGCCCTGCACAAGCTGGAGGCCTTCCGGCACGATGTAATCGAAAAGCCGGCGCAGTGGGCGGTTCAGGGCAATGCGTGCGATTAACGGCACTGAGTGCTCCAGTGGAGAGAGTGTCACGGTATTTGCTTATCCCGTCTGGTCGGGCTGCAGAGCCTCTGTGCGTCCTTTCCGGCTGGAACGGCATGCGGGGCGGGCTTGCCTGACAGGAAAATTGCAAGTAAGATTCGCGGTCTGTTTCAGACAGGGCATGATTGTGCCCCGTCTTGTCCATTGATTCAAACATGCGGTGCCTGGCGCCCGGGCCACGAAAAGACCCCGTGATCAGGTGGCGGCATGACCTACAGAGGTTCGCCATGAAAGAAGGTATTCACCCCAAGTACAGCGATATTTCCGCAACGTGTTCCTGCGGTAACGTCATCAAGACCCGCTCCACCATCGGGCATGATCTGCAACTGGATGTCTGTTCCCAGTGCCACCCGTTCTACACTGGCAAGCAGAAGGTTATGGATACGGGCGGCCGTATCGACAAATTCCAGAAGCGTTTCGGTGGCCGCATCGGCGGCAAGAAAGACTGATTCCCCGGGAATCTCTGAAGAAGCGTCCTCCGGGGCGCTTTTTTTGTGTTCCAAAGTATGGGCATTGTCGTTTGGCGGCATGGGCAGCTAGCCGTATTGACTGCTTATACTCCTCCATTGGGCTACTTGTCGTTTTGGGGCTGGCAGGCCATAATAGCGGGCCCCGTTGGGCGGTTGGTTTAGCCGGTCAGCGGCTTATTACCTATAAACGTGACAAACGGAACAGTGGCAATGTCTCAAGATCTGAAAGAAGCAGCCCTTGAATATCACGCCAAGCCGCGGCCTGGTAAGCTGAGTGTTGAAATCACCAAGCCCACCCGGACCTCCCGCGATCTTTCCCTGGCGTACAGCCCCGGGGTTGCCGAGCCGGTTCGCGAGATCGCCAAAGACCCGGAGAACGCTTACAAATACACCGCCAAGGGTAATCTGGTGGCGGTTATTTCCGATGGGTCCGCGATTCTTGGTCTTGGTAACCTGGGTCCGCTGGCAAGCAAGCCGGTAATGGAAGGCAAGGGCGTACTGTTCAAGCGCTTTGCCGGGATTGATGTATTCGACATTGAAGTCAATTCCGAGAGCCCGCAGGCATTTATCGAAACCGTCGAGCGTATTGCCGATACCTTTGGTGGTATCAACCTTGAAGACATCAAGGCGCCTGAGTGCTTCGAGATCGAGCGGGCGTTGATCGAAAACTGCAACGTGCCCGTTTTCCACGACGACCAGCACGGCACGGCGATCGTAACTGCTGCAGGGATGATCAATGCCCTCGAGCTGCAGGGCAAAAAAATTGAAGAAGCGACTGTGGTGTGCCTCGGGGCCGGTGCCGCTGCAAACGCCTGCATGAAGCTGCTGATCAGCTGCGGCATTCGCACTGAAAACATCTTCATGCTCGACCGTAAGGGTGTGATCCACTCTGGTCGCGACGATCTGAATCAGTACAAGGCGATGTTCGCCAACGATACCGACAAGCGTACACTGGATGATGCCATTGATGGTGCGGATGTTTTCCTTGGCCTGTCCGGCCCGGACCTGCTGACTGCGGATCAGCTCAAGAAAATGGCGCCGAACCCCATCGTCTTTGCCTGTTCCAACCCGGACCCGGAAATCAGCCCGGAAGTGGCCCTGGCCACCCGTGACGACCTTATCATGGCAACCGGTCGCTCGGATTATCCGAATCAGGTAAACAATGTGCTGGGTTTCCCGTTCATTTTCCGGGGTGCGCTGGACGTTCGCGCAAGAACCATCAATGAAGAGATGAAGGTGGCTGCGGTGAACGCCATCCGTGAACTGGCGAAAGAGCCGGTTCCGGCAGAGATATGTGAAGCCTACGGTGTTGATGCCTTTGAGTTTGGCCGGGAGTACATCATCCCGAAGCCGATGGACGTGCGCCTGCTGGAAGTGGTGCCCGCCGCTGTTGCCCGTGCGGCCGTTGATTCGGGCGTTGCCCGCAACCCGTACCCGGCGCATTACCCGTTGAAATCCATGGATGACATTATCTGACCGGCGAATGCTGTCACAAAAAAACCGGCGGTGATCCCGCCGGTTTTTTTGTCTTCAGTCTGCCGATTACTGATCAGAAGATCTGCCGAGACAGACCTTCGGCGCTGCCTGACCCGTCGCCCAGGCGTTCGTCTTCCTGTGTCAGAGGAGCGGGCGCGTTCTCTTCTTTGAAAATCTCAAAAGTGCCTTCTTCCCCGGGCCTGACACGTTGGCCGGTATCCGGGTCAATGCGGATATTCACAATATTGTTTGGTCTGGGCATCAGTGCTGGCGGTATACCCTCCAGGGCGACCTCCATATAGTCGATCCAGATAGGCAGAGCGGTGCTGGCGCCATATTCCCCCCGGCCCAGCGGGGCGGGCTGGTCAAACCCGACCCAGACGGTGGTGGCCAGTTGGTGATTGAATCCCGCAAACCAGGTGTCTCTTTGTTCGTTGGTCGTGCCTGTTTTTCCTGAAAGATCACTACGGCCCAGAACCTGTGCCCGCTGGCCAGTACCCCTGTTGATGACGTCTCTCATCATGGAGTGCATGATGTAGACTGACCGCTCGTCTGCCAGTCGGCGCATGATGCGGGGTTCCGGCTGTGCATCGGGCTGGTCGTCAGCAACCATTGAGTCAGCGGTTTTGAGGCCTGTCTCGTTCGTCACCAGTTCGTCGCAGTTCTGGTCGCACAGAATTACCTCAGGCGCTCGGTACACCAGTTTGTCATTACTGTCGCGGATTGCCTTTATAAGGTAGGGCTCAACGTCGTAGCCACCATTTGCGATGACCGCCATGCCCCTGGCGAGCTCCATGGGGGAGAGCAGGCCGCTGCCGAGTGACAATGACAGGTTGTTCGGCATATTGTCAGTCGGGATCCGCAACTGCTCGAGGTAATTCAGTGTTCGTTCAATGCCAATGTCACGGAGTAGCCGAATCGACACCAGGTTGCGTGAGCTGTACAGCGCCTCTCGCAACGTGGTCGGCCCGGAAAACCGGCCGGACGAATTCTGAGGTCGCCAGGCTGTTCCGAGCTCTGAGCTGTCAAAGACAATCGGAGCGTCGTTGTAGACGGAGGCCGGGGTTTTGCCGCTTTCCAGGGCGGCCAGGTAGAGAAATGGTTTGAACGTTGAGCCTGGCTGGCGATTTGCCTGGATGGCGCGATTGAATTTACTCTGTTTGAAACTATAGCCCCCGGCCAGCGCCTGAATGGCACCGGTATCAACCGCCAGCGATATCAGAGCGCCCTCGACTTTTGGTACCTGGGTCAGTGCGACACGAACGGGCTCCGTAGGTGTTGCCGTTGCGGCTTGTGTGTCCGCTTCTTCTTCGGGGCTTGGCTCGCCAACAGGTGGCAGGACGGTTTCCTGCATGGCGCGGACATAGACAACGTCGCCCCGGGCGACGACGTCGGATGGTTTCTTCGGTTCCGGGCCGGTCAGGTCCTCGGTCTTGTAGCGTTTCGCCCAGACCATGGTATCGAAGGGCATGATGGCCTTACCCAGCCTGCGCACGTGGACCTGAACCCGCCCGCTTTTATCGTCTACCGCAGTGACAACAGCTGGTAGCAGAGATTCGACGCGCGGGTAGTTGAGCATCAGGTCGGAGAGCTCGCTGTTTTCCAGGGTTTCTTCGTCGATCTGGCCAATCGGGCCCCGGAAACCGTGCCGGCGATCATAGGCTTCCAGTCCATCGCGCAGAGCGTCTGTCGCGGCCTGCTGTTCTTCGCTGTTAACGGTCAGGATAACGGAGTAGCCTTCCGTGTAGGCATTTTCGCCAAAGCGCTGAACGAGTTCCACCCTGGCCATCTCGGCGACGTAGTCAGCATCAACCTCGGTTTCCCTTGCGTTGTATGTTGCGGTGAGGGGAGCGTTGACGGCCAGGTCATAGGCATCCGGGGTGATGTAGCCGAGCTCTTTCATTCGGCCAAGGATCCAGTCGCGTCTCACGCGCGCGCGCTCCGGATCTGCCAACGGATTGTAGGCAGAGGGTGCCTTGGGCAGGCCGGCAAGCATCGCCATCTGGGCCAGGGAAAGTTCATTGACCGGTTTGTCATAGTAGACATGGGCGGCCGCGGCGATTCCATAGGCCCGATTGCCCAGGTAAATCTTGTTCAGGTAGAGCTCGAAAATGCGGTTTTTCTCGAGTTCGCGTTCAATCTGAAGAGCCAGAAGTATCTCGTTGAACTTCCGAATAAACGTCCTGTCGCGTGACAAAAAGTAATTTTTTGCAACCTGCATTGTGATGGTGCTGCCTCCTGACTGGATCTCGCCAGTGGAGATCAGTTCGATGGCAGCCCGCGCCAGGCCTCTGATGTCGACCCCGAAGTGTTCGTAAAAACGGGCGTCTTCTGCGGCCATAAAGGCTTGTAACTGAATTGTTGGGATCTGTTCGATTGTGATCGGAGTCCTTCTCTTTTCACCGAATTCTGCTATTAATCTCATGTCTTCGCTGTAGATCCGCAGCGGCGTCTGGAGCTCAATCTCCAGAAGTTGGGCAACCGGTGGAAGGCCGGGGCGAAGGTAGAGATAAAAGCCGGATGTAACGATCACGGCAACACTCAGGCCGGTGAGAAACAACCAGGTAAAAACGCGAGATGTACGCAACAAATGAGACATTTTTTTCTGACAACTGTTGGATATAGGTCTATCATTTGAGAAATTGCTTTAGGAAGGATGAGTCGCTTCACCGCCACAATGCTTCTCAACGAACGAAGAACACGCATTGTAGACGGAATAATGAAGAAATTCTCTTAAATAAAAAACACATAAGTTACGTAACCGGGTGCATGTAACCAGGTATAGGGTGAGCGCGTGTTCGGATTGTCAGGAAAAAAATCCAGTGCAGTGTTGGGGGTGGATGTCAGCTCCAGCTCGGTCAAACTTCTGGAGCTGTCGAAGCAGAGCGGCCGCTTCAGGGTCGAGAGCTATGCGGTGGAGCCGTTGCCGGCGAACGCTGTGGTGGAAAAGAACATCACGGATGTTGAGGCGGTGGGTGAAGTGCTCAAGCGCGTGGCGTCCAAAGCCCGCACCGGCGTGAAGCAGGTGGCGGTGGCGGTGTCCGGCTCAGCAGTGATCACCAAGGTCATCCAGATGGATGGCGGCCTCAACGAGTTCGAAATGGAAGATCAGATTGCCCTGGAGGCGGACCAGTACATTCCCTATCCGCTGGATGAAGTCGCGATTGACTTCGAGGTCCAGGGCCCGTCCGAAACCAACCCCGATCAGGTGGATGTCCTGCTGGCGGCGTGCCGCAAGGAGAATGTCGATATCCGCGAGGACGCCCTGGAAATCGCCTCTCTTACGACAAAAATTGTCGATGTTGAAGCCTACGCCCTTGAGCGTGCTTACTCCCTGATTGAGCCCCAATTGGACTCCCAGGGCGAGGAGCTGGTTGTTGCCATCGTCGACGTCGGGGCAACCATGACAACCCTGAGTGTTCTGGCGGGTGGCAAAACAGTTTACACCCGGGAGCAGATTTTTGGCGGCAAGCAACTGACTGAAGAGATTCAACGCCGATATGGGCTCTCGCTGGAGGAGGCCGGGCTTGCCAAGAAGCAGGGCGGCCTGCCGGACGATTACGATTCCGAAGTACTGACTCCCTTTCGCGAGGCGGTGGTTCAGCAGGTTGCAAGGGCTTTGCAGTTTTTCTTCGGCGCCAGCCAGTATAACGCAGTGGACTACGTGATTCTGGCCGGCGGCACGGCCTCGATAAAGGGGCTGACGGAAATGGTCGAGGAAAAGACCGGTACGCCAACACTGGTCGCGAACCCGTTTGCGGATATGGCCGTGGGCTCGCGCGTGAATGCATCGGCTCTGAGTAATGATGCTCCGTCACTGATGATTGCCTGCGGGCTGGCAATGAGGAGCTTTGACTGATGGCAAAGATTAACCTCAGGCCCTGGCGTGAAGAGCTTCGCGCAGAGAAGCAGAAGCAGTTTCTGGTCATGATTCTGGGCGCTGCTATTATCGCCGGTGGCCTTACCTTCCTTTGGAAGTCGGACATGGATAGCCGGATTGCCTACCAGCAGTCCCGGAATGCCTACATCGAAACGGCAACCAAAAAACTGGATCAGCAGATCAAGGAGATTGAAAGCCTGAAGCGCAAACGGGACGAGCTGCTTGCAAGAATGCAGGTCATCCAGGACCTGCAGGGCAAGCGTCCGGTGATCGTCCGGGTGTTTGACGAGCTGGTCCGGACGCTTCCCGATGGGCTGTACTACACCGACCTCAAGCGAACCGGCGACAGGCTGGACATTGTGGGAATGGCGGAATCCAACAGCCGCGTTTCGGCGTTGATGCGTCAGCTTGAGGGATCCGAATGGTTTGCTGATCCAAATTTGTCAAATGTGTCTGCGGCGGACAGCCGGAGAGCGGGGTACAGTCAGTTCAGTCTGTCTGTGCAGCAAAAAACACCTGAGCCCGAAGGGGAGGATAAGTAATGAGCCTCGCGGACTCACTCAAAAGTCTTAATGAATTCGATATCAATGACCTTGATGTCAACAATGCTGGTATCTGGCCGGCACCCGTCAAGGCAATTGTGGCACTGATCATCTTTGGTCTCATTGTTGGAGGCGGTTACTGGTTCGTGATCAAGGATCAGTACGCACAGCTCGAAAGGGTTCAGGAAACCGAACAGGAGTTGCGCAAGACCTACGAGGAAAAAGCCTATCAGGTTGCTAACCTGGAGGTGTTCAAGGCCCAGATGGCGGAAATGGAAGAAACGTTTGGGGCGCTGGTTCGCCAACTGCCCAGCGAGACAGAAGTGCCGGGCCTGCTTGAAGACATCACCAATACGGCACTGGGCAGCGGGCTGTCGCTTCAGGAAGTGGCATTGCAGCCAGAACAGAAGCGGGATTTTTATTCCGAACTGCCGATTAACATCCGCGTGTCGGGTTCCTACCATGAGCTGGCGTCCTTCGTGAGCAGCGTCGCCAGCCTGCCACGAATTGTCACCCTGCATGATTTGACCATTAAACCAACTGGCGGAGAGGGGGAGCAGCTCGACATGCAGGTGCTCGCCCGTACATACCGCTACCGGGCTGGAGAATGAGCATGGCAGCAACGCATGCGGGAAAGGCCTGGCTGGGTGTGTGTCTGGTGTCGCTTCTGACGGCTTGCTCCCAAGGCAGTGGATTTTCCGATCTTGACAAGTTTATGGCCGAAACCCGCGCCAAACCCAGAGGTTATGTGGAGCCTCTGCCAGAATTCAAGGCGTATGAGGCGTTCAGTTACTCTGCCGCGGATCGCCGGGCCCCGTTTGAACCGCCTGTCGATGTGCAACTGACCATGGTCGATAGCCAGCCGGTGAGCGACGTCGAACCGGACCTGAATCGCCCGAGAGAGGTGCTTGAGAACTTTGATCTCAAGGAACTGAGCATGGTGGGAACGTTGCAGGGAGCTTCGGGCAATCTGTATGCCCTGGTTCAGGATGGCACGGGGGGGATCCACCGGGTACGCACCGGTAACTACATGGGCCAGAACTACGGGCGAATCGTCGGGGTCAGCGAGACACGAATCGAGTTGATTGAGATCGTTCCCGACGGCCAGGGTGGCTGGGTCGAGCGTCCCCGTTCCCTGACCCTGGATGAGGGTGCAGGCTAAGGAGTGGCGGGATGAATACGGATAGAAACATGCATGAACAAAAAAGTTTGGGGTCGAGGCTAGCGATGTTCAAAAAACTCAATGTAACCGTCAGCGTGATTGCTTTTGGGTTGTTATCCGGCCTGGCCAACGCGGTCACGCTGGAAGATGTGTCTTTTTCGTCGCTAACGGGAGATCGCCTGAGAGTGACGCTCGTTTTCGATGGTCCACCGCCGGAGCCGACGGGATACACCATACAACGGCCCGCGCGAATTGCGGTGGATTTGCGGGATACGACCAGTGCTCTGGATAGCCGCAGTATTTCACTGGGGGCTGGTAACGCACAGAGCATGACCGTGGTCGAGGCCGATGATCGCACTCGGCTGATCTTTAATCTGGTCGACCTGGTTCCCCATGAAACCGTCCGGAACAACAATACGCTTGTGATGACCATCGGCGCCGGGGCGGGTGATTACGCCACCGAGCGTTCGGGTGAGCCGTCCGGGAACGTGGTGGCATCGTCCGTAGAGGCGGCGCCCAACGCGCTTCAGGGTGTCGATTTCAGACGTGGAAAGGATGGTGAAGGTCAGGTCATTCTTGATCTTGGCAGCTCCGATATCCCGGTCAATCTGACTGAGCTGGGTGGAAAAATCCGTCTGACAATGGAAGATGTTGTGGTACCTGAAAACCTGCGTCGAAGGCTGGACGTAACGGATTTCGCCACACCGGTGAACCGCATCGACACCTACGTTGAAGGCGGTCAGGCGGTGGTTGAGATCCGGCCGGAGGGTAACTACGATTATATTGCCTACCAGTCTGGCAGCCAGTTCACCGTCAGCGTTGAGAGGCTGACAGAGGCCGAGGCCGAGTCCCGTCGCGAGGAGAAGTTCCCGTACACCGGCGAGAAGTTGTCCCTGAATTTCCAGGACATCGAAGTACGCTCGGTATTACAGTTGATTGCGGACTTCACCGGGCTCAATCTGGTCGCCAGTGACACCGTGGCCGGGAGCATCACCCTGCGCCTGCAGAATGTCCCCTGGGACCAGGCGCTTGACCTCATCCTGAAGACAAAAGGCCTTGATAAACGTCAGATTGGCAACGTATTGCTGGTTGCGCCGGCCGAGGAAATTGCGGCGCGAGAGAAGCTTGAGCTTGAAACGTCGAAGCAGATTGCCGAGCTGGCACCGGTTCGCCTGGACATCATCCAGGTCAACTATGCCAAGGCCGGAGATATTGTCGAGCTGATCAAGGCGGATGACGAACTGATTTCGGACCGTGGTTTTGTTTCTTCGGATGTCCGTACCAACACGATCAGCGTTCGTGAAACCGCTGATAAGCTCGAGGAGATTCGGCGCCTTGTCTCCACCTGGGACGTGCCGGTACGGCAGGTTTCCATTGAGGCCCGAATCGTTCGTGCGCAGACCAACGTGGCAGAAAATCTTGGTGTTCGCTGGGGCGGTGCGGCATACGATGTCAGTGGCGACAACGTTTTCGCAATTGGCGGCTCACAGAGTGCGGTCGAAGAAGCCCGCCAGGCTGCCGGCGGTACCAACAACACCGTCACCTTCCCTGGCGCCCTGGCCGTTGATCTTGGTGTGAGTGGTGACGGCGCTTCATCTTTTGCCATTGGTTGGGGCAGCGATGACTTCCTGGTGGACCTGGAACTTTCCGCCCTCGAAAGCGACGGGCGGGCTGAAGTGGTGTCTCAACCCCGAGTTGTTACCGCTGATCGCCAGACTGCGTCCATCAAATCCGGTGAAGAAATTCCCTATCAGGAAGCTTCATCGAGCGGCGCCACGTCTGTATCCTTCAAGGAGGCGGTGCTGTCGCTTGAGGTAACTCCGCAGATCACACCGGACGACAAGATCATCATGGACCTGGTGGTGAATCAGGACTCTCGTGGTGAGGTGACGGCAGGCATACCGTCTATCAACACCAATGAAGTAACAACCCAGGTATTGGTAGGCAATGGCGAAACCGTCGTTCTGGGCGGAATTTTCCAATCGGAAGTGGCTACCACGGTGACAAAAACCCCGTTTTTGGGCGATATTCCCTACCTTGGCCGGCTTTTCAAGCGCACCGAGCGCATTGATGAAAGGAGTGAGCTGCTGATCTTCATTACGCCGAAGATCATCAAGAACGATCTGATTGAGTAAGCACGCCTGGTCAAAAAAGCCGCCGCTTGAAAACCGGCGGCTTTTTTGTGTCTGAATGCCGGGCGGAAAAGGAGCCGGAACTTATGAAAGACAGAGCCCTGTGATATTCTCACCCGCCTGAGAACAATTGAGCGGAAGTTATGTCTTTGCCCAAACGCATAGTCCTGGTTGGCCCGATGGGGGCCGGTAAAAGTACGATTGGCCGAATGCTTGCCAGGGAGCTGGGCTATCGTTTTCTGGATACGGACCGGATCATTGAAGATCGCTGTGGCGCGAATATTCCATGGATATTTGATGTGGAAGGAGAAGACGGATTCCGGCAGCGCGAGACCGCCATGCTGGAGCAGCTCGCTGCAGAGCCTGGAACGGTTCTCGCGACCGGGGGCGGTGCCGTGATGCGACCGGAGAACCATCTGCTGCTCAAGCAAGAGTCGGTTGTTGTCTATCTGAAGGCATCCATAGAGCAGCAGGTTGAGCGCACCAGGAAAGACCGGAATCGACCGCTGCTGCAAAATGATGACCCAGAGGCCGTGCTTCGCAAACTGTTCGCCGTAAGGGATCCCATATACACCGGGCTTGCCGATATTATCATGTTGACGGACCGGAAGAGCCCTCGCCTGGTGGTACGCCAGTTGGTGAACCGGATGAACCCGAGAACGCCCCGCCACAAACGCCAGGTACGGAAGGAAGGTCGCAACCATGTATAGCGTGCTACGTGAACTTGTGGTCAGCCTTGGTGAGCGGAGCTATCCGATTATTATCGGGCAGGGGTTGCTCGGACACTACGATCTTTCCGGGCACGTGGCTGGCTCGACGGTCATGATCGTGACCAATGACACGGTTACCACACTGTATCTCGAACAGGCAAAAGCCTGCTTCCCGGGCAAGCAGGTTGATGTGGTGGTGTTGCCGGATGGCGAGAAATACAAGGACTGGAGCACGCTGAACCTGATTTTCGATGCCTTGCTGGAAAAGCGTCACAGCCGGAAGACAACGTTGGTGGCCCTCGGTGGCGGTGTTGTCGGTGACATGGCAGGTTTTGCGGCGGCATCCTATCAGCGCGGTGTTCCTTTCATTCAGGTGCCGACGACCCTGCTTTCCCAGGTGGATTCCTCGGTTGGCGGTAAAACCGGAATCAACCATCCGCGTGGCAAGAATATGATCGGCGCCTTCCATCAGCCGGAAGTGGTGCTGATCGACACCGATACCCTGCAAACATTGCCGCCCCGGGAGGTGTCCGCCGGCCTGGCTGAAGTCATCAAGTACGGATTAATCCGCGATCCCGGGTTCCTGGGCTGGCTTGAAGCGGCCATGAGTGACCTTATGACCCGTTCGCCGGTTGCTCTTGGTGAGGCTATTTATCGATCCTGTCAGTGCAAGGCAGACGTGGTTGCCCTGGATGAGCGGGAGGGTGGCCTTCGAGCCATTCTGAACCTGGGCCATACTTTCGGGCACGCTATTGAGACCTTCGCAGGTTATGGCAACTGGTTGCATGGTGAGGCCGTCGGTACCGGCATGATCATGGCCGCAGACCTGTCGGTGCGTGAAGGTATGATTTCTGTGGCTGACCGGGATCGCGCCGTGAACCTGATTCGCAGTGCCGGATTGCCGGAGTGGCCACCGGTAACAATGACGCCAACGGACTTCATGAATCTGATGTCGGTGGACAAAAAGAATGTTGATGGGCAACTGAGGCTGGTTCTGCTCAAGTCGATCGGTGACGCTGTGGTGACCGCCGACGCAAAGGCCGGCCATCTCGCTGCCACCTTGACGCGATTTTGTGACCAACGCCAATAAAGATGGCCCGGCCTGGGGCTACAGGGACAAACAGTGACGGAAGAAAGCTTGAACAGCCTTGACGACGGGGGATTGTTTCCCAGGCTTCAGCAGCGTTACGGGCTCAGGGCCAACCCGCTTGAGATGGAGACGCCGTTCTTTCCCGATGCCATGCGTCACCATGCGCTGGAAACGCTTCGGCACTTGTGCGGTTTCGGGGACATGGCACTGTTACTGACCGGCGCAGCCGGTTCCGGCAAGACCCGGCTTTTGGCGGAGCTGGTGCGAAGTGAATCATCCCGGCTGGATTTTCATCGTGTCCCTACAGCAGCGCTGTCCAGCACCCAGGCTCTGGCAAGAGATCTGAAACGCCTCGCGCACGTCGGAATAGCCGCCGATGAGTCGCCCCGGGGCACCGTTGATCGCTTCTTTGCGTGGTCCGAGTCCCGCGTTCGGAAGGGGCGCCGGCTGGTTTTGATTGTCGATGACGCTGACAAGGCTCCACCGGAAGTTCTCAAGCTGCTGTTGTCGGCGTTTCTTGCGGCTGAACGGGCTTCGGCGGCGGTTCCGGTATTTTCAGGAGCAGACAGTCTTGTTGGCTCCCTGGGGCTGGATGGTGCGTCCATTGCGGTTCATCAGATTCACTTACGACCGCTGACCAAAGAGGAAATCCACGCCTATCTGGAGCCTCGGGTACACCGTGCCGGTGGTAGTGTAAGTGAGCTGCTGAGCCCATCGAAACTCGAAAAAATTCAGGCAGTCAGCCAGGGTAGCTTTGCCGGACTCAGGCGCGCCGCCCCGGTGGTCTGGCTTGACATGGTAACGGGTGCGTCGCGGCCAAAGGGCAAACCGTCTGCGAACGTATTCAGATCGGCGCGCTGGCCCGCGCTGGCGTTGGTGTTGCTGGCCGCTTCCTGGTGGTTCGTGTCGCAGCAGTATGACCAATCCATTGCCAGGGACAGTGCCGCTAACGGTGAGGTAGCAGCACCTGAACCTGTTCGCAAGAGTGTCACGATAGGGCCTGAGGTGCCAGAGCCGGCTTTCGTTGCGGCCGGACCAGAGCCGGAGCCCGTGCCCCTGGAACCTGTGCCCGGGCCGGAGCCTGACGAGCCCCCGTTGACAGATTCTGAGCCCGTAACGAAGATTCCTCCTGAGCCTGAGCCGGCGTTTATCGCGGCGTTGCCTGACCGGTTTACCCCGGTGGGCGAGATCCGGGCGTCATCCGGCGTGACCGTCCAGTTTGTCGCCGGGTATCAGGAGCAGACGGCTGTCGGGTACATCAACCGCTATTCCGGGGTTCCCGGGCTCAGATACACCCGGTCCACCCGCAAGGAACAGGATTGGTTTGTGGTATACTACGGAAAATTTGAAAACGCCGGGGATGCGCGCCAAGCGCTTGAAAACCTCCCTGATTCCCTGCGTTCACAGCCGTTTTGGATCCGCCCGTTGAGCGGATTCTGAAAGGATTAGCCTTTCTCCGATTTGAGTACGTATTTCTACGTGTGTAAAATAGCCAGCCCCCATTTTCAACGTCAAAGGGTGGTTGTACGGCTGTGTGCCGATTAACTCTTTGATTGAAAAGCATTTCTACGCGAGAGAACGCTTATGATGACAGGTTTGTATCATCCCGACGAATTCAGGGACAACTGCGGGTTTGGCCTGATTGCCCACATGAAGGGCGAGGCCAGCCACACGTTGTTGCAAACTGCCATCGAGTCGCTGACCTGCATGACCCACCGAGGTGGTATCGCGGCAGACGGAAAGACCGGCGATGGCTGTGGCCTTTTGATTCAGAGCCCCGATGCCTTCCTGAGAAAGGCGGCCAAGGCGGCTTTTGGCAAAGAGCCGGGAGCTCTTTTCGCGGTGGGTCAGGTGTTCCTCAACCCCGATGACACCAAAGCGTCCGCCGGCAGGGCTGCGGTGGAAAGGCGTCTGACGGAACAGGGCCTGGATATCATGGGCTGGCGCGAGGTGCCGGTTGACGATAGTTGCCTCGGTCCCATGGCACTGGATTGCCTGCCGCGCATTGAGCAGGTATTTGTGGTGCCTGGCAAAAAGGCGGAAAAAGAGTTTGCCATCAGCCTGTTCGTGGGCCGGCGCCATGCCGAGCGCGACATGGAAAACGATTCCGAGTTCTATATTTGCAGCCTGTCTCACCGAACACTGGCCTACAAGGGCCTGATGATGCCGGCGGATCTGGCCAATTTTTACAAGGATCTCGGTGATCCCGACCTTGAAACCGCCATCTGCGTCTTTCACCAGCGCTTCTCCACCAACACCATGCCGCGCTGGCCACTGGCACAGCCGTTCCGTTACCTTGCCCACAACGGTGAGATCAACACCATTGACGGCAACCGGAACTGGGCCATTGCCCGTGCCGCGAAGTTCAGCTCACCGGATTTGCCGGACCTGCAAACCCTGCAGCCTCTGGTGAACCTGACCGGCTCCGATTCTTCCAGCATGGATAACATGCTGGAAGTCTTGCTGGCGGGCGGTGTAGACCTGTTCCGGGCGGTACGCATGATGATTCCGCCGGCCTGGCAGAATGTCGACAGTATGGATTCCGAGTTGCGGGCATTCTATGAATACAATTCCATGCACATGGAACCCTGGGACGGGCCTGCTGGGCTGGTTATGTCCGATGGGCGTTACGCCGTGTGCATGCTGGACCGTAACGGGCTACGCCCTGCGCGCTGGGTGATCACCAAAGATGACTTCATTACCCTCGCCTCTGAAATCGGCACCTACAGCTACCAGCCGGATGATGTTGTTGCCAAGGGCCGGGTTGGTCCGGGGCAGATGCTGGCCATCGATACCGAATCCGGCGAAGTACTGCACACCCGGGATATCGACCAACGGCTCAAGACCGCTCAACCCTACAAGCGCTGGCTACGTGAGAAGGGGTTGCGGGTAGAAACCACGCTCAACCAGGACACCCCTGAGTTCCGGTTAATGAGCCCGGAGGACCTTCTGGTACACCAGAAGATGTTCCTGGTGACTTACGAAGAGCGTGATCAGGTGCTCAGGCCACTGGCTGAGAATGGCCAGGAAGCGGTTGGCTCGATGGGAGACGACACGCCGATGGCGGTTCTGTCGAGCAAGGTTCGCCATGTGGCGGATTACTTTCGGCAGAAGTTCGCTCAGGTGACCAACCCGGCCATCGACCCGCTTCGCGAGGCCATCGTGATGTCGCTGGAAACCTGCCTGGGCGCCGAACAGAACGTTTTTGAGGAAACCGCTGACCACGCTGACCGGATCATTCTGACCACTCCGGTGCTATCGCCCGCGAAATTCCTCAAAATAGCCAATAATGATCGCCCCGGATTCGAAGTGGCCCGTATCGCCATGAGCTATCGTCCGGAGCAAGGGCTGGAGCAAGCGGTTCGTCAGGTGTGTGAAGAGGCGGAAAAGGCCGTACGCAGTGGCAAAGTGCTGCTGATACTGACCGACAAGGACCTGAACGAGGGTGAGCTGCCGGTCAACGCCATGATGGCGACCGGCGCTGTTCACCACCACCTGGTTGCCAAAGGCCTGCGTTGCGACTCCAATATTCTTGTGGAAACCGGTTGGGCCAGGGATCCGCACCATTTCGCGGTGCTGTTTGGCTTTGGCGCCACGGCGGTATATCCGTACCTTGCGTATCAGGTTCTCAATGATCTGATCCGTAGTGGTGAGCTGCTGATGGATCCGATTGACGCGAAAAATAACTACCGGAAGGGGATCAACAAGGGCCTGCTGAAGATCCTGTCAAAAATGGGTATCTCCACCATCACGTCCTACCGTGGTGCGCAGCTGTTTGAGGCTATTGGCCTGGCTGATGAGGTGGTTGACCTGTGCTTCCGGGGTGTTCCGAGCCGTATCCAGGGGGCTGGCTTCTTTGACTTCCAGCAGGATCAGGAACAGCTGGCCGCGGTGGCCTGGAAACCACGGAAATCGATCATTCAGGGCGGCCTTCTCAAATACGTGCATGGCCAGGAATATCATGCTTTCAATCCGGATGTAGTGGGCAAGCTGCAGGAAGCCGTCACCAGCGGCGACTACGGCCATTACAAGGAGTATGCCGGCCTGGTCAATGAGCGCCCCGTGGCAACGCTCCGGGACCTCCTCGGCTTCCGGAAAGATATCAAGGCCATCGATATCTCCGACGTGGAGCCGGTTGAAAAGATCTTTCCGCGTTTCGATTCCGCGGCGATGTCGCTCGGCGCCTTGTCTCCCGAAGCCCATGAGGCGCTTGCCGTTGCCATGAACACCCTCGGTGGTCGTTCAAACTCCGGTGAGGGTGGCGAAGACCCTGCTCGCTATGGCACCGAGAAGCGTTCGAAAATCAAGCAAGTGGCTTCTGGTCGTTTCGGCGTGACTGCCGAGTACCTGCGCAGTGCCGACGTGATGCAGATCAAGGTTGCGCAAGGTGCGAAGCCTGGTGAGGGTGGCCAGTTGCCTGGTGGCAAGGTGAACGATCTGATCGCGCGCCTGCGTTATTCGGTGCCGGGTGTCACCCTGATTTCGCCGCCGCCACACCACGATATCTATTCTATCGAGGATTTGGCGCAACTGATCTTTGACCTCAAGCAGGTCAATCCCAAGGCGCTGGTTTCGGTAAAGCTGGTCTCCGAGCCGGGGGTGGGTACCATCGCTGCGGGTGTTGCCAAGGCCTACGCGGACCTGATTACGGTCTCTGGTTATGATGGCGGAACGGCTGCCAGTCCACTGACGTCTATCCGTTACGCCGGCTCCCCCTGGGAACTGGGTCTGACGGAAACCCAGCAGGCTTTGCGGGCCAATGACCTGCGGGGCAAGATCCGTCTGCAGACCGATGGTGGTATCAAAACCGGGCTGGACGTTGTCAAGGGTGCCATCCTGGGCGCCGAGAGCTTCGGTTTCGGGACCACGCCGATGGTGGCTCTGGGCTGTAAGTACCTGCGCATCTGCCACCTGAACAACTGCGCCACGGGCGTAGCCACCCAGAACGAATACCTGCGGGAAGAGCACTTCAAAGGCACCGTGGAAATGGCCATGAACTTCTTCCGCTTTGTGGCCGAGGAGACCCGGGAATGGCTGGCGAAACTGGGTGTGCGAAGCCTGGAAGAGCTGGTGGGGCGCGTTGACCTGCTTGAGCGCTTGCCCGGAGATACCGAACGTCAGAAAAAGCTGGATCTGAGCCGCTTGCTGAAGAACGACCATATCCCCGCGGATAAGCCGCAAACCTGCCAGGTTGAGCGCAACCATCCGTTTGATCAGGGTACCCTGGCTGAGCAGATGGTAAAGGATATCTTGGCGGCCATTACCGGGAAGAGCGGCGGTGCCTGGTCTTACCGGGTGACCAACTGCGACCGCTCCATCGGCGCCCGGTTGTCGGGAGAAATTGCGGCTCTGCATGGAAACCAGGGCATGACCGATGCACCCATCACGCTGGATCTCACGGGCACGGCGGGCCAGAGTTTTGGCGTCTGGAACGTTGGCGGCCTGAACCTGATCCTGGAAGGTGACGCCAACGATTACGTGGGCAAAGGCATGACGGGGGGCAAACTGGTCATCAAACCACCCCGGGGCAGCGCGTTCAAATCCCAGGAAACCTCAATCGTGGGCAACACCTGCCTGTATGGTGCCACCGGGGGCAAGCTGTTTGCAGCCGGTACCGCCGGGGAGCGTTTTGCGGTTCGTAACTCCGGCGCTCATGCCGTGGTTGAGGGCGCCGGCGATCACTGTTGTGAATACATGACCGGCGGATTGGTGACGGTACTGGGCTCCACCGGCCACAACTTCGGAGCCGGCATGACCGGTGGCTTCGCCTACGTGATGGACCTCAATAATACCTTTGTGGACAAGTACAACCACGAACTGGTGGAGATTCAGCGGATTTCCAGTGAGGAAATGGAATCCTATCGTAACCACCTGCGTGGTGTGATCCGGGAGCATATCTCGGAGACGAACAGCGAATGGGCAGAGCACATTCTTGAGGATTTCGACGACTACATCGGCCGTTTCTGGCTGGTGAAACCCAAGGCGGCCAACCTCCGCAGCCTGCTGGCAAGCACCCGGGCGCGTCCGGAATAACGGGCCGGTTCGAAGCGTTGGGTTCAGGGTGAGCAAGGTGATCGCCACCCTCGTCGACATTGAGCTGATGAGAGCATTGAAATGAAAGAACGACTGAGTAACGACTTCCAGTTTGTTGAAGTGGGGCGTGTGGACCCGAAGAAGGTCCCGGCCAAGAAGCGGAAAAAGGAATTCGGGGAAATCTATCACCCGTTCACAGCGGAGAGCGCCTCTTCCCAGGCTCATCGCTGTCTGGAGTGCGGCAACCCCTACTGTGAGTGGAAGTGTCCGGTTCATAACTACATTCCGAACTGGCTTAAGTTGGTGTCGGAAGGCAACATCATGCGGGCCGTGGAGCTGTGCCACCAGACCAACTCATTGCCCGAGGTGTGTGGCCGGGTTTGCCCCCAGGATCGTCTCTGTGAGGGGGCCTGTACCCTGAATGACGGGTATGGCGCGGTGACCATCGGGTCCGTTGAGAAGTACATTACAGACACCGCCTTTGCCCTTGGCTGGAAGCCAGACATGTCGGCGGTCAAATGGACCGATAAAAAAGTAGCTGTGATTGGCGCGGGCCCCGCCGGCCTGGGGTGTGCCGATGTGTTGGTACGCAACGGTGTCAAACCGGTGGTCTTTGACATCTACCCGGAAATCGGTGGCCTGCTGACCTTCGGTATTCCGGAATTCAAACTGGAAAAATCGGTCATGACCCGTCGCCGCAAGGTGTTTGAGGAAATGGGCGTGGAGTTCCGCCTGTCCACAGAGGTTGGCAAGGATGTGCAACTGGCGGACATCATCGATGAATACGATGCTGTTTTCATGGGGATGGGCACCTACACCTACATGAAGGGTGGCTTTCCAGGGGAGGACTTGCCCGGCGTCTTTGATGCCTTGCCCTTCCTGGTATCAAACGTCAATCGCCGGCTGGGTTTCGAAAAAGACGCTACGGATTTCATTGATATGAAGGGCAAGCGTGTTGTCGTTCTGGGCGGTGGTGATACCGCCATGGACTGCAACCGCACCTCCATCCGGCAGCAGGCCGAAAGCGTCACCTGTGCCTATCGACGGGATGAGGCGAACATGCCGGGCTCGCGCCGGGAAGTGGCCAATGCCAAGGAAGAGGGGGTGAAATTCCTCTTCAACCGACAGCCCATAGCCATCATTGGTGAGGACCAGGTTGAGGGTGTCAAGGTTGTCCAGACCCAGTTGGGTGAGCCGGACGAGAATGGCCGTCGCCGTCCGGAAGTGGTACCCGGCAGTGAAGAAGTCATCCCCGCTGACGCCGTGCTGGTGGCGTTCGGCTTCCGCCCGAGCCCGGCTGACTGGTTCAGCGAGCACAAGGTAGGCACGGACGATTCAGGCCGGGTAGCGGCGCCGGAAGAGACCGAGTATGCCTTCCAGACCAGCAACCCGAAAATTTTCGCGGGCGGCGATATGGTCCGTGGCTCGGATCTGGTCGTAACCGCTATCTGGGAAGGTCGCCAGGCAGCGGAAGGGATTATGGATTACCTGGATATCTGACTGCGGGTCTGATCCGGATCGGAAGGGCGGCCTCCTAAGGGAAAGCCGCCCTTTTTTATCGCCGCAAACCCGGTATTATGGCTCCCCACCCACTGTTCCCCTTTGTACAGAAAACGCTGGATTTCCTATGACCGAGCTGAAAAACGACCGTTTCCTGCGAGCCCTCATGCGCCAGCCCGTTGACCGCACACCGGTGTGGATGATGCGACAGGCCGGGCGATACCTGCCTGAATACCGCGCTACACGGGCGAAAGCCGGAGATTTTCTCAGCTTGTGCAAGAACACGCCGCTGGCCTGCGAGGTGACCCTCCAACCTCTCGAACGTTACCCCCTGGATGCGGCGATTCTGTTCTCGGATATCCTGACCATTCCCGATGCATTGGGGCTGGGGCTTTACTTTGAAACCGGGGAAGGCCCCAAGTTCAGGAATACCATTCGTTCCGAAGCGGATGTGGCGGCGTTGCCCTCCCTGAACGCGGAAGTGGACCTGGACTACGTGATGAACGCGGTTTCTACCATTCGCGGAGCACTCAACGGCAGTGTGCCTCTCATTGGCTTCTCCGGAAGCCCGTGGACCCTGGCGACCTACATGATTGAAGGCAGCTCTTCCAAGGATTTCCGGGAGGCCAAGAAGCTGATGTACAGCCAGCCGGACTTCATGCACCGTTTGCGGGATCATCTGGCGGACTCGGTCATTGATTACCTGAACGGGCAGATTCGGGCAGGCGCCCAGGCGGTTCAGATTTTTGATACCTGGGGTGGCGTGCTGAGCAGTTGGGCGTATGAAGAGTTTTCCCTGCGGTACATGAAGAAAATCGTCGACGGCCTGATACGCGAGCGCGAGGGCCGCCGTGTGCCAGTGATCCTGTTCACCAAGAACGGTGGTCAGTGGCTGGAATCCATTGCCGATTCCGGTGCAGACGCCGTTGGTCTGGACTGGACCACGGATATCGGCAACGCCCGTGCTCGCATCGGTGATCGCGTCGCCCTTCAGGGCAACATGGACCCGGCCATGCTCTACGCGCCACAGAAACGGATCCGGCAGGAAGTCGCCGATATTCTGCGCCGCTATGGATCCGGCCCCGGGCATATCTTCAATCTCGGCCACGGCATAACACCGGATGTGGATCCCGAGCACGCCAAGGCGTTTATTGAGGCGGTCGTTGAATTGAGTCCGGAGTATCACCGCTGAGCCTGCCGTACCGTAGGTCGGGTCAGGCACACACGCGTGCCGTAACCCGACAACCCCTGAAACCAACCCAAAACTCCTCTGGATGCATCCTTCTGTCCGGTCTATAGTCAGATAAAACAAGGCCGGTAAACAGGAGTAACCACTTGCCCACGAAGACCCCCGAAAAGCGCCGGTTCCACCGGATCGAATTCGACGCGCCCTGCGAGCTCCACTGTCTGGAGACTGTCTGGACGACTGAGGTGCTGGATATTTCCCTGAAGGGCGTTCTGGTAAAACGGCCGGACGGGTGGGATGTGCCTTTAAAACAGCCCTGCGAGGTGATTGTTCACCTGAACGACCACGAAGCGGGCATTGTTATGGCAGTGGAGCTCCGGCACATAGAGCCGCACAGGCTGGGTTTCAAGTGCCAGTACATCGACCTCGACAGTGCTACCCACCTCAAGCGTCTTGTTGAGCTTAACCTGGGTGACCAGGCGTTATTGGAAAGGGAGTTTGCTCATCTCATCGACTAGTCGGCGGGTTTTGTCGGATGACGGCCCCGCCTAATCCGACCTACGTCGATAAGCCCCCGCCAACCTCTCCGTATACTCTCAGGATAGCAGGCCTAAAGCTCTTCTAGTGCTGAAAGCGCATCACTCAGCTTGGTCACCGGAATCACCTTCATGCCCTCAATGGTCTTGCGCGGAGCATTGGATTTGGGCACCAGCGCCCGGGTAAAACCGTGCTTGGCGGCTTCGTAGATGCGTTCCTGGCCACTGGGTACCGGTCGAATCTCGCCGGACAGACCGACTTCACCGAAGATTACCAGGTCCTGGGGCAGGGCGCGGTCGCGGAACGACGAGACAATGGCGGCCAGCAGGGCGAGATCGGCGCTGGTTTCGTTCACCTTCACACCACCGACCACATTCACGAACACATCCTGGTCAGACACATGCATGCCGCCGTGGCGGTGCAATACGGCCAGCAGCATCGCCAGCCGGTTCTGGTCCAGGCCAACCGCTACCCGCCTTGGGTAGCCGCCCTGGGCCATGTCCACCAACGCCTGGATTTCCACCAGCATGGGACGGGTGCCTTCCCAGACCACCATCACCACACTGCCGGGAGCTGCATCTTCACCCCGATTAAGAAATATGGCGCTGGGGTTTTTTACTTCCTTCAGGCCCTGCTCAAGCATGGCAAATACGCCCAGCTCATTCACCGCACCAAACCGGTTCTTGATGCCGCGCAGCGTGCGGTAGCGACTGTCGCTGGAGCCCTCGAGCAAGATCGAACAGTCGATCATGTGCTCCAGAACTTTCGGACCGGCCAGGCTGCCGTCCTTGGTGACGTGCCCCACAAGAAACAGGATGGTGCCGGTCTGCTTGGCAAAGCGGGTCAGGTAGGCGGCGCTTTCGCGGACCTGAGACACGCTACCGGGCGCCGACTCGGTCTCAGCCACATGCATCACCTGAATACTGTCCACCACCAGAATTCGCGGCCTCTCTGATTCAGCCACCTGCATGACCCGTTCAACGCTGGTTTCAGACAGCATTTTCAGGTCTTTGGTAGGTAATCCCAGCCGCTTGGCGCGCATGGCAACCTGTTGCAGGGACTCCTCGCCGGTCACATACAGGGCCGGGACGCTGGCAGCGAGATGGCAGACGGCCTGGAGCAGAAGCGTACTCTTGCCGGCGCCCGGGTGGCCGCCCATGAGCACTGCCGAGCCCTCAACCAGGCCGCCGCCAAGGACCCGGTCAAACTCCTGCATGCCGGAGCTGATGCGTGGCTGTTCCGCGAGACTGACGTCGTCCAGACTCTGGACTTCCGACAGACTGCCGGCAAACCCTTCAAAGCGAGCGCCGCGGGCGCCTTTGCCATTGCTGCTTATGCCGCGGACTTCGCTGATGGTATTCCAGGCCTGGCAGGCGGTGCACTGGCCTTGCCACTTGGAATAATCTGCGCCGCATTCGGTGCAGACGTAGGCGGTTTTTGCTTTTGCCATCAAGCCAGCTTCTTGTATTTCATGCGTTTGGGCTGCATGGCGGAATCGCCCTTGCGCTTCTTGAAGTCCTCATCGTACTCCGTGAAGTTACCTTCGAAGTACACCACGTCGCCGTCGTCCTCGAATGCCAGGATATGGCTGGCGACCCGGTCCAGGAACCAGCGGTCGTGCGAGATTACCAGGGCAGACCCCGGGAAGTTGAGCAACGCCTCTTCCAGGGCGCGCAGGGTTTCCACATCCAGGTCGTTGGTGGGTTCGTCCAGCAGCAGCACGTTGCCGCCTTCTTTGAGCAGCTTGGCCAGGTGCAGGCGATTACGCTCACCACCGGACAGATCCCCAACCCGTTTCTGCTGGTCGCTGCCTTTGAAATTGAAGCGCCCAACGTAGGCCCGGGACGGGGTCTCGTAGTTGCCCACCTTGATAATATCGTTGCCATCGGAGAGCTCTTCCCAGACGGTTTTGCTGCCATCCAGGTCGCGCATCTGGTCCACGTAGGCCAGTTCCACGGTTTCACCCACTGTGATGTCGCCGCAATCCGGCTTGTCGAAACCTGCGATCATCTTGAACAGGGTGGATTTGCCGGCACCGTTACCACCGATAATGCCCACGATGGCTCCGGGCGGCACGCTGAAGGATACGTCCTCGTACAACAGGCGGTCATCGAAGGACTTGCTGATGCCGTCCACTTCAATCACCTTGTTGCCCAGGCGAGGGCCGGGCGGAATGTACAGCTCGTTGGTTTCATTGCGCTTCTGGAATTCCTGGGAGCTCATCTCCTCAAAGCGGGCCAGACGGGCCTTGCTCTTGGATTGACGGCCCTTGGCATTGCTGCGCACCCATTCCAGTTCCTGCTTGATGGCTTTCTGGTGAGAGGCTTCCTGTTTCGACTCCATCTCCAGGCGTTTTTCCTTGTTCTCCAGCCACTGGCTGTAGTTGCCTTCAAACGGAATGCCGTGGCCACGATCCAGTTCCAGGATCCAGCCCGCCACGTTGTCCAGGAAGTAGCGGTCGTGTGTGATCGCCACTACGGTGCCTTCGTAATCGTGCAGGAAGCGCTCAAGCCAGGCCACGGACTCGGCATCCAGATGGTTGGTGGGCTCGTCCAGCAGCAGCATGTCCGGGCCGGACAGCAGCAGGCGGCACAGGGCAACTCGGCGGCGCTCGCCACCCGACAGCACCTTTACCTTCTGATCCCAGGGCGGCAGGCGCAACGCGTCGGCGGCGACCTCCATCTTGCGTTCAATGTCGTGGCCGTCGGTCGCCTGGATGAAGGCTTCCAGCTCACCCTGCTTCTTGGCCAGGGCATCGAAGTCCGCATCGGGCTCGGCATAGGCGGCGTACACCTGATCCAGCTCTGCCAGGGCGTTGTGAACGCCGGAGACTGCCTCGTCGACGATTTCCTTGACGGTTTTCGCCTCGTCCAGCTCCGGCTCCTGGGGCAGGTAGCCCACATTGATGCCAGGCTGGGGGCGGGCCTCACCAATGTAATCCTGGTCCACGCCCGCCATGATGCGCAACAGGGTGGATTTACCGGAGCCGTTGAGGCCGAGTACGCCAATTTTGGCGCCGGGAAAGAAACTCAGTGAAATGTCTTTCAGAATCTCCCGCTTGGGCGGAACCACCCTGCCCACGCGGTTCATGGTGTAGACGTATTGGGCCATATTGGCTGTGTCCTCTTGACTGATTTTTTGCCACGGAACCCACGGAAGTACACGGAATAAAAATAAAGAAAAATCTTTTCCTTTTCCGTGTACTTCCGTGGGTTCCGTGGCAAATAATTCTTTAAGGCAGGCCAACTTGTCACCTGCGGCAAAACCAACCCGTAAGGTATCGAAAGGCCAGGGGGATAGCAATTGACCAGAAACCGGAGTTGGCTGCATGCCGGTATCTGCGGACGGTATAAAGGGTGATTTTTCACCCATTTGTAAGATAGAATAGCGGCCCAATTTTTCAGGGAGCCTGTGGGGATTCTCAAAGCTCTCCGGGCCAGCCAAGCATACAGAGGCAGCGCATCCATGTTTAACCGTGAAATGAAAATCGCCGGCTTTGACGACGAACTCTGGAACGCCATGCAGGCGGAAGAGAAGCGCCAGGAAGCGCATATCGAACTGATCGCGTCCGAGAACTACACCAGCCCCCGGGTGATGGAAGCCCAAGGCAGTGTGCTGACCAACAAGTATGCCGAAGGCTATCCGGGCAAGCGCTACTATGGTGGCTGTGAGTTCGTGGATGTCGCCGAAGATCTGGCGATTGAGCGTGCCAAGACACTGTTTGGGGCTGCCTACGCCAACGTGCAGCCGCACTCCGGCTCACAGGCCAATTCCGCGGTGTTCATGGCGTTGCTCAAGCCCGGTGATACGGTTCTGGGCATGAGCCTGGCCCATGGCGGCCATCTGACCCACGGTGCCAGTGTTAACTTCTCCGGCAAGATTTACAACGCGGTACAGTACGGGCTGAACCCCGAAACCGGCCTGATCGATTATGACGAGGTGGAAGCCCTGGCGGTCGAGCACAAGCCCAGGATGATCATTGCCGGCTTCTCCGCCTATTCCCAGGAGCTGGATTTCGCCCGCTTCCGTGACATTGCCGACAAAGTGGGTGCCTACCTCTTTGTCGACATGGCCCACGTGGCGGGCCTGGTTGCCGCGGGTGTCTATCCGGACCCGGTCCCGCACGCCCATGTGGTCGCCACCACCACCCACAAAACCCTGCGGGGGCCCCGTGGCGGCCTGATCCTGGCGTGCGATGACGCGGATCTTCAGAAAAAGCTGAACTCCGCCGTGTTCCCGGGTGGCCAGGGTGGCCCCCTGATGCACGTGATTGCCGCCAAGGCCGTGTGCTTCAAGGAGGCCATGAGTAAGGAGTTCAAGGATTACCAGCGACAGGTAGTCAAGAATGCCTCGGTCATGGCGGACGTGTTTATCGACCGTGGTTACGATGTGGTCTCCGGTGGTACCAAAAACCACCTGTTCCTGGTCAGCCTGATCAAGCAGGATATTACCGGCAAGGACGCGGACGCAGCGCTGGGTCGTGCCCACATCACGGTCAACAAGAACGCGGTTCCCAATGATCCGCGGTCTCCGTTCGTCACTTCTGGGCTTCGCATTGGCACGCCGGCGATCACCACCCGCGGTTTCGGGGAATCCGAATCCCGCGATCTGGCTGGCTGGATCTGTGACATTCTCGATAACCTGGAAGACGATGCCGTGATCAGCCGGGTTCGCGAGCAGGTTGAAGCCCTGTGTGCCCGATTCCCGGTCTACGGCTAAACTTCAGGCACGACCCGCCGGGCTGATCGCTGATCGGTCAGCCCGGTTCCCTTTCCGGAGCATGAACGATGCATTGTCCTTTCTGTGGTGAAGCAGATACCAAGGTGATTGACTCCCGGCTTGTGGCCGAGGGTGATCAGGTGCGCCGCCGCAGGGAGTGCCTGTCGTGCCGGGAGCGTTTCACCACCTTTGAGTCCGCCGAACTGGTGATGCCCAGGGTGGTCAAGCAGGATGGGACCCGGCAGCCCTTCGATGAAGAAAAGCTGCGGGCCGGGCTCATGAAGGCGCTGGAGAAGCGGCCGGTGAGTATCGAACAGATCGACGCCGCACTGAACCGTATCAAGTATCGCCTGAGGGCAACCGGTGAGCGGGAAGTGAAGTCGATGCAGCTGGGCGAGGAAGTGATGACGGAGCTTCGGCAACTCGACAAAGTGGCTTATGTACGGTTTGCGTCGGTGTACCGGAGCTTTCAGGATATCAACGAGTTCAAGGAAGAGATCGAGCGGCTGTCGGCCACCAACGGCGAGACCGCGGTGGATGTGGCGAAAGCCCTGGCCGACAACGACGTATCCGAAGGAAAGCCATGACCGGGCTTCGGGACATGGCCATGATGGCCCGGGCGGTCCAGCTTGCCTGGCGAGGCCGCTATTCCACGCACCCAAACCCGCGGGTGGGCTGCGTGATTGCCAGGGGCGATGAAATTCTCGGCGAAGGCTGGCACGAACGGGCTGGCGAGGCGCATGCGGAAATCCGGGCGCTCAGCCAGGCCGGGCCGTCCGCCCGGGGTGCCACGGCCTATGTGACGCTGGAACCCTGCAGTCATTTCGGGCGTACACCGCCCTGCGCGCGTGCGTTGATTGATGCCGGTGTCGCTCATGTGGTCGCGGCCACCAAAGACCCGAACCCGTCGGTGTCCGGACGCGGCCTGGAATTGTTGCGGGAGGCCGGGATACGGGTGACCGAGGGCCTGCTGGCGAATGAAGCGGTGCGCCTGAACCCTGGCTTCATGAAGCGAATGAATACGGGCCGGCCCTGGGTTCGTCTGAAAATGGCGGCCAGTCTCGATGGCCGGACGGCCATGGCCTCCGGTGAAAGCCAGTGGATCACCGGTGCTGAAGCCCGGCGGGATGTGCAACGTCTGCGGGCGATCAGTGATGCCATTCTCACGGGGGTTGGCACAGTGCTGGCAGACGATCCCGCGTTGACGGTCCGGCGGGAAGAGCTGGGCGATATCGGTGATGCCACGGAGCCGTCGCGCCAGCCCTTGCGGGTTATTGCCGACCGGGATGCCCGGACGCCCGCATCTGCCACCATACTCCAGGGGGGCAATGTACAGGTGTTCTGCGCGTCTTCGACGTTGGCGACGGCACCGGCGCAGGATCTGGCCGCCTTGGGCATCAGCCTTACCGGTGTTGCCTGGAAAGACAATGGGATTGACGTGTCAGAATTGCTCGACGCCCTCGGAGAGCTGGGCATCAATGAATTGCTGGTGGAGGCTGGCCCGACACTGGCTGGGACGTTTGTCAGTGAAGGCCTGGTCGATGAGCTCTGGCTGTATCAGGCGCCGGTATTCCTTGGCAGCACCGGGCGGCCGACCGCCCACCTGCCACTGGAATCCATGGCAGACAAGGTGCAATGGAAGGTGCTGGACCGACGTCAGGTGGGAGAGGATCAACGATTGATCCTGGGCCGTCCCTGATCTTTAAATTCACGGTGTCCCCGTGGTGCATAGCCACCGGGAGGCTGCAAGGGTGCAAAACCGTATGGCACTGAACAGCATTGAAGAAATCATTGAAGACATCCGTCAGGGCAAAATGGTCATCCTGATGGACGATGAAGATCGTGAGAATGAAGGCGACCTGGTGATGGCGGCTGAACACTGTACCGCCGGCGCCATCAATTTCATGGCCCGATTCGGCCGGGGCCTGATCTGTATGCCGATGACCCGTGACCGCTGCGAGCAACTTGGGCTGCCGTTGATGGTTCATCAGAATGCATCCGGTTTCGGCACCAAATTCACGCTGTCCATTGAAGCGGCAGAGGGAGTGACCACGGGCATTTCTGCGGCCGACCGCGCCCGCACTGTTCAGGCGGCGGTTGCGCGCGATGCAAAGGCCTCGGATCTGGTGCAGCCGGGGCATATCTTTCCGCTGATGGCAGACCCGGGCGGCGTGCTCAGTCGAGCCGGCCATACTGAGGCGTCCTGTGATCTGGCCTCCCTGGCCGGGTGTGAATCCGCCGGTGTGATTTGTGAAATCATGAATGACGATGGCTCCATGGCCCGCCGAGAGGATCTGGAGCGGTTTGCCGACGAACATGGCCTGAAAATTGGCACCATTGCCGACCTGATCCATTACCGGACTATGAACGAACGTACCATCGAGTGCGTTGAAGAAAACGAACTGGACACAGAGTACGGCCTGTTTTCCCTGCGCACCTATCGCGACAATATTCAGGGCGCTACCCACCTGGCGATGGTCATGGGTAACATCTCACCCGACGATCCCGTGTATGTCCGTGTGCACATTACCGACACGCTCAGGGATTTGCTGGGTGCCCGTCGCAAGGATTCCCGCAGCTGGCCGTTGCACCACGCGCTGGAGAAAGTGGCTGAGGAAGGCAAGGGGGTTGTGGTACTGCTCAACAGTGCCGAGGACAGCTACAACCTGGAAGACCGTATTCACGAGTTTTTCGACCAGGGCCAGGCGCCGGCCGGCAAGGGCAGTTCCGGGGTCTACTTTACCGTAGGCACGGGCTCCCAGATTCTCCGGGACATCGGGGTTGGCAAGATGCGGCTGTTGAGCCCGCCGATTAAATTCTCGGCCATTTCCGGCTTCGAGCTGGAAGTGGTTGAGTACGTACCCTATACCCCTGAATGACACATCCGGTTGTGGTGTCGGTACCACAGCCCCGAAGGAGCCACCGATGGCAGATATCAAAGTGATTGAAGGTGATTTTACCCAGTGCACAGGGCGTTATGCGCTGGTTGTTGGCCGTTTTAACGGTTTTGTTGTCGAGAGCCTTGTAGAGGGCGCCGTTGACACCCTGCGCCGCCATGGCATCGCTGAAGGCGATATTACCATTGTGCGCGTTCCGGGAGCCTATGAAATGCCGCTGGCCGTAAAGCGTGTGGCAGAATCCGGCAAGTTCGATGCAATCGTCGCCCTTGGCGCCGTGATTCGCGGTGGCACACCGCACTTCGAGTACGTGGCGGGTGAAGCCTCCAGCGGCCTGGGTGCGGTCAGCCTCGATACCGATGTGCCCGTGGCCTTTGGCGTTCTGACGGTCGACTCCATTGAGCAGGCTATTGAACGGTCAGGCACCAAGGCTGGCAACAAGGGCGCCGAAGCGGCCATCACTGCCCTGGAAATGGTCAGCCTTTTCAAGAAACTGGGTGAGTAATGAGTCAACCTGAGGACACATCACCCAAACCGGCGCCCGCTGGCCAGCCCAAGGCAGGGGACCGTCGTCGTGCCCGTGTTCTGGCGATGCAGGGTCTTTACCAGCGCCATTTCAGCAAAAGTGCGATCTCTGACATCGAAGCCGAATTCATGGTCGACAACGACATGACCAAGGTGGACCAGCTCTACTTCAGGGATTTGCTGCGCGGCGTTCACCGGGAGCAGGGTGAGCTGGACAAACTGATAGAGCCGTTCCTGGATCGGCCGATCCACGAGGTCGATCCAGTGGAGCTCGCCATCGTCCGGCTCGGTGCCTATGAACTCCGGCATCGGCTCGACGTGCCTTACAAGGTGGTCATCAACGAGGGCATCGAGATGGCAAAGCGCTTTGGCGGCACCGAAGGGCATAAATTCGTCAACAGTATCCTCGACAAGCTGAGTGGTCGCCTGCGCCTTGCCGAGACCCGCTCGCGTTGACCGATGGGTGAATTTGATCTGATCCGTCAGTACTTCCTGCCGCTCGCCCGACCACACAGGTGCCTGCCACTGGGACTGGGCGACGATTGTGCCATACAGTCCCTGCCACCGGATCACGATCTGGTCTTTTCCGTGGACACCCTGGTTGAGGGTGTCCACTTTCCCCGACGATACTCTCCGGAAAACCTTGGCTGGCGGGCGCTGGCGGTAGCGGCCAGCGATCTGGCGGCCATGGGGGCACAGCCCCAGTGTTTCACCCTGGCCCTGACCCTGCCAGCCGCCGACTCGGCCTGGCTCGGCGCGTTTTCACGCGGGCTGGGCACCGCCAGCGAGGCTTTCGGGCTGGTACTGGCCGGTGGTGATACCACCCGAGGGCCACTCACTTTGAGCCTTCAGGTGCATGGTGTCGTGCCTCGTGGCCGCGCGCTGACCCGCGTCGGCGCCAGGCCGGGGGATCTGGTTGCGGTCAGCGGGACACTGGGGGATGCCGGCGCAGCGCTGGACTATCTCGATGAGCCATCACCGACGGCGGACATGCGTGCAGTGCTGGCCCGTTATCACCATCCGTATCCGCGCCTTGAACTGGGCCAGTCCCTTCGTGACCTGGCCTCGGCTGCGATCGATATTTCCGATGGCACCGTGGCGGATCTGGGGCATATCCTGGCGGCGTCCGGTGTTGGTGCCAATATCGAATCAGGCAGGTTACCGGTATCGGCGGCGCTGGAACGGCTCAAGGGGTCGGCCTCCCGTCATTACGCCCTGTGTTCGGGAGATGACTATGAGCTGTGCCTGACGCTGTCAGAAGCGAGTTGGCAGGCGTTGCCGGAATCCGTGAAGCGGCAGTTGACCGTGGTCGGCCGGATTGAGCGGAATGCCGGCTTGCGAGTGGATGGCCAACCATTTGACGCCGGTGCCAATCCTGCCGGCTTTGACCACTTCGGAGGCGCGGTGTGAGCCAGGACGACGAATTTCGGGAACCGGATATGCCTCAGGTGATCCTGCCGCCCGGTTTTCTGAAACATCCGGTCCATTTACTGGCCTTCGGATTCGGCAGCGGTGCGGTTGCCCGGGCGCCAGGAACCTGGGGTAGCCTGGCGGCTATCCCCCTGTGGTATGGCTTTGCCTGGCTGCCGCCGGTGGCGTACTGGCTGGTGGTGCTGGTTGCCTTTGTTGTGGGTATCTGGCTGTGCGGCAAGACCGCAACCGACCTTAAAGTCCATGACCATGGGGGTATTGTCTGGGACGAGTTCGTGGGCATGTGGATCGCGCTGGGCCTGTTGCCGGATCAGATCTACGGTGTTCTGATGGCGTTCACGCTGTTTCGCTTGTTTGATGTGGTCAAACCCTGGCCAATTGGCTGGCTGGATGAGCGACTGCCTGGCGGTTTGGGCATCATGGTGGATGACGTGGTGGCTGGGTTCATGGCCCTGGCCAGCTTGTGGGCCATAGACCGTTGGCTGATGCCCATCATGATCTGATGGGCCTGGCTCAGTGAACCTGGTGCTCTTCCGGCAGCAGCCGAACCACGTGGAGGAAGCGCCGCAGGCCTGTTTCCGCGCGCTCCCGTGAGGCAAAGGGGCCGCTGTCAAAGCCTTCCCGGGTGGTAAAGTACCACTTGCTCCCGACACAGAAGAACCGACTGCTGCGAAACGGAACGGGCCCGTCTTCCCCGGATCTGCGATAGGTATCCATGACTGCTCCTGTGCCCACTTATCGTTTTTGCCTGTCGGGCGCCGCGTTGTGTTTGCCGATCTGTTTAAAATTAATCCAATTCCGGCCGAATTCAACATTTTTTTACAATTTTACGCGGTGGGTCGCTACCGGGATCATAAAAGCGCTCCCCGGATGCCGGGCAGCCTGACTCCCAGAGCGTCTTGCTCTCTTCCCCGGCACTGGTCAGAATGCAACACAGCCCGTGGTAACCTGAGGTTCCCTCAGTCCTTTCTTATCAAGGAGATGAAATGAATCCAAGCGGTGTTTTGCGCGTTTTTCAGTATGCTGTTCCCGGTACGCTCTCAGTCCGGTCCCTGGGGCATTTCAGCCTGGTGCTGCTCTTGCTGGCATCATTGGCGGGCTGTGCGTCATCCGTATCACGGGTGGATACCTGGGAAGGCAGCCCGGCCTCGGCCCCGGAGGCGGCGCTCCTGAACGCGCCGGCCGAAATCAGTGTACTCAGGGTGAATGGCCGCCCGATGACCAACTTTCTGATGGAGGATCTTGCCCTGGACTACGCCTTGTTGCCGGGTGAAAACGAGGTCGTTTTCAGTTATGAAACCATCTGGGCGAAGACCGGTGTGGTGGAAAATGGCGAATCCAAGGTGCATGTCATTGAAAGCGAGCCACAGGTTGTCCGGTTCGTCGCAAACTCGAACGCCACCTATCACTTCGAGTTCGAAAAGCCGGCTTCCCGCAGCGAAGCCGAGCGCATGATGCCTGAGTTTTCGGCGACCCTGGTCAATGCCAGCGGTGAAACGGTTGCCCGCTCCAAAGTCTGGGAGCCGGAAGCGCAGGCTGCCCGCACACCCATTCCATCAGCGGACGAAGCACCGGTAGCGGGGGCTGGCGAGTCGGCCCTTGAGCGGTTGAAAGCGGTCTGGGCAACGGCTACAGAAGACGAGAAAAAAGCGTTTCTGCGCTGGGCCTTTGAGTAACTTGCCATGCTTCGCGCCGGGCCTGCCTTTGGGCAAGCCCGGCTTCAGGCCCTGAGCCGCCGCAAGACCTTCTTCAGAACGCCCTCGAGTACGGCCATGGCATCGTCAGCGAGCGTCTGGCCGGATGTCGCCGCCTGGTCGTCCAGTCCGGCGTTCGGCTCCAGAGTCAGTGTCGCCGCCTCGATCGCATGCAGGCTGTCCAGCACGTAACCCGCTAAGGCGTCTGCATCGGCGACAACGTCCGGACAGGTGCTGAAGTTCAGTGTCAGCTTCCCTTCGTAGCTCACCGCCACAATCACCAGCCCCATGCTGTCGAACAGTGGCGCTGTGTTGTATTGCTGGACCAGTCGGGCGCCCTGCAGGTACAGGGGTACCTGGGGGCCGGGCACATTGGTTATTGGCAGGTTGAACACGGGCTGGTAACGCTGTGCGATCTGAAGCTCAGTGTACAGCCGCGCGGACAGGGCCAGCATGGTGGAGGGCAGCAGCTCTGTTAGCCGGTCTGCCGCGATAGCCTCCCGATAAGGCTCCGAGGCGACGGCATTCCAGTGTATTCGGCGAATGCGCAGGGCCGGGTCCGGCTCATTGGTGGCCAGGTCCAGCAGCATGGCGGACATCTGATTGCCGGTCGCCCGCCGGAGGCTGCTGGAGCGAACGGAAATCGGGGTCATCGCCACCAGCGACTTTTCCGTGCAGCCGCCGTGGTCGTTCAGGTAGCGCCGGAGTGCTTCGGCGCAAACGCCGAGAACAACATCATTCAGTGTGACATCGCCCAGGGTGGCCTTGATGTCCTTAAGCCGGGAAAGATCAACGCAGGCAGCGACAATCTGGCGGTTAGCGGTTATCTGTCGATTGAACGGGCTGTGTGGTGCCGAAAACAATGGCAGCGGTAACGGCAATTTTCGTAGCTGCCGCTGAATCAGCCCTCGTGCGGTGGCCTCTGCAGCGTTGACGGCCAGCGCGGTCATCTGTAACGGGGTGCGCAGAATGTTGGCGCCGGCCTGGATCATCACTCGTTCTTCGGATGGTTCTGGGCGCGGTTGCCATGGCCTCGGCGCGCTGATGGCCCGAGGTTCCGGTGTGTACTCCAGTAATTTTCCGATGATCTCCTCGCCGCTGAAGGCGTCAATGGCGGCGTGGTGCAATTTGACGATCAGTGCAAAGCCATCGCTTTGTGGATTGTTGTCGTCCAGCTTGAAGCCATCCACAAAGGTAATGTGCCAGAGCGGGCGGTCCCGCTTCAGGGGTTCTTCGAGAATGCGTGATGCCAGCGACATCAGGCTGGACCGGCGGCCATGCTCGCCAAGGTTGACGTACGCCAGGTGGCGCTCGATGCTGAAGTTCGGATCGTCTATCCAGTAAGGGCGGCCGAGGCGCAGCGGGATTTCCTTCAGCCGCTGGCGGAAGACCGGTACCACGTGGAGCCGGCTGCGGAGGTAGGCCACGAATGTGCTGAAGGCTAATGGCTTTTCCCGCTCGCTGGCATCAAAAAGATAGATTCCCCCAATGTGCATGGGTGTCGTTTCGGACTCCAGGTACAGGAATGAGGCATCCAGTTCCGACAGCTGGCGCATCAGTGAACTCCCTTCGGCATTGAGGTTTTCCGCAGTATAAACGAATGGGCCCGTGGGCTGGTTGACTGAATGGCCGCTGCTGCGCGCGCGATGCAGTCAGGTCCTGTGCTTGGGGCTCAGTCTGCCAGCCACGTGGTGATGGCCGGATCACTGGTGAGACGGTGCCAGAACCACATCAGGGCTTTGCCCTGATCCTCACCGTGCCGGGCCAGGTGGAGCATGATTGGTTGTCGGGGCTCGTGAACCTGCTTTTCCACCAGGGAGCCCTGTTGGAGCTGGGCCCGTATCCGGGCCTTGGGGAGCCACCCAACACCCAGTCCGGATTCCTGAATGGCAATTTTCTGGTCAATGTTGGCGACGGTCAGGGTCCGCTGCCGGCGGAATATGCCGGCGTGCCCGGGCGGCAGCGAGCGTGAGGTGTCTGCCGCCACGGCCGCGGGAAATCGGGAGATGTCCTCTTCGGACAGTGGCTCTGAGGGCTCGGCCAGTGGGTGATCGGGGGCCACTGCAAATGCAAATGCCATGGCGCCCAGGGCTTTGGTGGTGAAGTTCCCCGCCGGTTTGCTGAGGTTGTCTGCCCCGATAATCAGGTCCACTCGCCGGCTTTGCAGGGCATCCCAGGTGCCGGCGAATACTTCTTCTACGATTTGCACGTCGACGGGTACGCCGAGTTGGTAGAACTCATTGATGGCAGGAAACAGGCACTGGGCCGGCAACAGTGAGTTGAATCCGATCCGCAGTCGGGTTTCCCAGCCCTGGGCGACCTGTTTGGTGGTGTGCGCGAGGTTCTCCGCCGCTTCGAGCAGCGTTCGGCCTTCCTCAAGCAGGTAGCGGCCGGCGGGAGTCAGCGCGGCGCGATGGCCGCTACGGTCGTAAATGGCAACGTTCAGGTCTTCCTCGAGCTTTTGCACGGTGTAACTG
>CBIHLH010000021.1:0-34393 GCA_966210405.1 uncultured Marinobacter sp.
ATGCGTGGCTATCTGTCCAGCCTTAACCTGTTGCTGGTCTCGCGAATCTCCGCGCTGATCATCCTGGTTATCTTCATCACCGCCGGGCTGAGCATTATCGGCTATCAGATGGGATTCAACACGGGGATGACCGTCACCTTTTTCCCCATGGTGATCATTGCCTGGACGATTGAACGCATGTCCATCCTGTGGGAGGAGGAAGGCGCCCATGAGGTGTTTGTCCAGGGTACCGGCAGCCTGTTCGTGGCCATCTGTGCGTATCTGGTGATGGATGCTCCACTGGCCCGGCACCTCACCTTCAACTTCCCCGAACTGCACCTGGTGATTCTGGGCCTGATCCTGCTGATGGGCCAGTACACCGGCTACAAACTCAGCGAGCTCAAGCGTTTCACGCCCATGAAGGTCTACGACTGATATGGACTGGATTTCCCCGAGCACGCTGAATCGTCTGGGCATGCTGAACATGAACCGGCGCAATGTGGATTACATTGCCCGTTACAATGAACGGTCCTCCTATCCGCTGGTGGACAACAAGCTGAAAACCAAGCTGGTGGTGGCGGAATACGATGTCAAAACCCCCAAGCTGCTTCAGGTGGTACGCCAGCAACATGAAATCTCCCACTTCCGGGAAATGGCAGAGGATCTGAGCGGGTTTGCCATCAAGCCGGCCAAGGGCTCCGGCGGCAAGGGGATTACCGTCATCACTGGCCGCGACGGCGAGGAGTATGTGAAAGCGTCCGGCGCCCGGGTGAATGCGCCGTTTCTGGAGCGCCACCTGACCAACATCCTCGCCGGCCTCTACTCACTGGCCGGCACCCCCGACGTTGCCATTGTCGAAAGCCTGGTCGAATCCGTTCCGTCTCTCGCCCGATACTCGTTCCAGGGGGTTCCGGACATCCGCATCATCGTGTTTCAGGGCTACCCGGTAATGGCGATGCTGCGGCTGGCAACCACAGCCTCGGATGGCAAGGCGAACCTGCATCAGGGCGCCGTGGGCGTTGGCCTGGATGTGGGCACCGGCCGAGGCCTCAACGCGGTGCAGTTCAACCGCCCCATTACACTGCACCCGGATACCGGCTTGGCACTGGAGAACATTGCCATTGACGCCTGGCCCGAAATGCTGGAAATGGCAGCCCGCTGCTACGAGGCAACTGGCCTGGGGTATATGGGGGTTGATCTGGTGGTCGACCATCGGGAAGGCCCGCTGTTACTGGAGCTGAATGCCCGTCCGGGGCTGGCGATCCAAATGGCTAATGGCCGAGGTCTGCTGCCTCGTCTGCGTACCATTGAGCGCCTGAAACGGCCACACTTTACGCCCGTCGAGCGTGCCAGCTACGCCATGAGGACCTTCGCGAGCCTGTAAAATAGACACAAAAAAACCGGGGCTTCAGCCCCGGTTTTTTTGTGCTTTACAGAGCAGTCAGAGCTCTCCGCGCTCTATCAGCAGCTTGCGTTCATGGCTGAGCCCCTTGAGCAAGCCCCAGGTCATGATCAGCAGAACCAACGTGAACGGTAGCCCCGCCGTGATCGCCACAGCCTGAATCGCGCCCAGCGCATCCTCGCCACCACCGAAGATCAAAGCCGCCGCAATGACACCCTCCATGACAGCCCAGAACACCCGCTGACTGACCGGCGCTTCAACCTTACCACCCGCGGTAATGCTGTCGATCACCAGGGAGCCAGAGTCCGAGGAGGTTACGAAAAACACCAGCACCAGCACAATGCCAATAAATGAGGTAATGGCGGTCAGAGAGATGTTCTCCAGCATCTGGAACATCGCCAGAGACACATCGGTGATGCCTTTATCCGCGAGTGCGCCAATATTGCTCTGAACCTGCTCCAGAGCGGTACCGCCAAAGGCACTCATCCAGACAACCGTAATGATCGTGGGAACGAGCAGAACAGCAGTGATGAACTCCCGAACCGTGCGGCCACGGGAAACCCGGGCAATAAACATCCCGACGAACGGTGACCAGGAAATCCACCATGCCCAGTAGAAGACCGTCCAACCGTGGAACCAGGCCTCGTCTTCCCGACCGAACGGATTGCTCAGCGTCACCATATTGCCTACATAGCTGGACGACGTCGTCCACATGGTTTCAATAATGGTCATGGTGGGGCCGGCAAAGATGATGAAAAACAGCAGCAGTCCGGCCAGACCCATATTGATGTTACTGAGAACCTTGACACCGCCATCCAGGCCACGAACCACGGATATCAGTGCCACAAAGGTGACCCCCGTGATAATAGCCATCTGAACGTTGACGCCCGAGGAAATACCGAACAGATAACTCAACCCGGAGGCGGCCTGTTGAGCCCCAAAGCCGAGTGACGTCGCCAGGCCGAAAATGGTGGCCAGTACCGCCAGGATATCAATGATGTGCCCGGGCCAGCCCCACACCCTGTCTTTCAGCAGCGGGAAAAACGCAGAGCGAATGGTCAGGGGCATATTCTTGTTGAACGCGAAAAACGCCAGCGACAACGCCACGATGGCGTAGATGGCCCATGGGTGCAGACCCCAGTGGTACATGGTCGCGCCCATCGCCAGATCCGCGGCGGCGGGGGTATTGGCCTCGACGCCCAGTGGCGTTTTGTACCAACCGGTATAATAGGCAACCGGCTCCGCCACCGCCCAGAACATCAGGCCGATGCCCATACCAGCGGCAAACAGCATGGCGAACCAGGACAGGGTGGAAAATTCCGGCTTGGCATCCATGCCACCCAGCCGTATCTTGCCGACCGGCATGAAAATCAGGGCCAGGGCCACCACCACAAAAATGTTCGCACTGAGCAGAAAAAACCAGTCAAAGGTTCCAATAACACTCCACTTGACGCCATCCAGAAGCTTCATGGCCTCCGCCGGGAACATCAGCGTCCCCACGACAAACGCCACCACCAGGAAGGAACTGATCAGGAATACCGGTGCATGTAAGTCGAGCCCTAACGGATTGATGTTATCCTGGCCCGCCACGTAGTCAGTTTGATATTCGTCTTTCACTGCTTCGCCCACGTTTGGCGCCTCCTAATTGGGGTGAATCTTTTTCGGAATCGGAATTCAAACGTTACAAGTGCGTTATGATAATGTTTTGACCTCAAAACATCAAAGATACGTAATACCCGAAATACGCATTATCAGCATAGACCATCAGACCAACCGAGGTACCCATGGAAAAAACGACAACCGTGCCGATTCGCTACTCCGTCTATGTCATCAGTCTTGCCGGCTTTTTCGTATCGCTAGCGCTGAGTATCTGGGCGAGCGAGGGCTACTGGGTTCCCGTCGTGTTCGCCCTTCTGGCAGCCGTGGGCACCTACGATCTGTTGCAGAAAAAGCACACCGTCAGTCGCATCTATCCCATTCTGGCGAATGTCCGGTACTTTCTTGAGTCCATCGGCCCGGAGATCCGGCAATACTTCATCCAGTCCGATACCGAGGAGCGTCCCTTTTCCCGGGAGCAGAGAGCCATCGTTTACCAGCGCGCAAAGAACGTGCTTGATAAACGGCCCTTCGGCTCCCAGCACGACATGTACGAGACGGGGTATGAGTGGATCAACCACTCCCTGACACCATCACGCCTGGCCGACAGCGACTTCCGCATCCTGATCGGCAAACATTGCAGGAAGCCATACAGCGCCAGCGTATTTAATATTTCCGCCATGAGTTTTGGCTCGCTCTCGGCCAACGCCATACTCAGCCTCAACACCGGTGCCAGGCTTGGCAATTTCTACCACGATACAGGCGAGGGCTCGATCTCACGCTACCATCGCCAGCCCGGCGGTGATCTGGTGTGGGAAATCGGCTCGGGGTACTTCGGCTGCCGACATAAGGACGGTTCGTTTAACGAAGAGATGTTCCGGGACAACGCGGCCCTCGACCAGGTGAAAATGATAGAGGTCAAACTATCCCAGGGCGCAAAGCCGGGGCATGGAGGCATATTGCCCGGCGCCAAGGTAACCACTGAGATTGCCGAAGCCCGGGGGGTGGCGCCGGGTGAAGACTGCGTGTCGCCTGCCCGCCACTCGGCATTTTCAACCCCGGTGGAGCTGCTCGAATTTGTGGATCACCTTCGAGAGCTATCTGGCGGTAAACCGGTAGGATTCAAGCTGGCCATTGGTCATCCCTGGGAATGGTTTGGCATCGTCAAGGCCATGCTTGAAACCGGGCGCAAGCCAGACTTCATAGTCGTGGATGGCGGAGAGGGTGGCACCGGCGCGGCTCCGCTGGAGTTCATAAACCGGCTTGGCATGCCCATGACCGAAGCCCTCCTGTTGGTGCACAACACACTGGTGGGCACCAATCTTCGGGAATCCATCGCCATTGGCGCAGCAGGCAAGATCACGTCCGCGTTCAACATCGCACGCACGCTGGCCCTGGGCGCGGACTGGTGCAATGCGGCCCGGGGCTACATGTTTGCTCTAGGGTGCATCCAGTCACTCAACTGCCACACCGGGCGTTGCCCCAGCGGCGTGGCCACTCAGGATCCCAGGCGTGGAAACAAGCTGGACGTGCAAGACAAGAGCCAGCGCGTGTACCACTTCCACAAAAATACTCTGGATGCCCTGCAAAACCTGCTGGAGGCTTCTGGCATACAGCACCCTTCAGAGCTTGGTCCCGAGCATATTGTCCGCCGGGTTTCCAGAGACGAGGCCCGCTCCTATATGGATCTCTTCCCGTTCCTCGAACCCGGCGCCCTTCTGGACGGTGAAACCGGGCTGGGCATCTACGACAAGTATTGGGAAGAAGCAAGCCCGGACACCTTCGATGCCCCCACCTTCATCCTTAAATTGCGAGAGACCAAACTCCGTTGAGAATGACCACGGGAAATTCGAAAAGCCTGTTTATTTTTGCCGTGGCCTGGTGTAGACTTCGCTCCCGCTAAGCCACTGAGATTTCTCTTAAGTTTCTCTTTGGCCACTGGCATTTCGGGGCGTAGCGCAGCTTGGTAGCGCATCTGCATGGGGTGCAGAGGGTCGCAGGTTCAAATCCTGCCGTCCCGACCAGATTCCCTACACAAAGCCCGGGCCGAAAGGTCCGGGCTTTGTGCTTTCAGGTGTCCAAGTATTTATACAGCCACCCCTTGACGAACAAATACGCCGGCCCCAAACTGCAACGACTCCCCAGAGTCTCCATCATGAACAGACGACATCCCAGCCACAGTCAGCCGTTAGCCACTTATCTCACTGGCCTGACGCTGATTATTCTGTTGTGTGCCCTGGTGTCAGGGGGCGCCCTCCGGGCTTCCCACACGGTTACCGTTAACCCCCAGTTTACCGTCGAACTCCAGCATCTGGTTGCTGTCAGCCACATCGAAAAAATCAGAGTCGAAAAGCCCGATGCGGATTCAGACCGGGATCCAGAAAACGACCGCCACAGCCCGGTCTGGTTAATCGATGGCACCGACACTCTGACCAGACAGCTTACATCTGCCGATGGCGCACCCGGAATCGGCCTCCACGTCGGAGTGCCCTCTTCCCACAGCTTCTTTCGCCCGCCCCTTCGGGCTCCTCCCCTGTCCTGATCTTCAATCGAGAATAACGACTGCCTTTTCGCAGTCTTTCGGCCAATTGATGCATTATTCAGGGGTTACCCATGAAATCTTTGAGTTCACGGGCCATCGTTTATGGCCTGGTGATCGTGCTCGGTTTGTTGAGCGCATTGCCTAACCTTCTTCCCCGGGACCTTTCCGGGCGTCTGCCGGACTGGTATCTGCAGAATACAATTGCCCTGGGGCTGGATCTGCAGGGCGGATCTCATCTGCTGCTGCAGACGGACACCCGGCAACTGATCACCAGTGAATACCAGACTGTTGCCGATGAACTGGGTGACGCCCTTCGCACCGCCGGCATCCATTATGGCCGGCCGCTGGTATCCAGTGAGCGCGTCGAGATACCCCTGCGCACGCCCGAACAATGGCCGGAGGCAATCCGCCTGGCCCGCGATCTCGCCCGCGAAACCTCTGACGGCGTACGCCGGTTTGATGTGAATCAGCGTGACGGTCGGCTGATCCTGACGCTAACAGACACCTGGCAGGAGGCGGTCACCAGGGATGCCGTTGAACGGAGCCTGGAAGTGGTTCGCCGGAGGCTCGACGAAACCGGTCTCGTTGACCCCAGCATCACTCGCCAGGGAAGTGACGGTATCCTGGTCCAGATGCCGGGCGTCGCCGACCCGAGTGAAATCAGGACATTGCTGGGCACCACCGCCAAAATGACCTTTCACTGGGTAGCAGGCCGTCTTTCGGGAAGCGACGACACTATCATGATCCTGCCAGCGGCCTCAGAGGACCGTCATTATCAACTGGAACGACGGGTTGCCATGGAGGGAGAACACATCCGGGACGCCCGCATGGCCTTCAATCCCTATACGGGTGAGCCCGTTGTCAATTTCAAACTGGATAACGAAGGCGCCCGCCTCTTTGGTGAGATGACGCGGAGCAATATCGGCCACGCACTCGCCATTGTACTGGACGACGAAGTACTGACCGCCCCGGTTATTCGTAGCGTGATTGGCGGAGGCAGTGGCGAGATCAGCGGCGCATTCACCACCAGAGAGGCCAGCAATCTGGCATTGCTCCTGAGGGCTGGCGCGTTGCCGGCCCCTCTTCATGTGGTGGAAGAGCGCACGGTAGGCCCGGACCTGGGCAGCGATGCCATCGCCATGGGCCTGACCACCGGCCTGCTGGGTGCGGCGATGGTCATTGCCTTCATGCTGGGGCTCTATGGGCGATGGGGTGCCATTGCCTGCGTTAGCCTGGCCGTGAACGTCGGGCTGCTCTTCGGCGTGTTGAGCCTGCTCGGTGCCACGCTGACGCTGCCGGGCATTGCCGGCATTATCCTCACGGTTGGCATGGCGGTAGACGCCAACATCCTGATCAATGAACGAATCCGGGAAGAATCCCGTCTGGGCAAGCCTGCCTGGATGGCTGTGAGAGAAGGGTTTGGCAAGGCTTATAGCACGATTCTCGATTCCAACCTGACCACCCTGATCGCCGTGAGCTTGCTGTTCCTGTTCGGCAGCGGGCCGGTCAGGGGGTTCGCTGTCACCATTGGCATTGGCTTGTTAACCTCGATGTTCACGGCCATTTCAGTCACCCGCCTGATCATGGAATGGCGCCTCCGTGGTCGCGAAAGAAAGCCGCTTGTCATCTCCGGGATAGCCGCACTGGATCGGCTCGGCCAGCGTGGCGTAAACTTTCTGCGCGGTCGTTTGGTGGGGTTGGCGGTGTCGGCGGTGTTGTCGGTTACGGCAATAGGACTGTTCGCATACCCGGGGCTTCACTATGGCGTGGATTTTACGGGTGGCACCGTTGTTGAGGTAAAAGCTGAAAGCGTATCAGTGGAGCAATTGCGGACAACGCTTCAAAGCCATGGCCTTGGAGACGCCTCCCTCCAGGAGTTCGGTACCGACGGGCGCTTCCTGATTCGCCTGCCCGTTGAACAGGGCGAGCCGGGGTCAACATCCGCCCAGGTGACAGCCCTGAAAACGGCGGTCACATCGGCGCAACCGGAAGCCGAATTTTCACGGGTAGACATGGTTGGCCCGAAAGTCAGCGGGGGATTCAGTGACGCCACCATCCTGGCGGTCCTGCTGGCCGGCACCGGTATGCTGGCTTACCTCTGGTTCCGTTTCGAGTCCCACTTCGCGCTGGCCGCAACCGTGACCATTGCACTGGATTTGACAAAAACCATTGGTTTCTTTGTGCTGGCCGGCGTGGAATTCAACCTGACGGCGGTGGCGGCATTGCTCGCGCTGATCGGCTACTCTGTCAACGACAAGGTGGTGGTATTTGATCGTATTCGGGAGAATTTGCGTAAAACGCCGGAACGTCCAATGCTGGAACTACTGAACGAAAGCATTTCGTCAACGCTGACCCGAACCGTGTTTACCTCGGTGACCACGTTCCTCGCCCTGCTCCCCATGGGCATTGCCGGAGGGGCCGCTGTGGCCAGTTTCGCTCTTCCCATGCTGTTTGGCATCGTGATCGGTACCAGTTCGTCGGTGTTTATTGCATCGCCGATTCTTTACTATCTCAGCCAACGACGCGCCCGAAAAGGTCTGGCGCAGTTGCGGCCCACGACTGAGGAACTTCGCCGTGAACTGGAGTTGATACCCTGATGTCGGTGCACCCGCTCCGGATACCGGGCCACCTACCCAAAACGGAACTCAGGCGCGGAGGGGATTCCGAGGCATAAAAAAACCGAAGTCGTGACAGTACGGCTTCGGTTTTGCCGGCACATCAGGCCTTATTTCACCGGTGCGTTCAGCACCTCCAGCACCTCTTCCAGTTCCGTGATCATCTGCCGGATGATCTGTTTGTACTGGGAGGTATCGTCTTTCACCTCATGGCTGCTCAGCTTCTGCTTGGCGCCGCCAATGGTATAACCCTGATCATACAGCAGACTGCGGATCTGACGAATGGTTATCACGTCTGCCCGCTGATAGTAACGACGGTTGCCCCGGCGCTTGACCGGTGACAATTGCGGGAACTCCTGTTCCCAGTATCGCAATACGTGCGCTTTCACCGCACATAATTCCGCCACCTCACCAATCGTGAAGTAACGCTTTCCCGGAATCGTGGGAAGTTCGTTGTTATGACTGGGTTCCAGCATACGCTTCTACTTTTTGTTTCAGTTTTTGTCCTGGACGAAACGTAACAACACGCCGTGCACTGATTGGAATTTCTTCACCCGTTTTCGGGTTCCTTCCCGGCCGCTGTTTCTTATCCCGCAGATCGAAATTGCCGAAGCCCGACAGTTTCACCTGTTCGTTGTGGCTGAGAGCGCCTCTGATTTCGTCGAAAAAAGCTTCCACCATTTCCTTGGCTTCGCGTTTGTTCAGGCCCAACTCTTCATACAAGCGCTCTGCCATCTCCGCCTTCGTCAAAGCCGACATGTCTCAACTCCTCAGTGTTGCCCCCAGCTCTTCTTTCAATGCATCGATCACACCGTTGAAGAGTGAATGCACTTCATCATCGTTCAACGTGCGCTCAGGGTGTTGCCAGAAAAGGCTTAACGCCAGGCTGCGGTTGCCCTCACCCAGAGATTCACCTTCATAGACATCAAACGCACGCAACGCCGTCAGGCGCTCTCCGGCATGTTTCCGGGTCACCCGCTCAACATCCGCAAACGCCACATCGCTCCCGATAATAATAGCCAAATCCCGACGAACTTCCGGGAATTTTGAAATTTCTTTGAAATTAGGCACATATCCAGTAACGATCAAATTCAAGAATAGCTCAAACATCAGGATCGTGCCATTAAGTTCCAGATTTTTCTGAACTTGTGGATGCAATGTGCCCAGCCAGCCGACACGTTCGCCATCGCGCATCAGTTCGGCGGTCTGTCCAGGGTGCAGCGCCGGGCGCTGACTGCCAACAAACTGTACCTCAATACCCAGCAACTGGAACAGGCCTTCCAGGTCACCCTTTACATCAAAGAAATCGGCAGTTCTGCGACCGTTTGCCCAGTTTTCCGGATGCTCCGGGCCGACGACAACGCCTGCCAACATTGGCTGCTGATCAATATGCTCACCCTCTCTGACAAACCGAAGCCCGGTCTCGAACAGGCGGATACGTGGCTGTTGACGGTTCTGGTTATGAGCCACCGTTTTCAGCAGGCCGCTCCAGAGACTGGTGCGCATGACCGACAAGTCCGATGAAATGGGGTTTGCCAGCGCAATACCGTCCTGCTCCGGGTCCACCATCTGCTGAACCTTCGGGTCCACGAAACTGTAGGTAATGGCCTCCTGATACCCCTGGGCAACCAGGTAATGCCGAATAGAGGACACGGGGCGTACCGCTTCCTCTGTGGCACGCAATCCGAGCGCACCGGTCGGCTCGGTTACCGGCAGGTTGTTGTAGCCATAGATGCGGCCAACCTCCTCAATCAGGTCTTCCTCGATGGCAATGTCCGGCCGGAAGCTCGGTACCCGGATGCGCCAGCCGTCTTTCAGCAGCTTGTCAACATGCAGCCCAAGGCGGGTCAGGATCTCCTCAATGGTCGTACGATCAATCGCCAGGCCCAGCACGTCAGTCAGCCGTTGTGTGCGCAGATCAACCACCCGGTCGTCGGGCAGGTGTGCCTCACTGACCACTTCAACAATATCACCGGGTTCACCACCGACGATTTCCATCAGCAGGGAGGTTGCTCGCTCCATGGCATCCCTCGCAAGCTGGTAATCAACACCACGCTCGAAACGGTGGGAGGCATCGGTGTGCAGGCCATAGTGGCGGGCTTTGCCAGCCAGCGTAATCGGATCAAAATAGGCCGCTTCCAGAATCAGGTCCCGGGTGTTGGCGCTCACACCCGAATGCTCTCCCCCCATGATGCCCGCGATGGCAATCGGCTTGTCATGATCGGCGATAACCAGGGTCTGGCCCGTGAGCTCCACTTCCTGGCCGTCCAGCAGCACCAGCTTTTCCGCCGGCCTCGCCATACGGACAACAATGCCGCCAGCGATCTCCGCGCGGTCAAACGCGTGCATGGGCTGCCCCTGTTCCAGCATGACGTAGTTGGTGACATCCACCGCCGCATCAATGGAACGGATGCCAGACCGACGCAGCTTCTCCTGCATCCACAGGGGTGTCTGGGCCTGAAGATTAACGTTGCGCAGTATCCGGCCCAGGTAACGGGGGCAGCCGGCCGGCGCTTCCACCCGGATGTCGGGGACGTCCGAGTGCACCGCCTCAACCTCACGAATGTCCGGACTTTCCAGCAACAGGCTGTTAAGCACACCCACTTCCCTGGCGATGCCACGGATCGACAGACAATCGGCTCGATTGGGGGTCAGGTCGACATCAATGGAAATATCATTGAGCCCGAGATAGTCGCTCAGGTCCGCACCCACCGGCGCATCCGCCGGCAGCTCCATCAGGCCTTCGTGATTTCCGGACAGCTCCAGTTCGGATTCGGAACAGAGCATGCCTTCGGAAGGCTGGCCGCGAAGCTTGGCCTTCTTGATGGTGAAATTGCCGGGCAGAACGGCGCCGACAACCGCAAACGGCACCTTGAGGCCATTCCGGACGTTGGGAGCGCCGCACACCACCTGAACCGTTTGCTGGCCGTCATACACCTGGCAGATCCGAAGCTTGTCCGCATCAGGGTGCGCCTCAACCGATTGCACTTCGCCCACGACCACGCCCTGAAAGGCGCCCGCCACGGCTTCGAAACCGTCCACTTCCAGTCCGGCCATGGTGATCTGATCCATCAATTCCTGGGAGCTGATCTCCGGATTTACCCACTCGCGCAGCCACTGTTCACTGAATTTCATGGTTAAGCCTTGTCCTGTTGCGGTTTCGCCTGTTGATAATTGCCGTCAGAAAACCCTGGTTTAACGGAACTGGCGCAGGAAGCGCAGATCGTTCTCGAAAAACATGCGCAGGTCGTTTACGCCGTAACGCAGCATGGCCAGGCGCTCAACGCCCAGACCAAACGCAAAGCCCCGATACGCCTCGGCATCAATACCGCAATACTCGAATACTTTCGGGTGCACCATGCCGCAGCCCATGACTTCCAGCCACTTGATACTGCCGTCGGCTTCCCGGCCCCACTCAATGTCCACTTCGGCGGAGGGTTCCGTAAACGGGAAATAGGAGGGACGGAAGCGAACCTTCAGGTCGCGTTCGAAGAAGACCCTCAGGAACTCCTCCACCGTGCTCTTCAGATCCGCAAAACTGACGTTCTGCTCCACCAGCAGCCCTTCCACCTGATGGAACATGGGCGTGTGGGTCATGTCGGAATCACACCGGTAAACCCGACCGGGACAAATCATCCGGAACGGGGGTTTCCCCGCTTCCATGGTGCGGATCTGAACCGGCGAGGTGTGTGTCCGCAACAGTGTGCCCGGGTTGAAATAGAAGGTGTCGTGCATCGCACGCGCCGGGTGATGCCCGGGAATGTTGAGCGCCTCGAAGTTGTGGTAATCGTCTTCGATTTCCGGCCCCTGCTCCACGGTATAGCCCGCCCTGGAGAAAATCTCTTCGATGCGCTGGAGAGTCCGGGTCACCGGGTGCAGTCCACCAAGGTGCTGGCCGCGGCCGGGCAGGGTAACATCGATGGATTCGCTGGCCAGTTTTGCCTCAATGGCGACCCGCTCAAGGTCCGTCCGGCGGGCATTGATAGCCTGCTCCACCTGGCCTTTCGCTTCGTTGATTTTCTGGCCGGCGGCAGGGCGCTCTTCGGCAGACAGCTTGCCCAGGGTTTTCGCCTGCTGGGTAATCACGCCTTTCTTGCCGAGGTACTCAATACGAATTTGATCAAGTGCCTGCAGGCTGCCGGCTTTGTCTACGGCCGCCAACCCGTCCTGAACCAGCTGTTCCAGGTTTTCCATTGACCCTGCTCCAAACCAGAAATGGGAGTGCTAAAACACAGTCTTGTAAACAAAAATAGGGGAAGAGCGTGCCCTTCCCCTATCAGGAGGCGTCTTCATGATGCCATGAGACGCCCGTATCGATCAGCAATCGATGAAAGAGCTAAGCGATCACAGGGACGCTTTGGCCTTCTCAACAACAGCGGCAAACGCCTGCTGCTCGTTCATGGCCAGGTCGGCCAGAACCTTACGATCGATCTCGACGTTAGCCTTTTTCAGACCAGCGATCAGACGGCTGTAAGACAGTCCGTTGGCGCGGGCGCCAGCATTGATACGGGCAATCCACAGAGCGCGGAAAGCGCGCTTACGGTTACGACGGTCACGGTATGCATATTGACCGGCCTTGATAACCGCTTGCTTGGCAACACGGAATACACGGCTGCGAGCGCCGTAGTAGCCTTTGGCCTGACTGAGAATCTTTTTGTGACGACGGCGTGCGACCACACCACGTTTTACACGAGCCATACTTTAATCCTTCTACCTTTAAACCTTTTCAGGAATGGTTAGCGGCTGATCAGCACGCTGTCATACGCTTGATGGAAGCCACATCAGACTTGGCAATCAGCTTGGTACCACGGAGCTGACGCTTACGCTTGGGGCTCTTCTTGGTTAAGATATGACTGGTGAAGGACTGCTTGTGCTTGAAGCCAGTGGCGGTTTTCTTGAACCGTTTCGTGGCTCCGCTTTTGGTTTTCATCTTCGGCATTTTTAAAACTCCGCATTCTGTTTTTAAAAATAACAATGTGTCCTGAACGACGAATCCCCCGCAAGCGCGGGGGATACCGTCACCCGATCAGGATCACTTCTTTTTTCGGGGTGCGACGATCATGGTCATTTGCCGGCCTTCCATCTTTGGCCGCATCTCAACCGTCGCCAGCTCTTCAATATCCGTTTCAATGCGGCCCATGAGCTTCATACCGATTTCCTGGTGTGCCATCTCACGTCCACGGAAGCGAATAGTGATCTTGCCTCTGTCCCCGTTTTCAAGGAAACGTACCAGGTTGCGTAGTTTGACCTGGTAATCCCCCTCTTCAGTTCCTGGTCGGAACTTAAGCTCTTTGACCTGCGTCTGCTTCTGCTTTTTCTTGGCAGCCGCCTTGGCCTTCTTCTCATCGAAGATTTTCTTGCCGTAGTCCATTATCTTACAGACGATCGGATCGGAATCCGTAACCTGAACCAGGTCAAGAGACGCTTCTTCTGCCTGCTTGATTGCATCCTCAATCGGTACGACACCGACCTGATTGCCTTCGGCATCGATCAGACGGACTTCCGTTGCGTCAATATTCTCATTGATCGGCGCTTTTGGTGTACGCCCACCCCGATTCGCTCGCTGTTTAATAATCAGATCTCCGTTTTGGTTTTGCCTTTGCGATTGATTTCATCAGCCATCAGCTGTTCAAACGCTTCCAGCGATAAAGTCCCCAGATCTTCGCCTTTGCGGGTTCTCACCGCAACGGCGTTGTTGTCGACTTCTTTGTCGCCGACAACAACAAGGAAAGGGACTTTGTTAATAGTATGCTCGCGGATTTTAAAGCCGATCTTCTCGTTTCTCAAGTCGGCATTAACCCTATAGCCCAGGGAATCCCACTTTTTTGCAAGATTCTGGCAATATTCACGCTGATTGTCGGTAATATTCAGCACCGCAATCTGTGTTGGCGCAAGCCATGTCGGGAAGGCGCCTTCATACTCTTCGATCAGAATGCCAATAAAACGCTCGAATGAACCGAGAACCGCCCGGTGCAGCATAACCGGCGTCTTGCGCTCGGAGTTATCGGCGACGTATTGCGCGCCCAGACGCCCCGGCATGGAAAAATCGACCTGAATAGTACCACACTGCCACACCCGGCCGATGCAGTCTTTCAGCGAAAATTCGATTTTCGGTCCATAAAACGCCCCTTCGCCGGGCAAAAGCTCCCAGTCCACGCCTTCACGGTTCAGGGCCTCTTCCAGGGCCGCTTCCGACTTGTCCCACACTTCATCGGAGCCGACACGCTTTTCCGGACGGGTCGAGAGTTTGTAGAGAATTTCGGTAAACCCGAAGTCCGCATAAATCTCATGAAGCATCCCAATAAAATCAGACACTTCCTGCTGGATTGAATCTTCTTCGCAGAAAATGTGGGCATCGTCCTGGGTAAAGCCGCGAACCCGCATCAGGCCATGCAGAGCTCCCGAGGCTTCATTACGGTGGCAGGAACCAAATTCCGCCAGCCGCAGGGGCAAGTCCTTGTAGCTTTTCAGACCCTGGTTGAATACCTGCACATGACATGGGCAGTTCATCGGTTTGATGGCGTAGTCATGCTTCTCCGATTCGGTCGTGAACATGTCGTCCTTGAACTTGTCCCAGTGCCCGGACTTTTCCCAGAGATTGCGGGACACGACCTGCGGAGTCTTGATTTCCCGGTAACCATGCTGGTGCTGTTTACGACGCATGTACTGTTCAATTTCCTGGTACAAAGACCAGCCATCCGGATGCCAGAACACCATTCCCGGCGCTTCTTCCTGCATATGGAACAGGTTCAGTTTCTTGCCGACCTTCCGGTGGTCTCGCTTCTCAGCCTCTTCGAGGCGGTGCAGATAGGCCTTGAGGTCTTTCTTGTTGCCCCAGGCGGTGCCGTACACCCGCTGCAGTTGCTCATTGCTGGTGTCGCCACGCCAGTACGCGCCCGCAACCTTGGTGAGCTTGAAGGCTTTCAGCTTACCGGTGCTGGGCACATGGGGACCACGGCACAGGTCAATGAAATCACCCTGGCGATAGAACGACAGGTCTTCGTCACCGGGAATGTCCTCAATAATCCGGACCTTGTATTCCTCGCCCATCTCATTAAACAGCTTCACTGCTTGGTCGCGGGACAGAACCGAGCGGGAAACCGGAATGTCCTGCTTCGACAGTTCCTCCATGCGGGTCTCGATGCGCGCCAGATCTTCGTTGGTAAACGGGCGGTCGAACTTGAAATCGTAGTAAAAGCCGTTGTCGATCACCGGGCCAATGGTCACCTGGGCGGACGGAAACAGCGCCTTGACGGCCATGGCCAGCAAATGGGCGGTGGAGTGGCGAATAATATCCACGCCTTCCTCGTCACGCTCGGTGACAATGGCCAGCTCGGCATCATTGTCAATCCGGTGGCTGGTATCCACGAGCTTGCCATCCACCTTCCCGGCCAGGGCGGCTTTGGCCAGGCCGGCGCCGATGTCGGCGGCAACATCATGAACGGTAACGGGTTCTGCAAAACTACGATGGCTGCCATCCGGCAAGGTAATGACGGGCATGAAAAAACTCCAGTTGGTAACTCAGCGGTGATCTATACCAGAGATCACATGGCAACAGCGTTCCGCGACACAAACCGCGGGCTGTTTCGCCCGGGAGTTTAACAGAAAAAAACCCGGCACGTTAATGCCGGGTTTTACCGCTTCGACCGCCCGGGATGCTATCAGGCGGGTTGGGCGCTACGATCCTCCCGGGCCTTGCGCCGAAGCTGGCCAAAGGCCACCAGGCCGAGCAGAATCAGGGCCGGGATGAACATCAGCTCTTTCGGCGGTCGCTCCAGCGGCACCTGAACGGCATCAATGGTCCAGTCAAAATACAGCCCGGCGTTTTCTGCCACACTGCCATAGGAAACGAAATCCACAACCATCTGATCGCCGTCCTGACGCAGGCCAAGGCCAGATTCCTGCAGCCGGGCTTCCGGCGTCTCGCCCGCTGGCAGCGGCAGTTGCAGGAACGTGGACTTCTCATCACCGTCAATCGTCATCCCGGATGCCTTGAGGACAACGTTCTCACCTGCCGGAACCGTCTCTATGTACTCCATAATTTCGGTCCCGGGGCGATGCTCAACCGGCGGGTAAACCCTGTCCCACCAGAACCCGGGCCTGAACATGGTGAAGGTAATCAACAGCAGGCACAGGGTTTCCCACCATCGGGTGCGGGTGAACCAGAAACCCTGGGTTGCTGCCGAGAAAACGAGCATGGCGGTGACCGCACTGAAGATGGTGACCAGAAGATCGAACCAACCGGTCAGCCCGATCAACAGCAACTGAGTGTTGAAGATGAACATGAACGGCAGGATGGCGGTCCGGATATCGTAGGTGAAGCCCTGAACACCCGTTCGAATCGGATCCGCCCCGGAAATCGCGGCAGCGGCGTAGGCCGCCAGCCCCACTGGCGGTGTGTCGTCCGCCAGTATCCCGAAGTAGAACACAAACAGGTGCACCGCGATGAGCGGCACTATCAGCCCACTCTGGGCGCCCAGCGTCACAATAACCGGCGCCATCAGTGTCGACACCACGATGTAGTTGGCGGTAGTGGGCAGGCCCATGCCGAGAATGAGGCTGATCACCGCGGTGAAGATCAGCATCAGCATCAGGTTACCGCCTGAGATAAACTCCACGAACTGCGCCATCACCAGGCCGATCCCGGTCAGCGTGACCGTCCCCACCACGATACCCGCAGTTGCCGTCGCCACACCAATGCCGATCATGTTCCTGGCACCCGTTGCCAGGGAGCGCACCACATCCCACAAACCTTGCTTGAACGCAGCGCCCATATGGCCCCGCTTGCGGAACATCTGCTTCAGGGGAACCTGGGTCACCACAATGAAGATCATCAGCACCGTCGCCCAGAACGCCGACAACTGTGGCGAGAAACGCTCCACGGTAAGGCACCAGATCAGCACCACCACCGGCAGAAGGTAATGCAGGCCGGTCTTGACCGTCCTGCCCAATGGCGGCAACTCATCCATGGCAGTTTCCGGATCGTCTTCCTGCAAGTCCGGGAACTGCGCCGCATACCCGACCAGGCTGATATACACCGCCAGCAGCACAGGCGCCAGGACCCACGGGGCCGCCTCGCCAAATGCGGATTTGGTCCAGCCAACACCGTAGTAAACCACGAACGTCAGAACCGCCAACCCCAACACGAGGAACACCCAGGTCAGCATTCGTTGCGCCAGGGTGGGCTTGTTCGGCCGCTCCATTCCCTTCATGTTTAGCTTGCAGGCTTCCAGATGAACGATGTAGACGAGGGCAATATAGGAAATCAGGGCAGGAAGAATCGCGTGTTTCATCACCTCCAGATAGGAGATACCGACGTACTCCACCATCAGGAATGCCGCAGCCCCCATGACCGGCGGCGTCAGCTGACCGTTGGTGGACGCCGCCACCTCAACAGCGCCAGCCTTGGTGGCAGGAAACCCGACCCGCTTCATCAGCGGAATCGTGAAGGTGCCGGTGGTGACCACATTGGCGATGGACGAGCCGGAGATAATCCCGCTCAGGCCACTGGAAACGACGGCTGCCTTGGCTGGCCCGCCTCTCATGTGGCCCAACGAGGCATAGGCAACCTTGATGAAGTAATTGCCTGCCCCGGCTCGCTCCAGCAAGGCGCCAAAAAGCACGAACAGAAAGACAAAGCTGGTGGAGACACCCAGCGCCACACCGAACACGCCTTCGGTCCCCAGCCACTGGTGAGAGGCCAACTTGTCCAGACTGGCGCCAGCATGGGAAATCACAGCAGGCATGTAAGGGCCGGCGAGCGAATAGAAAATAAACACACCCGCCACAATGGTAAGCGGCAGACCCAGGGCACGGCGTGTTGCTTCCAGCAAAAGTACCAGACCAACCATAGCAACGATCAGATCTTGCAGAATCGGGGCTCCAGGTCTGGTCGCCAACTGGTCATAGAACAGGTAGAGATAGGCGGATGAAAAAGCCGCCACAAGCGCGAGAATCCAGTCATACACAGGCACGGCGTTAGGGTTCGCCTGCCGACCCTTAAACATGGGGAATGCGGCAAACGCCAGGAAAGTGGCAAACGCCAGATGAATCGAACGTTCCTGTGTTGAGTTGAGCAGCCCTATCTCGAAAATGTAGGGCAGTGGTGAAGCAATCCACAATTGAAACAGGGACCAAACCACGGGAACCACAAACAAAATTACTGCGGCAATGCCGGTTCCGGCTCGACCACCGGTTTCTGTCTGCAGGAACCGTTCAACAGCGGAGGTATCTACGGAGTCCCCGGAATTGGGATTTTCTGCGGTCATAGGTATGTCCTGTGAAGGAGGGAGAGGAAATAACAACCGGGGCGGCACAGGCCACCCCCGGTTGCCCGGTCACGGATTACTTGATCAGACCGGCTTCCTTGTAGTACTTCAGGGCGCCCGGATGCAGCGGCGCACTCAGGGCATCAGACACCATTTCCGATTTCTCCAGATTGGCGAATGCCGGGTGCAGGCGCTTGAAGCTGTCAAAGTTTTCAAATACGGCCTTGACCACCTCATACACCACTTCTTCAGACACATCGGTGGAGGACACGAAGGTTGCGGCGACACCAAAAGTGGGCACGTCCTCGTCGGTTCCACGATACATACCACCCGGGATAATGGCCTTACGGTAGTATGCATTCTCACTGATCAGCTTTTCGGTGGCGGCGTTGTCTACCGCGACGATAACGCTGTCACAGGATGTGGTCGCTTCCTTGATCGAACCGGACGGATGGCCAACGGTGTAGAAGAAGGCATCAATGTTGCCGTCACACAGGGCCTGGGACTGCTCGGCGGCTTTCAGCTCGGCAGCCAGTGAGAACTTGTCCAGGGTCCAGCCCATTTCGTCCATCAACACTTCCGCTGTTGCACGCTGACCGGAGCCCGGGTTACCCACAGACACCCGCTTGCCTTCGAGGTCTTCAAAGGTCTTGATGCCGGAGCCCTTGCTGGCGACAACGGTAAACGGTTCCGGGTGCAGCGAGAAAACGGCACGAAGCTCCTTGTTGGGGCCGTCGTCCTTGAACTGGCTGGTGCCATTATAGGCGTGGTACTGCCAGTCGGACTGGGCAACCGCCAGATCCAGCTCACCCTGACGAATCGCATTGAGGTTATAGACCGAACCGCCGGTGCTCTCTACCGAGCAGCGAATGCCGTGCTCTTTGCGATCCATGTTCACCAGTCGGCAAATGGCGCCACCGGCCGGATAGTAGACCCCGGTCACACCACCGGTACCGATGGTTACGAACTGCTGCTCCTGGGCAGTCGCCGGTGCCGAGGCCACGCCCAGGCCAACAGCAACGGCAAATGCGGAGGCTTTCAGTTTCAGTGTCATGTGAGTTCTTCCTTATTTTTATCGTTGTAATGAATTGCCCGATCATTGGTACGGACAAACATGGCGTTCGCTCTAAAACATAGACCACTTCACACCATAAATAAAGTCTGGCCTTACTCGCTAACCACCTGAGCAAACAACAAAAAAGCCCGCATGGCGGGCTTTTCTGAGCACAGCGACAGTTTATTTCGATGCGCGGGCTTTGGCAACCATCCTGTCCGGGCGCAGCAGGAACCGCGCAAGGGCAGGAAGCAGCCAGATGGCGCCAATCATGTTCCACAGGAACATGAAGAACAGCAGGAAGCCCATATCGGCCTGGAATTTAATGGGAGAGAAAATCCAGGTCACCACCCCAAGGCCAAGGGTCACACCGGTGAACACGACGGCCTTGCCGGTTGAGCGCAGGGTTTCATAGTACGCTTCCTGCAGGGTCTTGCCCTCCATCAGATACTTCTCCAGCTTGCTGTAGATATAGATGCCGTAATCCACACCAATGCCCACACCCAGGGCTATCACTGGCAGTGTTGCTACCTTGATACCAATACCGGAGACCGCCATGATCGCCTCGCACAGGATCGAGGTGAGACCCAGCGGCACAACGATACACAAGACCGCACGAATCGAGCGGAAGGTAATCAGGCACAACAGACTCACCACGCCGTACACGAAAATCAGCATCATGTTCTTGGCGTTCGAGATGACCTCGTTGGTGGCCGCCTCAACACCAGCATTTCCCGCCGCCAGCAGGAAGGTGTGATCCTCGCTGTTGTTGTTGGCCGCGAACTCTTCGACGCGATCCACTACGGTTTGCAGGGTTTCGGCCTTGTGGTCTTCCAGGAACACCAGCACGGGCGTCAGGCTGCAGTCAGTATTGATCAGGCCCGAAGGTGCACTGCGAATGGAGGCATTGATAATGGTCTGGTTGCGGGAAATCTCGTACCACTTCCAGTTGCCTTCGTTCAGCGCCTTGGTGACAATTTTAGAGACATCGGCCAGCGACACCGAGGACTGAACGCCCGGGGTATTTTCCAGCTCCCACTGCAGGGCATCCATGGCCCGTAACACCTCGTACTGGGTGCACTGCTCCACCGGGGTTTCCACCATCACCACCAGCACATCGGCGCTGGTGGAGTAGTTGTCAATAATGAACGCGTTGTCGGTGTTGTACCGGGAGTCGGCACGCAGTTCTGGCGCGCCACGATCCAGGTCACCGACTTTCAGGTCCTGCTTGTAATAGAGCCCCAGGCCCAAACCAATCACCGCAATCAGCAGGGAAATCGGCGCCACGCCCGGATGGGAGAAATAGGACATGAGCCGCCATTTCCGGTCCTGCTTTTCACCATGATTCTGAACGTGGTTAACACCGCCCTTGGTAATGCCGATGTACGACATGATCAGCGGGTGCAGAACCAGGTTGGTGATGATGACGATCGCAACACCCAGGCCGGCGGCAACCGCCAGATCCTTGATGACATCGATTTCGATGAACAGCAACGTCAGGAAGCCAAACGCATCGGAGACCAGCGCCAGCATGCCCGGAATGTACAGAGCCCGGAACGCAAGCCTCGCGGCGGTGACGGGATCAAAGCCCTTTGCCGCCTCCAGAGCCATGGCATTCACCACTTGTACCCCGTGGCTGATACCGATCGCAAACACCAGGAACGGGACCAGCACCGAGTATGGGTCCAGCCCGTAACCCAGCAGGCGCAGGGCGCCGAGCTGCCAGAACACGGCAATGATGGAGGAGAACACCGGCACCAGGGTCCCCGACAGACAGCGGGAATACCAGAACAACAGCAGTGTGGTCAGGACAATCGTTATACCGGCAAACCAGGCAATGGAACCAATGCCCGCAATCAGATCGCCGACTTTCTTCGCGAAACCCACGATATGGATCTCGACATTCGGGTTCTTCGCTTCGTATTTCTGGCGGATCTTCTCTTCGAGCTGGCGCGAGAATTCGCCGTAATCCAGAGGTTGCCCCGTTTCCGGGTTTTTCTCATAGAGCGGTGCAAAAACGATGGTGGACTTGAAGTTATCCGCCACCAGGCGACCCACCTCACTGGAACGCAGCACGTTTTTCCGGAGCTGGTCCAGGCTGGCGTCCGAACCATCGTAGGAGTCGGGAATCACCGTGCCGCCCTGGAAGCCCTGCTCGGTCACTTCCACCCAGCGTACGTTGGAGGTCCAGAGGGATTGCAGGCCGGACCGGTCCACCCCATTCAGGTAGAACACCTCATCGGTGATCTGCTTGAGGGTTTCCATGTACACCTTGGTGAAGATATCGCCTTCTTCAACTTCCACCGCGATTCGCACGAAGTTGCCAAGGTTCTGGAGGTCGTCCCGGTTCTCCAGCATATTCACGATATACGGGTGTTCCAGCGGTATCATCCGCTCAAAACTGGCGTCAGGCTGGATCTTGATGGCGTTGTAGCCGAGAAACAGGGTCAGCAGAAAAAAGGCGACCAGGATAACGGCGCGGTTATTGAAAATCAGCCGCTCCAGGAAAGGTTCCGCCTTGGGCGTCGTCAGGTAGTGCTCGCCCTTGTCATGCTTCGGATTGGACATTCAAAAGCCCCTCTATTTTCTGTTCGGTTGGTGCCACATCAGGGCGTTATTGAAGGTTCTTTCCGCGGGCGTCCGTTATTGTCGCGCCGCCCTCACCCACGATGAGAAGCCCGGTGCCGGAGACCGGGACCACGCTCATGACACCTTCGCGATCATCCCGGAAATAGTCCCGGAATGACTCGGCGCCATTGCCGCTCGTCAACACCACGCCGCCATTACCGACCAGAATGATGCGACCATCCTCGGCCACGACACCGTCGTTGAGGGTAGCGTCCGCGGTGCTTGGCACCACCCGCCAGCTCTTGCCCAGGTCGGTCGAAAACAGCATGTTGCCGCGCAGGCCAAAAGCCAGGATTTCATTCATTTGCCCGGTTCCGATCACCCCGAACAGGGAGCCTTCATAGGGGCTTTCACGGCGTTCCCAGGTTTGCCCCCCGTCGACCGACACGTGGATCTGACCGGCCTCACCGACGATGACCAGGGCACCGCCGGTTATCTGGGTAATGCCGTTAAGGTGAAAGTTGGTCGGGTTGTCAATTTGGGGAGACCAGTCCTGCCATGTCTGCCCGCCATCCGTGGTGCGCAGGATCATGCCGTAGGCACCCACGACAAAACCGTGACTGTCGTTCTCGAACCAGACGTCCAGCAACGGATTCACAGGGCCGATATCAAGGTCGGACTGCATGATCTCGAGTGCAAACTCCAGATCACCGAGCGCCCACTCCAGATCGCCCTGTTCCGCTTCCGGAGCCGTCTCAATACGCTCTTCCAGTGCAGCGATCCGATCTTCCCTGGTGGCGATGGCAAGCTCGAGAGCGTCAACACCGGTCAACTGAAGGCTCCAGGTTTCACCGGCATCCGTGGAGTGCAGAACCACGCCACTGTGGCCCACCGCCCAACCTTCGGTCTCGGAGCCGAAATCCACACCGGTCAGGGTAACGGAGACGGGCACCGTGCTCTGGGCCCAGGTTTTGCCTTCATCATCGGAGTAGATGATATGACCACGCTCACCCACTGCCACGATGCGATCGCCTGTCTGCGTGACATCGTTAAGCAGCCTTTCCGGAGCCAGATCGGTGGGCCGGGCCGGGGTTTCGATGACATCTGCAAGCGCAAACGCCGACGGCGCTGACCATACCATGGAAAGCCCGAGGCAAACCGCTCCCAACGTCTTGCACATCAACCTTTTAGCCATTCAATTGCCTACTCATGTTGTTTTGAACTGTGTATCTCTGACCGGTATCACCGGCGCTAATTGTGAACATACCGGCAACCTTCCGGAGGCCGGTATATCGGATCGCCACGTCCATCAGGCGGGGGATCGATCCCTGCGCCGCCGGTTTTAGCGGACACTCCTGCGGCGCAGTGACGCCGGCGAAAAATAACGCGTGTTCGGAACGTCGTTCGTGAACACACGGGTATTCGGCTCTTCCGTATCCAGGCCGAGAACGTGATAACGGCGGGCCTGAAGGTCATGATAGACGTCCAGCACCGTCCACACACCCGGAAGTTCATAATAATTCTTCGGCAGACCCATGGAGACACGCCAGAGTTCGCCGCGGCCGTCATACTGGTCGAGCAATACCGTGTTCCAGCTGTCCTCGTCCACATAGAACCGGCGCTTGGCATAAATATGCCGCTCGCCTTCTTTCAGCGTCGCCTCAACCACATGAACCCGGTGCAGCTCCCAGCGGGTCAGATCGGGATTGATGTGGGCGATGCCCAGAATTTCGGAATACGGTGTTCCCTTCTCGCCAATCCGGTAGTTGTTGTAGGGCATGTATATTTCCCTCATGCCCTCATACGTCCAGTTGTAGCGATCCAGCGCACCGTTGAAAATGTCGGTGTCGTCGGCGGTACGCAGGTTGTCCGATGCCGCGATCGGCGAATCGTAACCCAGGTTGGGTGCCCGGCGAACCCGGCGCTGGCCGGCATTATAGCCCCAGCCATTACGCGGATTGATGATCTGGTTCAGGGTTTCATGGATCAGAATGGCGCCGCCGGCCAGCCGGGGTGGCGACTGGGTAAACGAAAGGTAGTAGAAGATCACGTTATCGAGTTCTTCTTCACTGCCTTCGGGGTTGTAATAATTGAAGAACGCCTCCTGCTGGGAGGTGACCAGCGAGTAGTCGCCGTCAGTCTGCACCGCCACTTCGCTGGAGCGACGGGTGACGGAGACACCGCGCCAGCGTGTCAGGTGGTTCCAGATCGCCTGCCAGGCCTTCTGCTCATTGTTACCGTGCAGGATCGGGAACGGATACCCGCCAAACGCGCCATCGATACCGGCGCCCTCACCCACGATTTCGGCACTGACCGCATTTTCCCGGGTATTCTCTGCCACCCAATCAGGAACCGCATGGGTCCGGCGGGTCTTGTAAACGGGCACACGAAAGGTGGTGGGATAAGTCTCGAGCAACGCCTTCACGCCGTCGGTCAGAAACTCGCTGTACTGATCCATATTGGACGCGGAAATGGTGAACAGCACCTCGTCGTCCGGGAATGGATTGATGTGGTGCTGGCCACTGCCTTCATAACCGGGGGGCGGTTCGGTCAGGCCGCCGGTCCAGGCGGGGATCGTGCCGGCGTCGTTGCCGGCCTTTATCGACCCGAAGGGTGTCAGGTCTTTGCCAAGACGCGAGGCCTCGCTGGCCGACACAGCCGCCCAGGCCGGAGAAGATGCCACGGAGAGGGCCAGCAGGCCGCCCAGAATCGCACTCTTGTTGTATATCATTGTGTAACCCTAAATCTGTCTGGAAGCCTCTGGAGAGGCTCTTATTGTCGCCCGATGAGATTTCAGGCTTTCCGACAGATTAGCGGATTGGGCAAGGTTGTCTATCGACCGAAAGTGCGATTTTGTATCCGGCTGTCATCCCCCGTAACAATGGCAGCCGGCGTCCAGGAGGCGTCCTCAGTCCGCCAGGCTCTTGTGCACAACCTCGTAGACATCCCGGGATAATCCCGGTTTGTCACGAATTCGCTCCAGTGCCGCCTTCATCAGGGCACGATACGCCGGCGCAAATTTTTTCCAGCGGGTCAGCGGCGTCACCAGCCGGGCGGCGATCTGGGGATTACTGTCGTCCAGGCGGCAGACCTGCTCCGCCAGGAACTCGTAGCCGGAACCGTCCGGATCGTGGAACGCGGCCAGGTTCTGCCCTGCAAACACGCCCACCACCGAACGCACCTTGTTGGGGTTTTTCCAGTCAAAGGCCGGGTGCCCGAGCAGGGCCCGGATCTGGGACAATGAGCCGGCCTGCTGGCTGGCAGCCTGAACGGAGAACCACTGTTCAACCACCTGCGGATCGTTCTGGAACCGTTGGTAGAATGCCGCCAGTGTCTGGTTGCGGTCACCGTCGTAGTCAGAATTGACCAGCGCTCGCAGCGCTCCCAGCCGATCCGTCATGTTGTCGGCTTCGCTGAACTGCCGGGCCGCGAGCGCCCGGGCCTCTTCGTCGTTGATCATCAGCAACCACGACAGGGCGGTGTTGAGCAGGCTCCGGCGGGCAATGGCCTCCGGCGTCACCACATAGTCACCGCTGGACAGGTTGCTCTGGTAACAGGCCCTTAACTCATCACGCAGGGATAGCGCCAGATGGCGAAGCACCCGCTCCCGCGCCTGGTGAATGGCGGGCACATCAGCATCCTCTGAGAGCTCAATCAAATAGGCCTCGGAGGGCAGCTGCAACATTTTGGCGACCAGCGCCTGGTCCAGTTCCGGATCGGAAATAAGCTGCCGGTACGCCGTCACCAGCCTTGGTTCGATGGTGGCGTTCTCCGGCGCCCCCACCAGCGACAGGATCACGTCCACCGCCAGCCTCTGCCCGGCATCCCAGCGGTTGAAGCCATCGGGGTCGTGGCTCATCAGGAACAGCAACTGCTCCCGGGACCACGGATACTCGACCCTGACCGGCGCCGAAAAGTGCCGCAGCAAGGAAGGGACGGGTTTCTCCCGCACACCGTGGAATTCAAAGTGATGAACCTCGTCTGTCAATTCCAGGACCCGCTCCCCGGGGGCATTTTTCTCGCCAGCCGCCAACGGCAGGGGCAACGGTTCACCATCACCCCCGAGCAGGCCCAGCGCAAACGGGATGTGCTGCGGTTTTTTCCGGCTCTGGCCGGGCGTATCGGGAATGCGTTGCTCAACGCTCAGGCGATAGACACCCCGCGCCTCATCGAAGTCATCAGACACCGTCAACACTGGCGTACCCGCCTGCTCATACCAGAGCCGGAACTGCCCAAGATCACGACCGGAGGCATCTTCCATGGCCTTGACGAAATCGTCGGTGGTGACCGCCTGACCATCATGGCGCTCGAAATACAGGTCGCTGCCCTTACGGAACAGGTCCGGACCCAGCAGGGTGTGGATCATCCGCACCACTTCCGCCCCTTTCTCATAAATCGTCAGGGTGTAGAAGTTGGAGATCTCCATGTAAGACGCCGGGCGCACCGGGTGTGCCATGGGGCCGCCATCCTCGGCAAACTGCGCCGTGCGCAACAGCGTGACATCCTCAATACGCTTGACCGTGGGCGACCCCATGTCTGAGGAAAACTGAGAGTCACGAAAGACCGTGAAACCCTCTTTCAGGCTCAGCTGGAACCAGTCACGACAGGTGACCCGATTGCCGGACCAGTTGTGGAAATACTCATGGGCGACGATTGCCTCGATGCGCTGGAACGCCAGGTCGGTGGCGGTATCCTGGCTGGCGAGCACGCATGAGGAGTTGAAGATATTGAGGCCCTTGTTCTCCATGGCGCCCATGTTGAAGTCATCCACCGCAACGATCATGAAGATGTCGAGATCGTACTCCCGGCCGTAGACTTCCTCATCCCAGCGCATGGAGCGCTTGAGCGAGTCCATGGCGTGGTCGCATTTCTCGGCGTTCCGCGGCTCCACGTACATGCGCAGGTCGATGTCGCGCCCGGACATCGTCGTGAAACGGTCGCGCTTTTCGACCAGATCACCGGCCACCAGCGCAAACAGGTAGCAGGGCTTGGGGAATGGATCCTCCCAGGTCACGAAATGGCGGCCACCGTCAAGTTCGCCACGGTCGACATCGTTGCCGTTCGACAACAGCACCGGATAGGCCTGCCGGCTGGCCTCGATGCGAGTGCGGAAGCGTGCCATCACATCCGGACGGTCCGGGAAATAGGTGATACAGCGAAAACCCTCTGCCTCGCACTGGGTACAGAACATACCCGACGATTTGTACAGTCCTTCCAGGCGGGTGTTGTTCTGGGGCTCGATCCAGGTCACCACGGTCAGTTCGAATTGCCCGGGAACCGAATGGACAACCAGTTGGTCACCGCGGTCCTCGTAGGCATCGGGAGCCAGGTTCTTGCCGTCCAGCGCCACCGACTCGAGCCGGAGGCTGTCCCCGTCCAGTTCCAGCGGTGCGCCGGGCTCGGTCGCCGCCGGATTACGGCGCAGGCTGAGTGTACTGTGAACCCGGGCGCCCTCCTCAAAGAGCTCGAACCGGAGGTCAACGGTATCGACCAGGTACGCTGGCACCCTGTAGTCGCTCAGATAGATGGTTTGGGGCTGATTGGTACGCATTGGTTTCTCCAGGTCTCGCTGCCGGCAAGCCGCGACGCGGACTTGCGGACGTAATCGGATCAGCCGGGTTCCGGGAGTTTATTCCCCGGATACCCGGAAACGAACTTCGTAACCGGTGAATTTCCGGATGTTGATCACCCCGGTGTCCAGTATCAGGTACTGCCCCTTGATGCCCTCAAGCACCCCTTCCACCGCCGGTGTTTTGTCCAGATTATGGGTTTTCACTTTCTCTGGCCAGGTATCAACCGGGTAACTGAGCCCCAGGCCAGCTTCGTCCACGGCCTGAATGGCCTCGGCGCCATGGGCTTCACGAAGCGCTTGCAGGTCTTCGGAAATCAGGCCCAGCAACCGGTCGCGTTCCTGTTTCAGGTCCAGTGCTGGCACATCGCCTTTCAGCATGGTCCGCCAGTTGGTGCGGTCGGCCACATGGGCCTTGCAGGCCACTTCCACCAACCCGGACAAATAGCGGGTGGCGACTCTGAGGATGGGTATGGCATCCACCGCGCCCTGGTCGATCCAGCGTGTCGGCACCTGCGAAGCGCGGGTAATCCCCACTTTCAGGCCCGACGAGTTGGCCAGATACACCACGTGCTCCACCATGCAATGGGTCTCACCCCACTCCGGCTCCCGGCAGGTTCCCAGATGGTAGTGACATTTTTCCGGGCTCATGATGCAGCTGTCACAGGCTGCCAGTTTCCGGAAACAGGGAAAACAAAAACCCTGGTTAAAGCTCTTATTGGTTTTGCGGTCGCAATGAATGCAGCGGATAACGCCATCGAAATCAAAGCGCAGGGACTTGCCGAGCAGATCATTGAGAGGCAGCCGGGTATCGCCCACGGCCAGCGTGTAGGCCACCGGCTCGCCAGCTTCCACCGGCATCTTGCGAAGCCGGCCACTGACATCGATCAATGCGCTCAAGACTTGACCTCAACAAACTGATCCGGGTTGGCCGGCGCGTTTCCGGCAGTCCGGAACACCGACGGATCACAGGCCGTACCCGCCTTGCTGCCCCGGTCCAGATAACCGACCCGCTCGTGTTCAGGGATATCGTGCCGGTTTTCATAGAAAATGACCGCTTCCAGGCAAATTTCCCGCTGCTCCGGTGTCAGTTTCCGACCGTCTGGCCATTTGCCAAGCTCGATGCCCTGGCGAAGGCTCCGGTAGACCTGGGGATCAAGTCGTTCAATCAATTCTTCGTAGGTCATCCCAGCCTCCTGAAAAAACGTTCATAAAAAAGTGCCGATATTGTTTGACAGATAAAAACGATAATGATTATCATTAACTCACCAAATGGCGAGGTCGTTCATTTGGTCTCTCTCATCAGGAGCTAACGCTCTTTTAATGCCCCGTCTTTTGGCGGGGCTTTTTTATGACCGCCCCCGCCTGACCGGCAGGATTCCGGCCAGGGCCAGTCCGGCCACAAATCCACCCAAATGCGCCTCGTTCGCCATCCGCCCCAGACCAAAAATCTCGGGCAAGGGTGTAAACCCGAGCACCATCCAGGCAACCGCAAAGGTAATCAGCGCCGGCGGAAACTGGAACCGGGGAACCCGCCGCTGGCTGAGCCAACAGTAGCCCAGAATGCCATAAACCACACCGGACAGGCCGCCAAACAGCGGGCCAGACACCAGGTACTGCAGGCCATTGGACACCAGGCTAGTCACCAGGAACAAAGCAATCAGCCGCGGCCGACCGTCAAACCACTCAATCTGGCTGCCCAGGAACCAGAGCATGACCGAATTGAAAATCAGGTGGGACCAGCTGAAATGCAGGAAATCCGGCGTCAGCACCCGCCAGACCTGGCCACCGGCCAGGGTTGAAGCCAGCGCATCAAGGCGGCCCGACAGGGTGCTCCAGTCGTAACTCCTGGGGTCGATGACCATCAGTGCTGCTGACAGTTCGTTGTGCCCCATATCGGTGGCCCAGGCCATCAGCACGGCCACCACAATAATACCCAGAACCAGTGGCGCATGCCCGGGCGATGGCTGCCAGCGACCGCCAACAAATACCGGCGAACGATTCTGCTGATCCACTGCGCGCCTCAGTTCGGGCTCTGCCAGAAAACGCTCAAGGGCCGCCAGCACGGGCTGTGCGTGCTCGGGATCTTCCAGCCACAGAACCTGATAACCGCCCTCCTCACTGATCCGGTGAACCACGCCCTGGCCGGTCAGCCAGCGACTGAAGGCGGCAAGATTCACCCCGGACTCCAACTGCTTTACTCGATGCACGCGTTTTCTCGCCTCCCCCGGCAACCTGTCGCCACAACCAACGCCACGGATTCAGCGCGCGACGCTGTCCTCACTGGTGGGATAATCCGGCTGTTCCGGGCGCTCCACATCTACCCAGACAAACTTATCCCGCGAAAGTGCCCGCTCGCCATCCATGCGATACGCCACCAGCTTGCCATACTTCACGGCGCTGTAATCAATGCAGGCAACATTGGACTTCAGCGGCGCCGGCGCGCCCTCCATCCAGTAGTGGCCGACAAACACCGGCGGCGCGTCCAGCGGGTAGCTGATCAGTTGCTGGCGTTCACGGGGTGTCAGCACCCGGCTCGCCACTTCCGGTGGCAACGGGTCGGGCTGGAACACCACGTCGGCATAAGTGACCGGATCATCCGCCCAGAACTTGGTCCGGAAAAATTCCCGGACATACCCGTCCTTGCCGGTAATCGACATGCCTTCCGGCAGGCGCAGATCGGTGCCCCGCAGCAGGGTATCCATCACCTGGCCGGCGAAGGACTCGATGGCCGCGGACGCGTGCAAAAAGTCTTCGTCGATACAGGCGCCGCCCTGCACCCGTTTGAACTTGTCAATCAGGTCGCCATCCCAGCACGCGTGTACCGCGCGGAAATCCTCGTCGTCGATAAACAGGGGAATGGTGTAAAACCATTCCAGGAATTCATTCCACTCATAGGGATACGGTTCAAACTGCTCCAGGGTTTCCCGGATCAGCCGGTCGTGGCGGGCGTTGTGCTCACGCAACCACTTTTTGCCGCTGCCCGGCCGGGCCCGGGTACAATAGCCGAGGGCATTATACTCGTGGTTGCCCATCACGATCCTGGCAGCCCCGTGCTCCACCATGTCGCGCACCATGTGCAGCGCCTCCCGGATACGAGGGCCACGGTCAATAATGTCGCCAATAAAGATCGCCTGCCGCCGGGTGTGCTGGTAAACGCCATTAACCTTGCGATACCCCATCTGCTCCAGGAGCCGGGCAAGGGTATTCGCACAACCGTGGATGTCACCAATGATGTCGTAGCCGCGGCTCGCGGCACGTGTCTTTCCTGCCATCTTCAACTCGCCGATATTTCGCTGGCCCAGCCAAGCTTGTCACGGCAGGTCGCGTAGAAATTATGGTCTGTGGGGTGTATAAGCCGGATTTTGAAGGGCTTTTTGGTAATACGGATGATGTCGCCCGGGGCGCAGGCAATGTTCATCTGGCCGTCGAAGCTGATCTGCGGATAGGTTTCGTTGGTCTCACCAATCACCAGTTTGATCTCGCTCTTGCCATCGACCACAATCGGCCGGCTGCTGAGCGTGTGGGGAAACATCGGCACCAGAACAATGGCGTCGAGCTTCGGGTGCATAATGGGTCCGCCAGCGGACAGTGAGTAGGCGGTCGAGCCCGTGGGGGTCGAGACAATCAGGCCGTCAGACCGCTGGCTGTAGACAAAATGCCCATCAATGAACAGGTCAAAGCCGATCATGCGGGTCGACTTGCCCGGGTGCAACACCACATCATTCAGAGCGGTACCAAACCCCAAGGGCTGGCCATTGCGTTCGACATTGCCATCGAGCAGAAACCGGGTTTCCTCCATGTACTCGCCCTGCAACACTTTGCCCAGGCGTTCCTCAAGATCCGCCGGCGAGATATCGGTCAGGAAGCCCAGCCGGCCACGGTTGACCCCGAGCAGCGGAATTTTCGATTTGGCCAGTTCCCGGGCCGCGCCCAGCAAACTGCCATCGCCGCCCACCACAATCACCAGGTCGCAGATCTCCCCCCGCAGTTTCTTGCTGGCCACCTGCAGGCCGTGGCCTGGCAGCATGCTGGCGGTGTCCTCCTCAAGGATAACGTGGTAGTGATGCGCAACCAGGTATTGCTTCAATTGGCGCAGGGACTCGACCACTTTCACGCTGCCCATCCGGCCTATCACGCCAATGTTCCTGAATTGATCCATGGTGCTTCCTGTGGTGTCGGGATGCGGCGGGGCCAGACATTTCCGTTGCCCCAGTAACAATCTTGGGGACAGTTTAACGAAAGTCACCCCGATACTGAAAAATTCCAGATGTTCAGGTGCGGTGTTTTTCGCAGTGGTCGTCAACACCCGGCTGGAACTCACCAGGCTGACTCACCCGCATCAGGGGTTCACCGCAGGGGTTGTCAGTGTCGGCGCCATGCTGGCATACCGGGTGCTCATAGTGCTCCAGCCACTGGCGATACGCCGGTTCATTCATACCGCAGCGTTCAGCCGCATAAGTCGTGGGGTTGCTGAAATAGGTTTCGATGTCGTCGTACGGCAAGGTGATATGACCGACCCCGGGGTGGTAGGCCACAAGAAACACCGACTGCCGGCGCAGATGATCGTGAATGGAATTCTCCGGCGGCTCCCGGTGTCGAAGGTCGTGGTTTTCCTGCTCCAGGGCCACGATTTTGTCATCCCGCATTTCCAGCTCACGCTGCTTTCGTTCGAGCTGCTCACGCAACAGCACCAGCTCGGCATCGGAATTGGCATCGTCCCGCTGCTTTTCCACGCCACCCGTGGCGACCTGCTCCTGCAAGGTGAGGTACTGTTCGTTGCGCTCTGAGAGTCGCTTCTTCAACTGCTCATTGCTCAGCCTCTGGCGCTCGTACTTCTGCTGAAGATCCGTCAGCTCACTGCGCACCCCCTGCATCTCCAGCCGGTGTTCGCGCTGGATGTCGGACAGCGAATCCCGGTGCACACTCTGTAGCGTCTTGATGCGCAACCGCTGCTCACGGATGAGCTGGGCGAGACGGGAACGGTCAGCGGCGCCGGCGGAGTCGTCCAGGGCCGGCGATTCCGCGTTCAACACCGGAATATTCTCTTCCTGAACGGGTTCAATCTTGCGGAATTTCAGACTGTTGGCATCGACCGCCTTGCGGATCGCCTGGAAATGGTTGTTGCCCGGCGTCATATCCGGATCCCAGAGCTCCTCCTTGAAGCGGGCATCCGGGCACTGGCTGCGACACACCAGGCGAATAGCGCCGCCGCCCATGTCCGGCCCCTTGGCGCCGCGCCGGGCCAGCTCCTCAATGGGCACATTCCAGTTCGAATCAGCCCGGCCCTCTTCATCAAACCAGATCCGGAAAAACACCAGGGCAAGAACCCGAAGATCGCCGCCAAGCTCTACCAGAACCGCACGGACATCGGTTTCAGCGAGATCTGACAGGCCCACATAGCCGTCGAGGAAAGCGCCAAATTCGCTGGCGCGCATTTCCCGCGCCACCTGGCTGCCTTCCATGAAGAACACCGCCGAATAACCATCGGTTGCCTGGTCGGCAGATACCATTCACTGACTCCCCACAATGCAAAGATTCGACACCCACACGACAGAAACCGCGTTGCTGTTCCATTTGTTGGCGGATTCGGGCGACGCCCGGCTCCCTTCATTGCCGGGCCAGGCATCACACTGACAATCCCAAAGCTAATAGTCTAGCCAGTCAATCTTCGGTGCACAGGGAAAAACTGCAACGATTTGTGATCAGAGTCGTTATTCTGGTCCGCCTTAGAGCTCCGCCGCCAGACGGCTGCCCTGGTCGATGGCCCGCTTGGCATCCAGTTCCGCCGCCACATCGGCACCACCGATCAGGTGCACGGCGATCCCAGCCGCTTCCAGCCCGCCCTGCAATTCACGCAGCGGCTCCTGGCCGGCGCAGACAATGATGGTGTCCACCGGCAGCAGGCGGTCTTCGCCGTGCTCTGCCCCCTTCGGCGTCACGGTAATGTGCAGCCCGCTATCATCGATCTTGCGATAGGTGACACCCGGCACCATCTGGACCTGACGGTTTTTCAGCGAGGTCCGGTGAATCCAGCCGGTGGTTTTGCCCAGATTCTTGCCGACTTTCGAGGCCTTGCGCTGGAGCAGGTAAACTTCCCGGGCGGGTTCCGGCACCTCCGGCTCAACCCCCTGAATGCCCCCGCGGTGGGCAACACTCAGATCGACGCCCCACTCCCGCATGAAATGCCCGGTGTCCAGTGCCGCCGAGGTGCCCTTGTGGACAATGAACTCGGAGACATCGAAGCCAATACCACCGGCACCAATCACCGCCACCTTCTGGCCCACCGGCTTGCGCTCAAGCAGGGCGTCCAGGTATCCGATCACCTTCGGATGGTCAATGCCGTCAATGTCCGGCAGGCGGGGCTCTACCCCGGTCGCCAGTACCACGTCATCAAACCCGCCGGCGCTCAGTTCCTCCACGCCCACCCGGGTATTGAGGCGCACGTCAACGCCGTGTTTGTCGAGCATGACCCGGAAGTATCGCAGGGTTTCGTAGAACTCCTCCTTGCCGGGAATCCGCTTGGCTACGTTGAACTGGCCGCCAATCTCACTGCCGGCATCAAACAGTGTCACCCGATGGCCGCGCTCCGCCGCCACACTGGCAAAGGCCAGGCCCGCCGGACCGGCGCCGATGACGGCGATGGACCGGGGCTTTTCGGTTTTCACATAGTTCAGCTCGGTTTCGTGGCAGGCGCGGGGATTCACCAGGCAAGACGTGAGTTTTCCGCTGAACGTGTGGTCCAGGCAGGCCTGGTTACAGCCGATACAGGTGTTGATCTCGTCTGCCCGGTCTTCCGC
>CBIHLH010000022.1:0-34229 GCA_966210405.1 uncultured Marinobacter sp.
CGTTTCGATGTCATTGTCATTGGTGGTGGCCATGCCGGTACCGAGGCCGCGCTGGCGGCTGCACGCATGGGTTCGCAAACCCTGCTGTTGACCCACAACATTGAGACCCTGGGCCAGATGTCCTGCAATCCGGCCATCGGCGGTATTGGCAAGAGCCACCTGGTGAAGGAAATCGATGCCCTGGGAGGCGCCATGGCCGAGGCCACGGACCGGGCCGGTATCCAGTTCCGGGTGCTGAACAGCCGTAAGGGGCCGGCGGTACGCGCGACCCGTGCCCAGGCTGACCGGGTACTGTACAAGGCGGCGATCCGCCACACCCTGGAAAACCAGCCCAATCTGATGCTGTTCCAGCAGGCGGCGGACGACCTGATTGTGGAAAACGACCAGGTCACCGGCGTGGTAACCCAGACCGGCATCCGCTTCAATGCCAGAACGGTGGTGCTGACCACGGGCACGTTCCTGGGCGGGGTTATCCACATTGGCATGCAGCAGCATTCCGGCGGTCGCGCCGGCGATGCACCGGCCAATGCCCTGGCCCGGCGATTACGGGAATTGCCATTCAATGTTGGCCGCCTGAAAACCGGTACCCCGCCACGGATCGATGCCCGCTCCGTCGACTTTTCGGTGATGCAGGAACAGTGGGGCGACGACCCGACACCGGTGATGTCGTTCGTGGGCAACCGGGACCAGCACCCCGAGCAGGTATGCTGCTATGTCACCCGCACCACCGAACAGACCCACGACATTATCCGTAGCGGCTTCGACCGTTCACCCATGTTTGCGGGCCATATTGAAGGCGTCGGCCCGCGTTACTGCCCGTCCATCGAGGACAAGGTAAACCGGTTTGCCGACAAGGATTCGCACCAGATTTTCGTGGAACCCGAAGGCCTGACGACCAACGAGCTCTACCCCAATGGTATCTCCACCAGTCTGCCGTTTGATGTCCAGTTGGCGGCGGTGCGCACCATTCCGGGGTTTGAGAATGCCCACATCACCCGGCCGGGCTATGCCATCGAATACGATTTCCTGAATCCCCAGGACCTGCGCCATACCCTGGAAACCAAGTTTATCCAGGGCCTGTATTTTGCTGGCCAGATCAACGGCACCACCGGATACGAAGAAGCCGGTGCCCAGGGCCTGCTGGCGGGGATCAACGCTGCACTCAAGGCCCAGGAAAAAGAGCCATGGTATCCGCGCCGAGATGAAGCCTACCTGGGCGTGCTGGTGGATGATCTGATTACCATGGGCACGTCCGAGCCCTATCGCATGTTCACCAGCCGTGCCGAGTACCGGCTGATCCTTCGGGAAGACAACGCCGATCTGCGCCTGACGGAGACCGGCCGCACCTTGGGACTGGTCAACGACGAGCGCTGGCGGGCGTTCAACCACAAGCGCGAGGCCATCGCTACCGAACGCAGCCGGCTTGAATCCACCCGGATTCATCCGGGCACCGACGCTGGCGAGCGCGCGAACGGTTTCCTCAAGCAGCCGATGGCCCGGGATCAGTCCCTGGCGGAATTGCTCCGGCGCCCGGAAATCGGTTATCGCCACATCGCCGACATCGGTACCGAGCAGGCTGAGGACCCGGTCGTGGCGGATCAGGTGGAAATCGAAATCAAATACGAAGGTTATATTTCCCGTCAGACGGACGAAATCGAACGTTTGCGCAAGAATGAGAACACCGCCCTGCCGGTGGATCTGGATTATGACGTGATCGGGGGGCTGTCCAACGAGATCCGGCAGAAGCTCAAGGCCGTGCGCCCGGAAACCGTGGCCCAGGCGTCCCGGATTCAGGGCGTGACCCCGGCGGCGGTCAGTCAGATCCTGGTGCACCTGAAAAAGCGCGACCTGCTGCGCAAACAGACCGCCTGATCCACGCCCATGACCAACGCGCTCTGGCAGGGTCAGCTCCGGGACGGGCTGACGACAATGAACCTTTCCCTGAACGACGACCAGCAGCACAAGCTGCTGGCGTTTCTTGGGTTGCTCAACAAATGGAACCGGGCCTACAACCTCACTGCGGTTCGTGATGAGCGGGAGATGGTGTCCCGGCAGTTGCTGGACAGCCTGAGCATCCTGCCCTGGGTAACCACGGAGCATCTGCTGGATGTTGGTGCCGGCGGCGGCCTGCCCGGTATCCCCCTGGCCATTGCCCTGCCTGGCAAGCGGTTTACCCTGTTGGACAGCAACGGCAAGAAAACCCGGTTCCTGAACCAGTGTGTTCTGGAACTGGGCCTGGACAACGTTGAGGTTGTTCACGGCCGAGCGGAAGACTGCCGGCCCGCACAGCCATTCACCCAGATCAGCAGCCGGGCGTTTACCGCCCTGGACAATCTGGTGCGATGGTGCGGCGATCTGCTGGCATTTGAGGGTGAGTTCCTTGCCATGAAAGGCCAGTTTCCGGATGATGAGGTGGCTGCCCTTCCGACAGGCTGGCGGATAACATCCAGCCATGCCCTGGCGGTTCCCGGTGCCGGGGCTGAGCGACACCTGCTGGTGCTTGGCCGGGCAGAGAATTCCCAGTAATCCGCAACAGGAGGCGAGACATGGCGCGCGTGATTGCAGTGACCAATCAGAAAGGCGGTGTGGGTAAAACCACCACCTGCGTCAACCTGGCCGCCTCCCTGGCCGCCACCAAACGTCGTGTCCTGCTGGTGGATATGGACCCCCAGGGCAATGCGACCATGGGCAGTGGTGTCGACAAGAACGCCCTGGAATTATCCGGCTACGATGTGCTGACCAAGCGTACCAGCGCCGCCGAGGTGGTTACCCTCGCGGAAGCTTCCGGTTTTGACATCCTGCCCGCCAACGGCGACCTGACCGCCGCCGAAGTGGCGCTGATGAATGAGATTGGCCGGGAGCACCGGTTGCGCCTGGCCCTGAACACCATCCGCGACCACTACGATTACATCCTGATTGACTGCCCGCCTTCGCTCAGCCTGCTGACGGTGAATGCCCTGTCGGCCGCGGATACGGTGCTGATTCCCATGCAGTGTGAATACTATGCCCTGGAAGGGCTGGCAGCGCTGATGAACACCGTTGAGCAAATCCAGGAAACGGTGAATCCCAATCTGCAGGTGGAAGGCATCCTCCGCACCATGTACGACCCGCGTAACAGCCTGACCCTGGACGTGTCCGGTCAGCTGAGTGAGTATTTCGGCGACAAGGTCTATCGGGCGGTGATTCCCCGCAACGTCCGTCTGGCCGAGGCGCCCAGCTACGGTATGCCGGCGCTGAAGTACGACCGGGCCTCCAAGGGCGCGGTGGCCTATTTGGCCCTGGCCGGCGAAATGGTTCGCCGGCACGGTGCGAAAAAGACATCCGAGCCGGTTGCGGTGTAACATACCACGCCCATGCACAACGACTTTCAACGGGAAGAATGACTGACACCATGGCGGCGAAGAAACGAGGACTGGGAGAGCGTGGGCTGGGAGCGCTGCTGGCGGGCTCCAAGGTCAACCTGGACCAGGAACTGAAGGACCACGACGGCGAACTGCGCGACATTCCCATCGATCTCATCCAGCGTGGCCGTTTCCAGCCCCGCCGCGACATGGATCCGGCGGCATTGCAGGAGCTGGCGGACTCCATCCGTCAGCAGGGCGTGATGCAGCCGGTGGTGGTTCGCCCCATTGCCGAAGGTCGCTATGAGCTGATTGCCGGCGAACGTCGCTGGCGCGCCACTCAAATGGCGGAACTGGATAGCATCCCCGCCATCATTCGGGATGTCCCCGACGAAGCCGCCATTGCCATGGCGCTGATCGAGAACATCCAGCGGGAAAACCTCAATCCGATCGAAGAAGCCTTTGCCCTGCAGCGCCTGCAGGACGAATTCGGCCTGACCCAGGCCCAGGTGGCGGAAGCCGTGGGCAAGTCCCGCACCACCATCACCAACCTGCTGCGGCTGATCGGCCTGACCGAAGATGTCCGCATCATGCTCGAGCACGGTGACCTGGAGATGGGCCATGGCCGGGCCATGCTGACCCTGCCGCCGGAGCAGCAGGTTCAGGTGGCCAAACAGGTGGTCGGCAAATCCCTCTCCGTACGCCAGACCGAAGCCCTGGTCCGTCGGGTACAGCAGGAACAGCCGGACGGGAAAACCAAACGCAAGGGCGAAGTCGATCCCAATATCCGTGCCCTGCAGGACGACCTGGCCGAGCGCCTGGGTGCCCGGGTATCGATCGATCACGGCCAGCGTGGCAAGGGCAAGCTGGTGATCGAATACAGCTCCCTCGACGAACTTGATGGTATTCTCGGCCATATCCGGTAAATCGTCGCAGTCGGCTACACCTTTGGGCCAGCTGCGAAAGTTCGTATTCCGTCCCTACACAACATATAGTGGTGAAAAAGTGAGCACACGCCTATTTGTGTGCAAATCGTCAAAACACCCGTGGTTAAGCCGGTTCTGACCGACTCGGCCTGAGCCAGCTTTGTTGATTCGTGCACATTGAACACATATAATCTGCGGCGCTCGTGTCGGTGTATTTGCTTACTTTTTAAACGGCACCGAAAACTATCTGTATGCACGGGACGAATATGACGAAGACAGCCAAGGGCGGAATCGGACGCCCGCCGATCGCACGATGGTTTGTCATTGAAAGTGTGGTACTTGTCTTCGTAAGCCTGGCGTTTCTGATTCGCGGCCAGGTTTCGGGTTATTCAGCGCTTCTGGGCGGTCTCATTTTTTTACTGCCCCATGGTTATTTTGCGCTCAAGGCATTCCGCTTCGCCGGTGCGCGGTCTGCCAAAAAAATTATGACGTCTTTTTATCAGGGTGAGGCCGGCAAGCTCATCCTGTGCGCCATCCTCTTCACGATGGTGTTCAAATGGATTCAGCCGCTTGATGTTGCGGCACTTTTTTTAACATTTGCGATCATGCTGGTCAGCAACTGGCTGACACCGCTACTGGCGGGCAGCAGCACGCAACAAAGCTAACGGGACTTGGGAAACCATTATGGCAGGAAGTGCATCCGAATATATCCAGCATCACCTCCAGAACTTGACCTATGGCAAGTTACCGGCGGGTTACGAGCGTGCCGATGGCACGGTCCTGCAGGAAGCGCAGTGGACCATGGCCCATAGCGCCGCGGAAGCCTCCGACATGGGGTTCATGGCCCTTCACGTCGATTCCCTGGGCTGGTCTGTCGCCCTGGGTGTGATTTTTCTGTTTGTTTTCCGGCTGGCGGCCAAGCGCGCCACGTCCGGGCAACCGGGCGGCCTGCAGAACTTCGTGGAAGTGATGGTCGAGTTTGTCGATAACAGCGTGAAGGAAACCTTCCACGGCAAGAACAAGGTCATTGCGCCGCTTTCGCTGACCATTTTCTGCTGGGTTTTCCTGATGAACCTGATGGACCTGGTGCCGGTGGACTTCCTGCCCCAGCTGTTCCACCTGATGGGCCTGGAATACATGAAGGTGGTGCCGACCACGGACGTGAATATCACCCTGGGCATGTCCCTGTCGGTGTTCTTCCTGGTCATTTTCTACAGCGTGAAGGTAAAGGGCGTGGGTGGTTTCCTGGGTGAGCTTACCCTGCACCCCTTCTCTTCCGACAACCTGATTCTGAAAATCCTCCTGATTCCGGTCAACCTGTTGCTGGAGGGCGTTAGCCTCCTGGCCAAGCCGATTTCACTGGCGCTGCGTCTGTTCGGTAACCTGTACGCTGGCGAACTGATTTTCATCCTGATTGCGTTGCTGCCCCTGTGGGCACAATGGACGCTGTCTGTACCCTGGGCGATTTTCCACATTCTGATCATCACCCTGCAGGCATTCATCTTTATGATGTTGACGATCGTGTACCTGAGCATGGCTCACGAAGACAGTCACTGATCGGACACCATTAAGCCGTAGTTCTGAACCCTAAACCCTTAAACTGAAAAACCTGACTGAAAACTGGGAGTTATCATGGAAACTGTAGTTGGAATGACCGCGATTGCCGTTGCACTGCTGATCGGCCTGGGCGCCCTGGGTACTGCGATTGGCTTTGGTATCCTCGGTGGCAAGTTCCTGGAAGGCGCTGCGCGCCAGCCGGAAATGACCCCGATGCTTCAGGTCAAGATGTTCATCGTGGCCGGCCTGCTGGACGCCGTCACCATGATTGGTGTTGGTATCGCTCTGTTCTTCACCTTCGCCAACCCGTTCGTCGGCCAGATCGCCGGTTAATCGAGTCGCCAACCGGGGTTTCACCCCGGTCAGATGATTCTTAACAACACAGGCGAGAGGTGAAGACGTGAACATTAATTTGACGATGATTGGTCAAGCCATCGCGTTCTTTATCTTTGTCGTCTTCTGCATGAAGTACGTGTGGCCGCCTATCATGGCGGCACTGCAGGAGCGTCAAAAGAAGATCGCTGACGGACTGGCTGCCTCAGACCGCGCAGCGCGCGATCTGGAACTGGCTCAGGAAAAGTCAGCTCAGGAACTGCGTGAAGCCAAGCAGCAAGCCGCTGGCCTGATTGAACAGGCCAACAAGCGTGCGGCCCAGATTGTGGAAGCATCCAAGGATGACGCCCGCAAGGAAGGCCAGAAGCTGATTGAGCAGGCCAAGGCCGAAATTGAACAGGAGCGGAATCAGGCTCGTGACGCGCTGCGTGCAGAAGTTGCCGCTATCGCTGTCGCCGGTGCTGAGAAAATCCTGGAAGCCTCTGTCGATGCCTCCAAGCACAACGAAATGTTGGAAAAACTGGCGGCAGAACTTTAAACGACGAGGTTCATCATGGCAGAACTGAGAACGCTGGCCCGTCCATACGCAAAAGCAGCATTCAAGGCCGCTCAGGAGCACGAGCAACTGGCCGAGTGGTCCCAGGTGCTGACGATTGCCGGACAGGTCACCGCGAATAAAAGCATTCGACAGCTTCTCGCGAATCCGGGTCTGGAAGAGCAGAAAAAGGCCGAACTGATTCTGGAGGTCGCCGAAGAGGGCGTCACCGAGCAGGTTCGGAACTTTTTCGCGGTACTGGCTGAAAATCGCCGGCTGATGCTTCTTCCCGAGATTTCAGCGCTCTTCAACACGTACCGGGCTGATCTGGAGCGTACTGTTGATATCGAAGTTACCGCAGCTTTCGAGCTGACGGACGAACAGCAACAGAAGCTCGCCCAGGCACTCTCGGAAAAACTCGAGCGTAAAGTGTCACTTGCGGCGTCACTGGACAAGTCTCTGATCGGCGGCGCAATCGTTCGCACCGGCGATCTGGTCATTGACGCCTCCGTACGCGGAAAGCTGACCAAGCTGGCCGACGCTCTGGGCTCCTGATTTCAGCACAAGGTTTGAGGATATTGGCATGCAGCAACTGAATCCATCCGAGATCAGTGACATCATCAAGAAGAGAATCGAGAAACTCGATATCTCTTCCGAAGCAAAAAACGAAGGTACGATTCTGTCCGTTTCGGACGGTATCGTGCTGATCCACGGTCTTGCCGACGTTATGTACGGTGAGATGATTGAATTCGCCAATGGCATCTTCGGCATGGCTCTGAACCTGGAGCGTGATTCCGTGGGTGCGGTTGTTCTGGGCGACTACGAAGGTCTGGCAGAAGGCCAGAAGGTACGCTGTACCGGTCGTATTCTGGAAGTTCCGGTGGGTCCGGAATTGCTGGGCCGCGTCGTGGACTCTCTGGGTAACCCGATCGACGGCAAGGGCGAGCTGGGCACCGACCTTACCTCACCCATCGAGAAGGTGGCGCCGGGCGTTATCGCACGTCAATCGGTCGATGAGCCGGTTCAGACCGGCCTGAAAGCGATCGACACCATGGTGCCGATCGGTCGTGGCCAGCGTGAGCTGATCATTGGTGACCGTCAGATCGGTAAGACCGCTGTCGCTATCGACGCGATCATTAACCAGAAAGACAGTGGCATTAAATGTATCTACGTAGCCGTAGGTCAGAAGCAGTCTTCCATTGCCGCCGTTGTGCGCAAGCTGGAAGAGCACGGAGCCATGGACCACACCATCGTGGTAGCCGCGGGCGCAGCTGACCCAGCCGCTACGCAGTTCCTGGCGCCGTACTCCGGCACCTCTATGGGCGAGTACTTCCGTGATCGCGGTGAAGACGCCCTGATCATCTTTGATGATCTGTCCAAGCAGGCGGTGGCTTATCGTCAGATTTCCCTGCTGCTGCGTCGTCCGCCGGGCCGTGAAGCCTATCCGGGTGACGTTTTCTACCTGCACTCTCGGCTGCTGGAGCGGGCATCCCGCGTTAACGCCGACTACGTCGAGAAGCTCACCAACGGTGAAGTGAAAGGCAAGACCGGTTCCCTGACCGCGCTGCCGATCATCGAAACCCAGGCCGGCGACGTGTCTGCGTTCGTACCGACCAACGTGATCTCCATCACCGACGGCCAGATCTTCCTGGAGACCAACCTGTTCAACTCCGGCATCCGTCCGGCGATGAACGCCGGTGTCTCGGTCTCACGGGTGGGCGGTTCCGCCCAGACCAAGATCATGAAGAAGCTCGGCGGTAATATCCGTCTGGCCCTGGCCCAGTACCGTGAACTGGCCGCTTTCGCCCAGTTTGCTTCGGATCTTGACGAAGCAACCCGTAAGCAGCTTGAACACGGTCAGCGTGTTACGGAACTCATGAAGCAGAACCAATACAGCCCGATGTCCGTGGCTGAAATGGGTACGGTTCTGTTTGCAGCCAACGAAGGCTTCCTGGACGACGTTGATGTCGACAAGGTTGTTAAGTTCGAAGCGCAGATGCTTGACTGGATGCGCTCTGAACAGAAAGACCTGCTCGACAAGATCAACGAGAAAGGCGATTACAACGACGAAATCGCTGCCGGCCTCAAAGCTGCACTTGAGAAATTCAAGACCACTCAGAGCTGGTAAGAAAAGGGGCCTGCGGCGTGTGTCGCGGGCCGGTTTTCGACGCAACGAGTGTCTAACTTGAGAAGGCAGTGAGTTATGGCCGTCGGCAAAGAAATACGTAACCAGATTTCGAGCATCAAGAGCACGCAGAAAATCACCAGCGCCATGGAAATGGTGGCTGCGAGTAAGATGCGTAAGGCTCAGGAACGCATGCAGGCGACTCGCCCGTATGCCGACAAGATGCGGCAGGTGATCGGGCACATTGCCAAGGCGAACGCTCAGTACAAGCATCCGTTTATGGTCGACCGTGAGGTTAAGCGTGTTGGCTATATTGTGGTGTCCACTGACCGTGGCCTGTGCGGTGGTCTGAACAGCAACCTGTTCAAAGCGCTTGTCCGTGAAATGAAAGCGTGGAACGAAAAAGGGGTGGAATCCGATCTGTGCGCCATCGGACAGAAAGGGGCCTCCTTTTTCCGGAGCTATGGCGGCAATGTCGTCGCGGCGCTGACCCATCTGGGTGACAGCCCGAGCTCTGAAAAACTCATCGGCAACGTCAAGGTCATGCTGGATTCGTTCTCCGAGGGCAAGATCGATCGCCTGTACGTGGTGAGCAACCAGTTCGTCAATACCATGACCCAAAGCCCGAAGGTGGAGCAGCTTCTGCCCCTGCCGGAAAGCGAAGACGAAGAGATCAAGAACCAGTGGGATTATCTCTACGAGCCCGATGCCAGGCAGATCCTCGATGGCCTTCTGCCACGGTTTATTGAATCCCAGGTGTACCAGGGTGTGGTAGAAAATCTGGCATGTGAACAGGCAGCCCGGATGATCGCCATGAAGAGCGCAACTGATAACGCCGGTGACATTATGGACGAACTTCAGTTGGCCTATAACAAGGCGCGTCAGGCAGCCATCACCCAAGAGATTTCGGAGATTGTGAGCGGCGCGGCTTCGGTCTGATCCTGCCCACGATCCAACTGGTTTTATTGACTACTAAGATAACGAGGAACCGAGCATGAGTAGCGGACAAATCGTTCAGATCATTGGCGCGGTTATCGACGTGGAATTCCCACGTGACTCCGTACCCAACGTATATGACGCACTGCTGCTTGAAGGTGGCGAAACAACTCTGGAAGTCCAGCAGCAGCTGGGTGACGGCATTGTTCGTACCATCGCCATGGGCAGCACCGAAGGCCTGAAGCGTGGCCTGAAAGCAGAAAACACTGGCAAGGCAATCTCGGTACCGGTTGGTACCAAGACCCTCGGCCGTATCATGGACGTTCTGGGTCGTCCCATCGACGAGCAGGGCGAGATCGGCGAGGAAGAGCGCTGGGCCATTCACCGCAAGGCCCCGGGTTATGCCGATCAGGCAGCCTCCGCGGACCTGCTGGAAACCGGCATCAAGGTTATCGACCTGATCTGCCCGTTCGCCAAGGGTGGTAAGGTCGGCCTGTTCGGTGGTGCCGGCGTCGGCAAGACCGTTAACATGATGGAGCTGATCAACAACATCGCGAAAGAGCACTCCGGTCTCTCCGTGTTCGCGGGTGTTGGTGAGCGGACTCGTGAAGGTAACGACTTCTACTACGAAATGAAGGACTCTAACGTCCTTGATAAGGTAGCCATGGTCTACGGCCAGATGAACGAGCCTCCCGGAAACCGTCTGCGTGTGGCCCTGACCGGTCTCACCATGGCCGAGAAGTTCCGGGACGAAGGCCGTGACGTACTGTTGTTTGTGGACAACATCTACCGTTACACCCTGGCCGGTACCGAAGTCTCCGCACTGCTGGGTCGTATGCCCTCAGCGGTAGGTTACCAGCCAACACTGGCCGAAGAGATGGGTCAGCTGCAGGAGCGTATTACCTCCACCAAGAACGGTTCCATCACGTCCATCCAGGCGGTCTACGTACCGGCGGATGACTTGACCGACCCGTCGCCTGCAACCACCTTCTCGCACCTGGACGCGACCGTGGTACTGAGCCGTGACATCGCCTCCAAGGGTATTTACCCGGCGATCGACCCACTGGACTCCACTTCCCGTCAGCTGGATCCGCTGGTTATCGGTCACGAGCATTACGAAGTGGCTCGTGGCGTGCAGACCAACCTGCAGCGTTACAAGGAACTGAAAGACATCATCGCGATCCTGGGCATGGATGAGCTCTCAGAAGATGATAAGCTGGTTGTATCCCGCGCCCGTAAGATCGAGCGTTTTCTGTCCCAGCCGTTCCACGTTGCTGAAGTCTTTACCGGTTCGCCCGGTAAGTACGTTTCCCTGAAGGAAACCATCAGCAGCTTTAAGGGCATCCTTAACGGCGACTATGATGATATGCCCGAGCAGGCATTCTACATGGTGGGTACCATTGAGGAAGCGGTTGAGAAAGCGAAGGAAATGAAGAGCAAGGCCAAGAAGTAATCTGGGCCTGAGCGTTTGTTTCCGGATCGATCAAAGAGGCAACTGACATGGGTATGACCGTGCATTGTGATGTGGTGAGTGCCGAAACAAAGATCTATTCCGGATTGGTGGAAATGCTGATCGCAGCGGGCTCCGAAGGTGACCTGGGTATCACCCCGGGCCACACGCCGCTGCTGACCGAGCTGAAGCCGGGTCCCGTTCGGATCATCAAGCAGGGCGGTGAAGAAGAGATTCTTTACGTGTCTGGCGGATATCTGGAGGTTCAGCCCAATCTGGTGACTTTGTTGGCCGACACCGCGGTTCGTGCAAAGGATGTGGACGAAGCTGCCGCACTCGAGGCTCAGAAAGAAGCCGAGAAAGCACTTGCCAATAAGACCGGTGAATTCGAGTATTCCCGTGCTGCTGCGGAACTGGCCGAGGCTGCTGCCCAGCTTCGAACCATTCAGCAGTTGCGGAACAAGATGCGCTAGGCATTTTCGTTCCGGGGTTACCGAACACCAGAGCCGCATCCTGAGCGGCTGGAGACCAACGCCTGGCGTTGGCAATCCGGCCGTTGGGGTGCGGTTTTTTTATGACGGACTGAAATGCCAACAACCCGGGAGACGGATGTTTCCATGAGCCCATTACACGTAGTGATTCTGGCAGCCGGCCAGGGTTCCAGAATGAAATCCGCTTTGCCGAAAGTGCTGCACGCGCTGGCCGGTCGACCGATGCTTCATCATGTCATCGCCACCGCCAGAAGCCTGGGGGCCGAGACCATCCACACGGTGATCGGCCACGGCGCGGACCAGGTTCGGGCCTCGGTGCCTGAGGGCAGCATCCACTGGGTAGAGCAGCGGGAACAACTGGGCACCGGCCATGCGGTTGCCCAGGTTCTGGAGCATTTGCCGGACGACGCCCGGGTCCTGGTACTGTACGGGGACGTGCCACTGACCCGAAGTGCTACCCTGGAAACCCTGGTCCGCCATATCAGTGACACCTCCCTGGGGCTGCTGACGGTGACCATGGACGACCCCAAGGGCTACGGCCGCATCGTCCGCGACGCCGACGGCCAGGTCACCGCCATCGTTGAACAGAAAGACGCAACCCCCGAGCAGCGCGCCATCCGGGAAGTGAACACCGGTATTCTGGGCGTGACCGCGGCACAACTGAAGGCCTGGCTGCCAAGGCTGTCCAATAGCAACGCCCAGGGCGAGTACTACCTGACCGATATCATCGCCATGGCGGCGTCGGACCAGGTGACCGTCGAGGTCAACCAGCCGGACGACGCACTGGAAGTACAGGGCGTGAACAACCGGGTGCAGCTGGCCGAACTTGAACGCTGGTTCCAGCGCCATCAGGCCCGGCAGCTTATGCTCGACGGCGCGACCCTGGCCGATCCCGAGCGCGTTGATGTGCGGGGCAATCTGCGCATTGGCAATGATATATTCATCGATGTGAATGCGGTGTTTGAAGGCGATGTCCGGTTGGGCAACAACGTGCGTATCGGGCCAGGCTGCGTTATCAAGGATGCGGATATTGGTGACGGAACCGAGATCAAGGCCTACAGTGTGATTGAGAGTTCGAGCATTGGCGCCAACGCCCAGATCGGTCCCTATGCCCGCTTCCGCCCCGGAAACACCCTTGCCGCCAACACCAAGGTCGGCAATTTCGTGGAGCTCAAAAAATCCGTGGTCGGCGAGGGCAGCAAGATCAACCACCTGAGTTACGTGGGGGACGCCACGCTCGGAACCAACGTGAATGTCGGGGCCGGTACCATCACCTGCAACTACGATGGTGCCAACAAGTACCCGACCGTGATTGGTGACGGCGCATTCGTGGGATCGAACGCATCCCTGGTGGCGCCGGTCACGTTGGCAAGCGGCGTGACGGTGGCCGCAGGTTCCACCATTACCCGGGATGTTGCCGATAATGAGCTGGCCGTTGCCCGGGGGCGCCAGCGCAATATCTCCGGCTGGGAACGGCCGAAGAAACACTGATGAACACAGCAACGGACAGGTGAAAGCAACATGTGTGGCATTGTAGGCGCGGTTTCGGAACGGGACGTCCAGGGCATTCTTCTTGAAGGCCTGCGTCGTCTGGAGTACCGGGGGTATGACTCTGCCGGCATGGCGGTCATCGATGGTGATAACTCGGTACAGCGAGCCCGGGAACTGGGTAAGGTGGCGTCGCTGGCAGAGGCGATCGGCACGACCCCGTTGTCCGGTAGTCTGGGCATCGCCCACACCCGTTGGGCCACCCATGGCGAGCCGTCACAGGTGAATGCCCATCCGCATATGTCCGGGAACCGGCTCGCCATCGTCCACAACGGCATTATCGAGAACTACCAGGAACTGCGGGACGAGCTCAAGGCGGACGGTTTCGTGTTCAGCTCCCAGACGGACACGGAAGTGGTCGCCCACCTGATCGAGAAGAACGTCCGCCAACTGGGTGAGCTGCATGCCGCGATCAAGGCCTCGATCGCCCGCCTGCGCGGCGCCTTTGCCCTGGCCGTGATTCATGCCGATGAGCCGGATCACCTGATTGTCTGCCGGGAAGGCAGTCCGCTGGTGATCGGAGTGGGTATCGGCGAGAACTTCATTGCGTCCGATCAGCTGGCACTGCTGCCGGTGACCGACCGCTTCATGTTTCTCGAAGAGGGCGATATCGCCGACATCCGCCGTGATCGGGTGGTGATCGAGAACCGTGATGGCCAGATCGTGGAGCGCGAGATTGCCCGTTTTGAGCACGGTACCGATTCTGCCGACAAAGGCGAATACCGGCACTTCATGCTCAAGGAAATCTACGAGCAGCCCCGGGTGATCAAGGCCACCATGGAAGGCCGGCTGACCAAAACCCACGTGCTGGAACAGGCCCTGGGTACCGATGCCGCCAATCTGCTGGACAATGTGCGCCACGTGCAGATTATCGCCTGTGGCACCAGCTATCACGCCGGCATGGTGGCCCGATACTGGATCGAAGAACTGGCCGGCGTGCCCTGCTCAGTGGAGGTGGCCTCCGAATTCCGCTACCGCAAACACGTGATTCAGCCAGACACTCTGTTCCTGTGCATTTCCCAGTCCGGTGAAACCGCCGACACCCTGGCCGCCCTGCGCCAGGCCAAGAAAGCGGGTTTCCGGGCCGCGTTGGCCATCTGTAACGTACCCGGCAGCTCCCTGGTACGGGAATCCGACCTGGTGATCATGACCCAGGCCGGCCCGGAGATCGGCGTGGCGTCCACCAAGGCGTTCACCACCCAACTGACCGCGTTGCTCATCTTCACCCTGGCACTGGCCCGTCATAACGGCCTGCCGGAAGACAAGGAAGCGGAGATTGTCGGCGCCCTGCATCAGCTGCCGGGGCAAGTGAGCGACGTGCTGGCCCTGGACGGCGAGATTGCCGAGATGTCCAAGGCCTTCATGGACAAGAACCACAGCCTGTTCCTGGGCCGTGGCTCGCAGTTTCCGGTGGCACTCGAGGGTGCCCTGAAGCTCAAGGAAATCTCCTACATCCACGCCGAAGCCTACCCGGCCGGCGAGCTGAAGCATGGCCCCCTGGCCCTGGTGGACAGCGAAATGCCGGTGGTGACCGTGGCGCCGAACAACGACCTGGTGGAAAAGCTCAAATCCAACCTGGAAGAGGTTCGCGCCCGGGGCGGTGAGCTGTTCGTCTTTGCCGACAAAGCCGCGGACGTGAAACCGGAAGCTGGTATTCACGTGATGCAGATCCCGTCTGTGCACGCGATCACCGCACCGATTGTGTACACCGTGCCGTTGCAATTGCTGTCGTATCACGTGGCTGTGCTCAAGGGCACCGACGTGGATCAGCCGAGGAATCTGGCCAAGAGTGTGACGGTTGAGTAAACGCTAAAACATCTCGCCTGCATAGATGGCCTGGCGCCAAGCTGATAGGCTGCCTCCAACCGATCACGGGTGGCGGAGACGGTAAGCATGAACACAGCAGGCGAGGAGAGCGCAATACGCGCCTTCGGTATCTCGGATTTCCTGGCGTTTGGGCAGGATTACGGTATCCGTTACCACTTCCCCGACCTGCCCCGGCCGGGGGTGACCGACGCCCCGGTGGCCCGGGGCCGGATTGCCGAAACGGCCCTGCCATCGGGGTTCCGGTTTACCCGTTCTGACCTCGAGGTTTTCCAGAGTTACGAATCCATTTCTCTGGGGCACTCGCCCCTGCTGATCGTGATCGTTCTGGCAGGCAGTATCCGGCTGTCGGTTGGGGCAGTTCATCGTGAACTCGGCGCCGGCACCGCCGTCAGTCTCCAGTTGCGTCCGGAATACGCGCTGAATGTTGTCCAGCCCGCCGGCCAGCACCTGAAAACCGTGACCCTGGCCTTCGACCCGGCCGGCCCGGCCCTGAATCGGGCCGAACACCCGATACTGACAGCGCTGCTGGCGGCCATTGAGCAGCCGGTCTGGTTGTGGCAACCGCCGGGCGAGCTGGTTGCGGCCCTGCAGCAGGGGTTGGCGGCCACCGTGCCCGAGGGCCAGAAAACCCTGGTACTGGAAGGGTTGGCCCTGCAACTGGCAGGCTATGGGGTGCCCCAGGGCACGGTGCCGAAAACCCGCCGCAGATCCCTGCCATCCGGCCAGCAACAACGGCTGGAATCGGTACGGCAACTGCTGGAGTTCAACCCCGCCGAGGACTACACCCTGGCACAACTGGCCCGGCGGGCCGCCATGAGCCCCAGCAGTCTGCGGGCCAAATTCCGGGCGATCTATGGTGTCTCGGTGTTTGGCTATCAGCGTGCCTGCCGGATGGCGCTGGCCCGGCGTTACCTGGAGCAGGGGCACTCCGTCCAGCAGGCCGCCCACCGGTCGGGCTACCGGCACGCCACCAACTTCGCCACCGCCTTTCGTCGCCATTTCGGAGTGTCGCCTGGAAACCTGACCTGAGTAGCGTCAGGCTTGTCGGTGCGCAAACGTTTTCTGTCACTGCGCATACCAATTCATGGATCTAAAAGCGAATAATTCGCATTAACGAATTAGTGTTCCCTGAACGACTTGGTATTCCCTGAGAGGCGCGTGTGATGTTCCAACCTTCCCGATTGTCCCTGGCAGTCGTGCTATCAATGGCCGGTATTACCCACAGTTCCCTGGCGTCAGCCCAGAGCGAGACTCCGGTGCTGGAGGCCCTGTCCGTTACGGCCACCCGGGGCGCCACCAAAACCGAAACCCCGATTATGGAGACTCCGCAATCGGTGTCGGTAATCGATAACGAGGACTGGCAGGAGAAAGGCGCCCGCACGGTACAGCGGGCCGCGAACTACACGCCTGGGGTGAGCACCAATCAGGTGGGTGCCTCCAACCGTTATGACTACCTGATCCTGCGCGGGTTCTCCGATGGCAGCATCAATAACACCTACCTGGATGGCCTCCGGGTGATGAGTGATGGCGGCTCCTACAGCTCGTTTGCTATCGACCCCTGGTTTCTGGAGCGTATTGAAATCGTCAAGGGACCGACCTCGGTGCTGTACGGCCAGGGCTCCCCCGGTGGCATTGTGGCCCTGACCAGCAAGCGGCCGGAATTCGAGAAACAGGGCGAGGTGCGGGTAACCCTGGGTAACAACGCCCAGCGCAGTCTGGCCTTCGACGTCACCGGGCCGCTGGATGACGGGCGCCGGGTGGCCTACCGGCTGACCGGTATCGCGTCCGCCGCGGATGCCCAGCAGGATTTCGTTGAGGAAGAGCGCCGGGCCATCGCCCCGTCCCTGACCTGGGACATCACCGACGACACCAGCCTGACCCTGCTGGCTTACCTGCAGCGGGACCCGGAGGGCGGCTACCACAGCGGCTTACCCTACGAGGGTACGGTGGTGCCCCGTAACGGCCAGACCATCGACAACACCTTCTTCGAGGGAGAGCCGGATTACGACCTGTTCCGGCGTGACCTGACCCTGGTCGGCTACGATCTGGAGCACCGGATCAACAGCGCCTGGCGCGCCCGCCAAAAGGTCCGTTATCTGGAATCCGATGTCCAGCTGAAACAGGTCTATGCCTACGGCTGGGCCTCCGCCACCGAATTGAATCGTTACTATTCCGCCGGCGACGAGGATCTGGAGGCGATCACCATCGACAACCAGGTGCAGGCGGAGCTGGCCACCGGCGCGGTGGATCATACCGTGCTGCTGGGCCTGGACTACCAGCAACGGGAAAACGACGTGGTCTGGCCCTCGGGGGCGTTTCCGCCCATCGACGCCTTCAACCCCCAATACGGGGCGGAGCCGACGGCGTTGTATCCGCCGGTTCGTAACCTGCGCGAACAGAAACAGCTTGGGTTGTACCTGCAGGATCAGCTGGCGCTGAGGGGCTGGCGGTTGACCCTGGGCGGCCGGCAGGACTGGGTGGACATCCGCAACACGGACCGGCAGTCCTCGGCCGTGGCGGAACTGGACGAAACCCAGTTCAGCGGCCGCGCGGGCTTGCTGTACCTGTTCGATAACGGTGTGGCGCCCTACCTGTCCTACTCCACGTCGTTTTCTCCGAGTGCCTACACCGACGCCAACGGCGACCTGCTGGAACCCAGTGAGGGCGAGCAGATCGAGACCGGCCTGAAGTACCAGCCGGCGGGCACCCGGGATCAGTACACCCTGTCGCTGTTCCGTATCAACCAGGAAAACCTGGCCACCAAACTGCCTCAGGAGAGCTTTTATCGGGCCATTGGTGAGATTCAGTCCCAGGGAGTGGAACTGGAGGCCAACTCACAGCTGACGGAGAGCCTGAACGTGCAACTGGGTTACGCCTATACCGACGTCACTTTTGAACAATCGAAAGCCTACCGGCAGGGCAACACCGCCAGCCAGGTACCGAAGCACCAACTGACGTTGTGGACCGGCTACCGTTTCCGCAACGGCCTGCTGGATGGCGCCAACGCTGGCCTGGGTGTGCGTTACGTGGCGGATATCTACGCTGACGACGCCAATACCCGCCAGGTGCCGGATTACACCCTGGTGGATCTTGCGCTGGGGTACGATCTGGGCAAACTGGGCCTGCCGGGCGTGAGTACACAACTGAACGTAAACAACCTGCTGGACAAGGAATACGTGGCGTCCTGCTACAACAGCCTGGAGTTCTGTTACTTCGGAGCCGAGCGCAACGTGACGGCGTCGGTGTCCTACCGGTTCTGATCCGCTGGCGCGGAGGTCAGGGATATGGCGGCCATGTCCTGCTGCAGTTTTTTCAGTAGGTGCAGCAGGCTGACCCCGTCGTCAAAACTCATGCTCTGCAGGGCCTGCTGATAGAATTCCGCAATCGTGCCCTGCAGGTTGTTCCAGAACACCCGACCGCTGTCGGTCAGTTTTACCAGCCGGGCCCGGCCGTCGCTGGGGTCGGGTACGCGAACCACGTGGCCGTCCCGCTCCATGCGCTTGAGCACACCGTCCAGGTTCTGCCGGCTGACGTGCAGGTATTCCTTGAGCTGGTTGAACGAGGTGCCGTCCTCGAAGCCTTCCCGCGACAGCGCCCCCAGCACCGCCCATTGCACAGCGCTGATGCCCATTTCGTTCTGGACCTGGCGCTGCAGGATGTTGCCAGTCTGGAACAGGCGGAAGAACAGGCGGTTGGGAATGCCTCCGGATTCGTTGACGATCATCTGTGCTCCTGTTTCAGCACCCCGAATCGCGGAGGACGGGGTGCGCATCACGTCGGTAGGTACTCACGGGCGACGATGTTCTTCATGATCTGCGCGGTGCCGTCACCGATTTGCAGACCCATCACATCCCGCAGGCGCTGGGCAAAGGGCAGGTCCTCGCCGTAACCGGTGTGGCCGTGGGCCAGCAGACACTGCTTGACCACATCGAACGCCAGTTTTGGCCCCCACCATTTGTTCATTGCCGCTTCCGCGTTGTGGGGCAGGTTGTTGTCCTTCAGCCAGAGCGCATGGTAGCACTGCAGGCGGGCGGCATGAACGTAGGTCTGGTATTCCGCCAGGGGGTGAGTCAGGCCCTGGAAGGCCGACAGGTGCTGACCGAAGGCGGTACGCTCGGTCAGCCACTGCCAGGTTTCATCCAGGGATTGCTGGGCCACCGCCAGGCATTGCAGGCCGATCAGGGCGCGGCTGTAGTCAAAGCCCTGCATCACCTGTTTGAAGCCTTTGCCCTCGTCGCCCATCCTGTTGCGGGCGGGCACGGCCACGTTATCAAAGAAGATGGAGCCGCGGCCGATGGCGCGCTGGCCGTTGTCTTCGAAGCGGGTGGTGGTGATGCCCGGGCTGTCCATGGGCACCAGGAAGGCGCTGATGCCCGAGGCCCGTTGTTCCACCGTGCCGGTTCGGGCGAACACCACGGCGACATCGGCCTGGTCCGCCATGGAGATGGAGGTCTTCTCGCCGTTGAGCACGTAGACATCGCCCTGGTGCTCCGCCTTCAGGCGCAGGTTGGCGGCGTCGGAACCACCATGGGGCTCGGTCAGGGCAATGCAGGCCACTTTCTGGCCGGAGGTCATGCCGTGCAGCCATTCCTTTGCCAGATCCGGCGCGGCATGGCTGGCGATGATCTGGCCGTTCAGGGAGGCTAGCAGCGGAATGTAGCCCACGTTGAAATCCCCTTTTGAGATTTCCTCAATGATCAGGCCGCTGGTGACACAGTCCATGCCGCTGCCGCCGAACGCCTCCGGCAGTTCACCCCCGAGCAGGCCCATCTCGCCAAGCTGACGGATGACCTCTTTTTCGATGACGCCTTCCTTATCCCGCTGGCGGTAGCCCGGAGCCAGTACCTCGGCGCTGAACCGGGCCACGACGTCGCGGATGGCGTTCTGTTCGTCATTAAATCCGAAATTCATGGTGTTCTCCGGGCGCTGTCTGTGACCCGGTGGCCCGAGGCCACCGGGTCGGTCTGCTTACTTGTAGAATTTCCGAAACTCCGGCTTGCGCTTTTCCTTGAAGGCCTTCACGCCCTCTTTGGATTCGTCGGTGTCGTAGTAGAGGCTCAGGGCCTGCATGCCGAGGGCACCGATGCCGGCGATGTTGTCGCTGTCGGCGTTGAAGGAGCGCTTGGCAATGGTCAGCGCGGTGGGGCTCTTCTCGAGGATTTCATCGCACCACTTGCGCACTTCCTCGTCCAGCTGCTCCGGGGGCACCACGGCGTTGACCAGGCCCCAGTCCAGCGCCTGCCGGGCGGAATATTTCCGGCACAGGTACCAGATTTCCCGGGCCCGTTTTTCTCCCACCACCCGTGCCAGGTAGGCGGTGCCGAAGCCGGGGTCCACGGAGCCCACTTTCGGGCCTACCTGCCCGAAAACGGCGGTTTCCGAGGCAATGCTCAGATCACAGATCACGTGCAGCACATGGCCGCCGCCGATGGCAAAGCCGTTGACCCGGGCGATGACCGGCTTGGGCACTTCGCGAATCACCCGTTGTAGCTCTTCCACCGGCAGGCCGATCAGACCGCGGCCGTCGTACTGGCCATCGTGGGCGCCCTGGTCACCGCCGGTGCAGAAGGCTTTTTCGCCGGCGCCGGTGAACACGATCACGCCGATGTCCTTGTTCCAGCCGGCGCGGTGGAAGGCGTCCAGCAGTTCCATGCAGGTCTGGCCACGGAAGGCGTTGTAGCGATCCGGGCGGTTGATGGTGATGGTGGCAACACCGTTGGTTTCGTCGTACAGGATATCTTCGTAGTTCATGGTGTGTTCTCCGTGTGACTGATTCGTGGTTTAGCCGGCCATGGTCAGGCCGCCGGATACGCTGATCACCTGGCCCGTAATGAAGTTGGCGTCGTCACTGGCGAGCAGGGTGATGATGCCGGGGTAGTCGTCCGGCTGGGCCAGGCGCTTCATGGGTACGGCATTGCGGAAGGCTTCCAGCAGTTTTTCCGGGTTCGGCGCGGTTTCCGCCACGCCCTTGAGCAGAGCAGTGTCGGTGGGCCCGGGGCAGACCACGTTCAGGCAAATGTGTTTGGTGGCCAGCTCCCGCGCCACGGTTTTGCTGAAACCCACCAGGCCGGCCTTGCAGGCGGCATAGACGGATTCACCGGAGGAGCCGACCCGGGCGGCGTCGGAAGCGACGTTGATGACCTTGCCGCCGCCGGCGGCGATCATTTTCGGCAACACCACGTGGTGCATGTTGAGGGCGCCGGTGAGATTGACGGCGATCAGCTGGTCCCAGAGTTTGGGCTCGGTTTTCAGGAATGGCATAAAGCGGTCGAAGCCGGCGTTGTTCACCAGCACCGTGGGCACGCCCAGATCGCTTTCGATGGCCGCCACGGTGTCAGTAATCGCGGCGTAATCGGTGATGTCCGCCGCATAAGCGCGGGCCGTGCCACCGGCGTCGGTGATCCGGTCCGCCGTGCCCCGGGCGGCGGCTTCGTCACGATCCAACACGGCCACCAGGCTGCCTTCTTCGGCAAAGCGCAGGCAGACGGCACGGCCGATGCCGCCGCCGCCGCCGGTAACAATGACGGTTTTTCCGTTAAGGCCTCTCATGATGCGTTCCTCCTGTTACTTTCAGTCAATGGATTAGCTGCGTTTGGCGGGGTCCAGGCGCAGGTTCTTCGCCTGCTCACGCAGTTTGAATTTCTGGATCTTGCCGGAGGCGGTGCGGGGCATGGCCTCGATCACTTCCAGGTATTCCGGCAGGTAGTTCCGGGACAGCTGCTGTTCGGTAAGATAGGCCTTGACCGCGTCCAGGGTCAGCTCGATGGCGTTGTCGTCGAGGGTGACGTAGGCGCACAGCCGCTCACCGAGGCGGTCATCCGGGCAGCCCACCAGTGCGACGTCGACAATGCCGGGGAACTTGTAGAGCAGGTTCTCCACCTCCACCACGGGAATGTTTTCGCCGCCGCGGATCACCACGTCCTTGGTGCGACCGGTAATGCGGATGTAGCCGTCCTTGTCCATGCGGGCGAGGTCGCCGGTGCTGAACCAGCCCTCTTTATCGGTGCCATGGAGTTCGGGCCGTTTCAGGTAGCCTATGAACTGGCTGGCACCGCGCACCAGCAGGTTTCCTTCCTCACCCGCAGGAAGTGTATGGCCCTGAAAATCGGTGATCCGGATGTCCATGTAGGGCAGCACCTTGCCATCAGACTGGCTGGCCCGCTCCGATGGATCTTCGGGGCAGGTCATGGTGACGGCGCCGTTTTCAGTCATGCCCCAGGCCGAGACGATCTTCGCGTTCAGCACCTTGCTGGCTTGCTCCACAACGGCTGTCGGAATCGGGGCGCCGGCGGAGACAAAGGTGCGTAGCGAATCCAGTTCCCCTTCGTGACTGGGTGCCGTCTTGACCAGGTCCGCCAGGAAGGGTGTGGCTGCCATTGTGAACGCGGGCTTCTCGGCGGCAATGACCTTGCACACGAAGCCGGCATCCCAGATGTCCTGGAGGATGGCCGTGGTGCCGAGGTAAACGGGCATCATGATGCCGTACAGAAAACCGGTCTGGTGGGCCAGGGGCGAGGCCATCAGCACGTTGTCTTCCGAGGTCAGGTGCAGCCGGTCGGCATAGGGGCGAACGTTGGAAAACAGGGTGTTGGAGGTATGCATCACGCCCTTGGGTTCGCCGGTGGTGCCGGAGGTGTAGAGAATCTGGATGACATCATCGCCGGTTAGTTGCCGTTCCCGGAACAGGGTGTCGGTATCCTGCTCCTGTTCCCAGGCCCTGGCCAGCAGGCGCTCTTCGAAGCTGCGCTCACCGCTGCCGCCGATCACGAGAAGCGTGTCCAGATCGGGCAGGTCGGCCTTGATGCTGTCTATCATGGCCTCGTAGTCAAAGCCGCGGAACACCTTGGGAATCACCAGCAGTCTGGCCTCCCCATGCTTGAGCATGAAGCGTAGCTCCCGCTCCCGGAAGATGGGCATCAGCGGGTTCAGAATGGCGCCGATGCGCAGGCAGGCCAGGTGCAAGGCGGTGGTCTGCCACCAGTTCGGCAACTGGCACGCCACCACATCGCCTTTGCCGATGCCCAGGCCCGCCAACCCGGCCGCCATGCGGGTAACGGTGTTATTGAGTTCCCGATAGGTCAGCGCGGTGCGGGTATCGCCGGTGACCTGATAACCGACGATGGCCTCCCGGTCCGGAGTAGTGGCCACGGCCTGATCGAGGTAGTCGGTAAGGAGCTTGTCGTTCCAGGCGCCGCTTTCCACCATGGCGGCACGGCGTTCCGGGTTGAGAGTGATGCCTGTTTCCATCTGATTCACCTGTTGTGTCCGGTTTGTTGTTCGGGGCCTGACTGCAGATACAGGTCGTTGATTGATCAGATTCAAGATACGCCTTTTCAAAATAATATGTCAATATGTTGCTATAAATGAGGAGGTGGCGGGATGGGAAAAACTGGCTTGCAAGGAGTAGGCGGTACGCGGCGTGAGGAATCGGTTACAATGCGGTCGCCCTTTTTATAAAAATTAAGTAGTATTACGTAAAAATTCTGTCTATACTTAGATTTTCCGACATTTTGTTGTTATTAATACCAAATATGGACCGAAAACGTACCTTCGACCCATACCCCGGTACATAAATATCAAGGAAGATGCGGGCCGTCTGCCACACAATACCAATAACCCGTTTTCAGAAGATGTCCGCAATGCCAACGACCGTCATTTCAGGCTTTACCCACAATTTCCTCGGCAAGGCACCCGTCTGGTACAAGCAGGTGATCTTGCTGTTTCTGATTGCCAACCCGATCGTCATGTATGTGCTGGGGGCTGGCGCAGCTGGCTGGCTGCTGATTGCGGAATTCATCTTTACCCTGGCTATGGCCCTTAAATGCTATCCGCTTCTGCCTGGCGGCCTGCTGGCGGTGGAGGCGTTATTGATTGGCCTGACGTCACCGGATGCGGTGTATCTGGAGGTGCTGACCAACTTCCCGGTGATCCTGCTGTTGATGTTCATGGTGGCCGGTATTTATTTCATGAAGGAGCTGTTGCTGGTGACCTTCACCCAGATTCTGGTAGGGGTGCGCTCGAAATCGGCGCTGTCGCTGTTGTTCTGCGCCGCAGCGGCCCTGCTCTCCGCGTTTCTGGATGCCCTCACCGTCACCGCCGTCATTATCTCCGTCGCCGTGGGTTTCTATTCGGTGTACCACAAGGTGGCCTCCGGCAAGGGGTATCAGCACGCTGATCACAACGCCGGCAGTGATGACGAGGTGATCGAGCTGCACCGGGAAGATCTGGTCAATTTTCAGGCCTTTCTGCGCAGCCTGCTGATGCACGGTGCCATTGGCACCGCCCTGGGAGGCGTGGCCACCATGGTGGGTGAACCCCAGAATCTGTTGATCGCGAAAGTGGTGGGCTGGGATTTTGCGAGCTTCTTCCTGCACATGGCGCCGGTGAGCCTGCCCGTGCTGGGGGCCGGGCTGGTGACCTGCTGGGCCCTGGAGAAGCTGCGCTGGTTTGGTTACGGCGGGCGGCTGCCCAGGCCGGTGCGTCGGGTGCTGGAAGAGTTTGCCGACAACGAGCGCGCCAAGCGGACCAAGGCAGACCAGGCGGCCTTGTGGGTTCAGGCCATCGCCGCCGTGATCTTGGTGGTGGGGCTCGCCTTCCACCTGGCCGAGGTGGGGCTGATCGGCCTGCTGGTGATTATCCTGATTACCTCGTTCACCGGCATCACCGATGAGCACCAGATCGGCAAGGCGTTCCAGGAATCCCTGCCGTTTACCTCCCTGCTGGTGGTGTTCTTTGCCGTGGTGGCGGTTATCCACGAACAGCACCTGTTCAAACCCATCATTGATTACGTGCTCTCGCTGCCGGTGAGCCAGCAACCCGGCATGTTTTTCATTGCCAACGGCATTCTCTCTATGATCAGCGACAATGTGTTCGTGGCAACGGTGTACATCAGTGAAGTCAAGCAGGCCCTGGATGCGGGCAGCATCAGTTATGAGCATTTCCAGGATCTGGCGGTGGCCATCAATACCGGCACCAATCTGCCCAGCGTGGCTACTCCGAATGGCCAGGCCGCGTTCCTGTTCCTGCTGACATCCGCCATTGCCCCGCTGGTACGGCTGTCCTATGGGCGTATGGTGATTATGGCGCTCCCGTACACGCTGGTGATGGGAGGCGTGGGTCTGTACATGGTGGTCAACTATATCTGACGCCGTGATCCTTTTTTTGCGCGCAGGATCCGTGCAGATTTGCTCAGGTCTGGTAATCTCTGAGAGAAACAGAGCAACAAGAACCCGGTTCATGCGTTGTATTCAGAAAGGTCGTTATTTTGCCGCTGTCTGTCTTGCCGGAATTGCAGCGGTGTTCTCATCATTAAGCCAGGCCCGTGATGCCCCTGAGGTTCTCCGGGTTGCCTACGCTGAATTCCCGCCGATGGAATACCGCGATGCCAATGGTGAAGCGGCGGGGCGGTTCATTGAGCTGACCCGGCTGGTGGTGGAAGAAGCGGGTTACCGGCCCGAGTTCATTCAGCTCCCGGTCAGCCGGCTTTACCTGTACCTGTCAAACGGCACTGTGGATGTCTGGCCGGGCATCTCAGGCATCCCTATGCTGGACGGTGAGGTGCTGGAGAGCTGGGTGAGCCCATATGCCGTTCAACTCAGTGCGTGGTATCTGGAAGGCACCCCGCCCCTGGCGCACTTTGATCAATTGGCCAACAGAACCGTCATAGTTATTGCCGGCTACACCTATGGCGGGCTGATCTACTGGCTGGAAGCGCAGCGTGGGATGACGGTGACCGAAGCGCCCAATCACCGGTCTGCCATCAACATGCTCAAGCGCAAACGGGGTGATTACCTGCTGGATTATCGGGAGCCGGTGGAGGCCATCCTGACCGAGCCGTCAGATCAGCACGTGCGGGTTTCCGATATCCGTCGTCGTGATGCGGCCTGGCTGTTTTCCCTGGCTAATCCCCGGGCGGCGCTGTTGCGCGACGAGTTTGATGACGCTTACCTGCGGCTGGTCGAGGCGGGTACGGTGCGGCCGGTACGGGCTCTGGACACCGGCTATGTGGTGCCCGGCTTACCGGAGCCGTACCGCTAACCGGCCGACTCATGGTGACAGGGTGATATCGCCGTACCAGGCTGTGGCCTGCTCGCCGGTGTTGTCGGAATCCGACATGATGGCAATGCCCGCCAGTGGCGGCGGTGCTTCGCCAAAGGCCTTGCGGTAATCCGCGACAATATCCCGCTCCACCGTTACCCATTCGCCCACCTGTTGCTGGCCGGAATTCACCGCGACCATCACGGTTTTGTCGGTGTAAGGATTGGCCACAAACTCCCCCTTGGGCAGAGTGTTGGCCCAGATGTAGTTCAGGGCATTGCCGGGTAGCGATTCCCCGAACAGCAGTTCCACCGTTTTGCGTTTGGCCCGCTCGAAGAACCCCGCCTCTTCCGGCTGAAACTTGAACGCCACGTATATTCGGGCCGGGTAGTCATCGCCGGACTTTTTTCGGGCATCGCCGCGTTCGAACACGTTCGAGACCTTCCAGCGCCACCGAAGCATCAACTTCTCGCCCGGATCCAGCGTCAACCGGGCAATCAGACCGGAGGCGCCGCCCTCCGTTGTCGCTTTCACCACCTGGGTGCCGTGCTCCGTGACCAGTTCATACCGGGTGTGCTGGTCGATATTGGGAAATTCCAGGGGCTCCCAGCCGTCCTTCAGGGTCGACATGGTCGAAAACGGCTGGATGGTTGCCACAGACTCGGCAAAGGATGGAAGTGAGGCCAGAACCAGAAACGCCAGTGGTATGAGTCGCATCATCATTCTCTCACGTCAGTCAGGGTTGCCCATTCCGACACATGGATGCGCCGATCGGCAATGTAGTAAATTCTCGCGCCGGCCTGAACCGGATAATCGACGGCGGGATTGATCTCGATCACCCTGGCGGCCCGGGGCTGAACGCCAATGATCAACGCATCAAAGTGCGCCTTGAAGGGACGCAGCAGATCGCCGACGGTGTAGTCGGCGGTGTTTTCAGGAACCGTCAGGGAAAACTGGGTCATGCCGCCGGCCACGCTCAGAAGATCATGGTGCAGGGCGCTGGAGCCCGGGTCGGCCGCCGCTTTGGCCAGCATTTCCACGGCCACGGACGGGGTGCACTCAACTGTCGGGCAATGGTGGGTGAGCAACTGACTCAGGCGCTCATTGTTGAAGTAGGCGATCATGTGCGCCGTCGAATTGAGCTGGTAACACAGCAGGGCACAGGTCAGCGTCACATCGTCTTCCGGGGTGTCGATGATGATACAGCTGGCCTGCTTCAGCCCGGTGCGGTTCAGTTCCAGTTCGTCGGTGTACTGCTTCAGCCGGACAAAATCGATCTGTTCTGGCATGGGGTTTTCTTCGGGGTTGTTCCCGGCCAGGACAATCCTCCGGCGGGACCTGCTCAGGGATTGTTCTTTCAGCAGGAGCTCAAGCAGGTGCAGGGTGCGGGACCCGTTCCATCCGATAACCACGATGTGGCCGGTCAGTGTCTGGAAATCCTTCAAGCCTTTGACTCCTTTCTGCCAGTGGTGCACCGCGAATGCGCCGATGCGGCCGATGGTGATTGCGAACAGGCTCAGGCCTGCGGGAATGATAAAGCCAGCGGTCCAGACGCGCCCCGCCGTGGTGGATGGCGAGAAATCACCGTAACCGACGGTGGAGGCGGTGACGGCCAGCCAGTAAAAGAACTGGCCCGGCTCGATCAGACTGCTTTCACCGGCCATTCTGAGCCCGATCCAGGACAGGATGACATAACCCAGGAGCATCGCCACCAGGCTGTAGCCGGAAAGTTCGGTCAGGTAGCTGGTGATCAGCTTGCGCAGTTTTTGGATAACCGGCATCTGGAATGGAATCCCCGTATCGACAAAGAGCACGGCGACCCATCGCGGAACCCGTGCCCGGATGCGCGCCCCGGTCCGGAGGCTGCGGCAAATCAGGAGCTTGTACTTCGCCCGAATCCGCCTGGCGTGTCAAGGTGGCCGGTGGTAATTAACGCCCGGGTTGTTCCATCGGACAATTAGGCTTATAGTGTCAACATCCTTGGTTATACACTATATGTTGTGTTTATTTTGCTCAATACGGGCAATATAGGGAATCCGGTGAGACTCCGGAACTGACGCGCAGCGGTATTGGGGAACGAGCGTGGCATCAGGACACTGGCGTAAGCCGGGAAGTCGCCACGCAAGGCCGGATCGAAGGATCCACGCCCCTGAGTCCGAAGACCTGCCAGGGAATAACTGCACCTTCGCGTTTATAAGGTGAGCAGGTGAGGATTCTTTTTGCCACGGAATCCATGGAAGGACACGGAAAGAAAAGATAACAAAGGTCTTTATTCTGTGTCCTTCCATGGATTCCGTGGCCGGAACATCTCCTGTAAACGCGAAGCGTGCACCACCAGCGCGTTTACAGGAGAAGCCCCATGTCTGCCTCTGCCTCTGCCCTGGCTGAAGCCCAGCCTCCCTCACAGCCCCAAACCGAATCCCTCCAGGTCATCAAACGCAATGGCACCCTGGTTGGCTTTGATCCATCCAAGATCAGTGTCGCCGTTACCAAGGCGTTCCTGGCCGTGGAAGGCGACAGCGCCGCCGGTTCCGCCCGCATCAACGATGCCGTGCACCGGGTTACCGAACAGGTGACGCAGGCCATCAGCCGGCGCCTGAAAGCCGGCGGCAAGGTGCATATCGAAGACATCCAGGACCAGGTGGAATTGGCCCTGATGCGGGCCGAGGAACAGAAAGTCGCCCGGGCCTATGTGCTGTACCGGGAAGAACACGCCCGCCAGCGGGCCATCGATGAGCCCGTAGAAGCCCACCCGCACCTGACCGTGAAAAAAGCCAGCGGCGAAACCGCCCCCCTGGACCTGGGCCTGATGAGGCTGCAGGTGGAGCAGGCCGCCGCCGGGCTGGAGGGCATTGACGGCGACTCGCTGGTGGACGATGCCCTGACCAACCTCTACGACGGCATCGCCGAGGAAGACGTGCTGTCGGCACTGGTGATGACCGCCCGGGGCCGCATTGAACGGGAGCCCGACTACAGCGCCGTGACCGCGCGCCTGTTGCTCGAACAGTTGCGCCTGGAAAACGCCACCGTCCTGGACCTGCCGTTGCACCTGCCGCTGGCAGAGGTGTACCCCCAGGCCCTGAGTGCCTTTATCAAGGCTGGTATCCGGTATGAGCTGCTGGACGAGGCCCTGGCCGCCTTCGATCTGGAACGCCTGGGCGCGGCCATCAAGCCGGAACAGGATCAGCAGTTCGGCTTCCTTGGCCTGCAGACGCTGTACGACCGTTATTTCCTGCACTGGAACGGCGCCCGCCTGGAGCTGCCCCAGGTGTTCTTCATGCGCGTGGCCATGGGCCTGGCGTTGCGGGAAGATGAGCCGAACGAGCGGGCTATCGAATTCTACAACCTGCTGTCCAGCTTTGATTACATGGCCAGCACCCCGACGCTGTTCAACAGCGGCACCCGCCATTCCCAGCTCTCGTCCTGTTACCTGACCACCGTCGGCGACGACCTCGAAGGCATCTACGGCGCCATCCGCGATAACGCCATGCTCTCCAAATGGGCCGGCGGCCTGGGCAACGACTGGACCCCGGTGCGGGCACTGGGCTCCCACATCAAGGGCACCAACGGCCAGAGCCAGGGCGTGGTGTCGTTCCTGAAAGTGGTCAACGATACCGCCGTGGCGGTCAACCAGGGTGGCAAGCGCAAGGGCGCGGTGTGCGCCTACCTGGAAAGCTGGCACCTGGACATCGAGGAATTCCTGGAGCTGCGCAAGAACACCGGCGACGAACGCCGCCGCACCCACGACATGAACACCGCCAACTGGGTGCCGGACTTGCTCATCGAGCGCATGCGCGAAGACCGGGACTGGACCCTGTTTTCCCCCAGCGACGCGCCCGACCTGCACGACCTCTACGGAAACGAATTCCGCGAGCGTTACGAGCACTACGAAGCACTGGCGGAGCAGGGCAAGATCAAGCTGTTCAAGAAAATTCCCGCCAAACAACTCTGGCGCAAGATGCTCACTGTGCTGTTTGAAACCGGCCACCCCTGGATCACCTTCAAGGATCCCTGCAACCTGCGCTCACCGCAGCAGCACCGGGGCGTGGTGCACAGCTCCAATCTGTGTACCGAAATTACCCTGAACACCAGCGCCGACGAAATCGCCGTGTGTAACCTGGGCTCGGTGAACCTGGCCGCCCATATCCGCGATGGTGAACTGGACGTACAGCGCCTGGAGCGCACCGTGACCATCGCCGTGCGCATGCTCGATAACGTGATCGACATCAATTACTACGCCGTGCCCCAGGCCCGGAACTCCAACCTGAAGCACCGCCCCGTGGGCCTGGGCCTGATGGGCTTTCAGGATGCGCTCTACCAGCTGGGCCTGCCGTATTCCAGCCCGGAAGCGGTTGAGTTTGCGGATGTTGCCATGGAGCAGCTCAGCTACTTCGCCATTCGTGCGTCGACCACCCTGGCCGGCGAGCGCGGCGCCTATGAAAGCTACGAGGGGTCGCTCTGGCAGCAAGGCACCCTGCCCATCGACTCCATCAACCTGCTGAAGGAAGCCCGCCGGGACGGGGACCTGTCCGTCAACACCAGTGCCCGGCTGGACTGGACACCGGTGCGCGAATTGATCGCGAAGAACGGCATGCGCAACAGCAATGTGATGGCCATTGCACCTACCGCGACCATCTCCAACATTGTGGGCGTGTCCCAGTCCATCGAACCGGCGTACCAGAACCTGTTCGTGAAATCGAACCTCTCCGGTGAATTCACCGTGGTGAACCCCTCGCTGGTACGGGATCTCAAAGCGGAAGGGTTGTGGGACAACGTGATGGTTAACGACCTCAAATACTTCGATGGCAGCGTGCAGAAGATCGACCGCATTCCGGCCAAACTGAAAGCCCGCTACGCCACGGCGTTTGAGATTGACCCCCGATGGCTGGTGGAAGCCGCCTCCCGACGCCAGAAATGGCTCGACCAGGCCCAGAGCCTGAACCTGTACATGGCCGAACCCAGTGGCAAGAAACTGGACGCTCTGTACCAACTGGCCTGGGAACGTGGCCTGAAAACCACCTACTACCTGCGCTCGCTGGGCGCCACCGGTGCCGAGAAAAGCGCCCCGGTCGCCGCGCCGCAGCCGCAGGTGTGCAGCATAGATGACCCGGATTGCGAGGCCTGTCAGTAGTAAAACTTTTTTAGCCACGGAATCCGCGGACTCCGTGGCCAACAAATTTTAAGAGGATACCTCCATGCTCAACTGGGACGACGAACCAAACACTGCAACCAAACCGGCGACACCCGAAGGCCCGGCCCCGGTCAATGTTGACGACAAACGCGTGATCAACGGCGAAACCGACATCAACCAACTGGCGCCGTTCAAGTACCCCTGGGCCTGGGAGTACTTCATGAACGCCAACAAAAACCACTGGACCCCGCTGGACGTGAACATGGCCCAGGACGTCCACGACTACCACCATCGCCTGACCGCCCCGGAAAAGCACGTGTACGAAAACGTGCTGGCGTACCTGACCACCTCCGACATCCTGGCCATGCGTAACATCGGCCTGGCGGTGATGGAAAAAATGAGCGCCCCGGAACTGCAGATCTACCAGGCCCGCCAGGTGTATGAAGAAGCCATGCACACCTGGGCCTACCAGCACTGCATCGAAACCCTCAACCTGGACCAGAGCGAAATCTACAACCGCTACCGCGTGGTGCCCGCCATCAACGGCAAGATCCAGATGGCCAACCGCCGTCTGGACGCCGCCATGCGCTCGGACCTGAACCTGCGCAACAAGGACGACCTGCAGGAATTCATCATGTCTTACCTGTTCTTCGCGGCGGTGTTCGAGGGCGCCTGGTTCTACAACGGCTTCAGCCCCATCTTCGCCCTGCAGCGCCGCGGCCTGATGCGTGGCACCGGCGAACAGCTGCAGTACATCCTGCGGGACGAGGCCATGCACTTCTCCTTTGGCCTGAAAGTGGTGAACCAGATCCTCGAAGAGGAAAACATCACCCTCGACCCCAAAGCCGTCCGCGACATGTGGGACGAATCCGAAGCTGCCGAAACCGCCTACGCCAACTACATCCTGCGGGACCCGATCCTGGGATACTCCGCCCAGTACCACAGCGAACAGTTCCGCTTTGTGGCCAACCGAAGAGCCAGAACGGTGGGGCTGGAAGAGCCGTTCCCCGGAGCGAAGAACGTATCGCCGTGGCTGGATGAGCAGGCCACCATGCGCAAGGAGAAGAACTTCTTTGAGACGCGGGTGATTGAGTATCAGACCGGGGCACAGTTGGAGTGGTGAGTGCTTACTGACGTTTAACCCAGCGGACTTCGGACGCCGGCAAAACCCTGCCCAAGAACATGGGTATAGATTTGGGTGGTCCGCAAGTCCGCATGGCCCAGCAGGTCCTGAACTGTGCGGATGTCGTTGCCGCGTTTGAGCAGTTCGGTAGCGAACGTATGCCTGAACGTATGGCAGCCGGCCCGCTTGCCAATACCTGCATCGTCAACCGCTTTGCGGACTGCTCGTTGGACAGACGAGATATGGCGGTGATGGCGTGACACATTACCCAGATTATCTGTACTGAGAGTGGGTGAGGAAAAGAGCCACTGCCACTCCAGCGAGCGACCCGCCCTCGGGTATTTCCTGGCGAGCGCGAAGGGAAGACTGACCGGGTGCAGGAACTCCTCACTTTGCTGCTTCCAGGCCCTGGCGAGAGTGTCCACGTGGTCCTGAAGGGCGCCGATCAAGGGCGCCGGCATCAGCGTAGTCCTGTCTTTGGCCCCCTTGCCGTCCCGCACGGTAATTACCTGCTGATTGAAATCCAGGTCTTTGATACGCAGCCGGCAGGCTTCGGTAACCCGCAGCCCTGCACCGTAGAGCAACGAAGCGATCAGCTTATTTGGTTCGCTGAGTTCGTCGATGATGCGCATGGCCTCTTCATGAGTCAGAACCACTGGTAGCTTTCGAGGTTTTTTGGAGCGCACAATTTCCCCAACTTCGCCCAGCTCCTGATTCAGTACCTTGTTGTACAGAAACACCAGCGAATTCAAAGCCTGCGCCTGAGTAGCTGCCGCCACATTGCGATGCACTGCCAGCCATGTCAAAAACTCATTCACCTCTTTGGGTCCCATGTTCCGGGGATGTTTCATCTTATGAAACCGGATGAAATAGCGAATCCAGTACCAATAGGTTTTTTCTGTACGGATGCTGTAGTGGTTCACCCGAATAACGGCGCGAACTTGATCCCGAAGTCGGGGCTGCTTTCCTTGCATCTGAAGTGGCTCCTTGCCAATACTGTATATTTATACAGTATTATTAGTGGCGCAGATCACAGATGTCAAATGATTACATGGCACCGGTGTGCCTGCTGGGCTAAGCTGTTGTTTTATAAATTTTTGGATAGGGCGAAAGCGCTCTCACAGGCCGTAATCATAAAGCGGTCAAATTTTCGCAATCGCGAAGCGCTCTATCCAATCGCTGTTAACCAGAGAAAAGGAGATTGGGTGCTCGTGCTCAAAGGAAAAAAGCTCACTGTTTTCGGGTATTTCTTGGCCGGTGCCATCGTAGCTCTAAGCGGTTGCGCTGACGATAAGAAGGCGGAGTTGAAGCAGAAACTGGCGGACCACATGGTTATTGCGTGCAAGTCCACCGAGGAATTCAAAAATCCCGTGACTGGATACTCGTATTTTGTATTCAAATATAATGAAAACAATCAATATATTACCGCCGGTCATCTCGTCGATTCTCAAGATCAAGATGCCGCTGGAGTCGGGTATATTTATGATGTTCAAAAAGTTCAAAAAAACAGCACCGAAATCTCCTTTGGCCTTAAAAATAGCCGTGAGGATTATTTCGACTTTAGATTAGATAGACAGAGTATGGTACTCACTGTAATGACACCGAACTTCGGCATGAGCTACCTGAAATATAATTGCGATCAGCTAAGTGAGGCAGAGTTTCAGAACTTCCTCAAAGAAAAACGAACCGAGCTCGACGAACTCTTCGAGCAAAGGAAAATTTAGATTTGGTTTTTGGATTGGTTAACAATTGCAGGCACGGCGACACCCATTACATTGCGCCTTCGGCTCCACTCCATGGGCGCGCATGCTGCAGGCGTTAGCGTCTTTCTAAACATTGGAGATTTTTAGCATGGATCGTCTTGAAGCA
>CBIHLH010000023.1:0-34000 GCA_966210405.1 uncultured Marinobacter sp.
ATATCGTAGAGCGATAGCCGCCGGAGTTCATCTTCAAGAATGGCCCGGCCGTCGACAACATTCCGCCCCCGGTCCTGCTGCTTGAACCAGTGGGTGACTTTCGCCCGGGCCCGTGAGGTCTGGATGTAACCCAGGCTGGGGTTGAGCCAGTCCCGGCTGGGCGCCGGGTTGTTGGACGTCAGGATGGACACCTGGTCGCCGGTTTTCAGCGGGTAGGTCAGCGGCACAATGCGACTGTTGACCCGGGCACCGCGACAGGCGTGTCCGATTTCAGTGTGCACACGATAGGCAAAGTCCACCGGTGTCGCGCCCTGGGGCAAATCCACGACATGACCTTCCGGAGTGAAAACATAAACCCGGTCGGAGGCAATGTCGGATTTCAGGTGGTCCGCCAGCCCTGACAGGTCACCCAGCTCTTCCTGCCATTCCAGCACCTGCCGCAGCCAGTTGATCTTGGCGTCATAGCCGGTGGACTTGTTGCCGCGGTCCGTGCCTTTGTAGAGCCAGTGGGCACAGACTCCCAACTCCGCTTCTTCATGCATTTTCTGGGTACGAATCTGCACCTCCATCACCTTGCCCTCAGGCCCGATCACCGCCGTATGCAGCGACTGATAGCCATTTTCCTTGGGGTTGGCAATGTAGTCGTCAAATTCATTGGGGATGTGCCGCCACAGGGTATGCACAATCCCCAGGGCGGCATAGCAGTCCCGCACTTCCGGCACCAGGATGCGCACCGCCCGCACATCGTACACCTGGGAAAAGTCGATGCCCTTGCGGCGCATCTTTCGCCAGATACTGTAGATGTGTTTGGCCCGGCCGGAGAGCTCACCGACTATGCCAAAGGCCTTAAGCTCGGTTTGCAGGGTATCAATCACCCGTTTGATGTAGTCTTCCCGGTCGAGCCGCTTTTCGTCCAGCAGTTTGGCAATTTTCTTGTAGGCCGACTCGTGCAGGTACCGGAACGAGAGATCCTCCAGCTCCCACTTGATGTGGCCGATGCCCAGGCGATGCGCCAGCGGGGCGTAGATATCGAAAACCTCCCGCGCCACCCGCATCCGCTTCTCGCCCGGTGCGTTCTTGACCGCCCGGATGGCGCAGGTCCGTTCCGCCAGTTTGATCAGGGCCACCCGGACATCATCAATCATGGTGACCAGCATCTTGCGGACGTTATCCAGTTGGCCTTCACTCTGCCCCAGCACATTGCCCTTCAGGGGATGGTGGATGGAGGAAATCGCCGCCATTTGCTGCACGCCATTGATCAGCCCGGCAACCTCGTCGCCAAACTCCTTGCGAATGCTGTCCAGGGCCACCCGTTCTTCCCGAACCGCGCGGTACAGAATGGCGGCCACCAGGCTGGCCTGGTCAAGACGAAGCTCCGCCAGCACCTGTGCCATCTCGATTCCAATCCGGAAACTGCTTGAACCCGGCGCCCACAGCCGGTCTTCCCGGAACGCCTGGAGATCGATCTCGGCCGCCTTCTCACAGGCCCGGCGGAATTGTTGGGTATCCTCCAGGTAGGTCTGGGAGCCGATCTGACGAACCCAGCCGTCAATGTCCACCTGGCCGTCGCCAGTCACTGCGTAGTCTTCGCGAACTTTTACCATATCGGTCTTGTTCTTCCTGGTGGCTCCCGCAGCCATCCCTGACTGCGCACGGTACCTGTCAGTCGGAATCCCGCTCAAACAGCGCCATGGATTCCACGTGAGTGGTATGGGGGAACATATCCATTACTCCTGCGCGCACCAGCCGGTAACCATGGCGCGCCAGAACCCCCGCGTCCCGGGCCAGCGTCGCCGGGTTACAGGACACATACACGATGCGCCGGGCCCCGAATGCCGTCAGATACTTGCAGATATCCTCAGCCCCCGAACGCGGCGGATCAATCAGAATCTTGTCAAAGCCCTGCTTCGCCCAGGACTGACCAGTGAAATCTCCATGCAGGTCAGCGCCGTGGAACTCGGCATTGTCAAGGCCATTGAGTCGCGCATTTTCCCGCCCCCGGATCACCATGGCGTCGTCGCCTTCCACACCAACCACCCGCGCGCCTTTACGCGCCAGCGGCAGGGTGAAATTACCCAGGCCGCAAAACAGATCCAGTACCCGCTCTTCCGGCCGGACATCAAGCCATTCAACCGCCCGATGGACCATGGCCCGGTTGATACCGGCATTCACCTGGGTGAAGTCCATGGGGTGGAACGCCAGGGTCAGATCGAACTCGTCGAGCCGGTAACTCAGCCGCTCGTCATCCCGCCCGGCCGATTCTGGCCAGATCCGGTGAACGGTATCCGGGCCCTTCGGCTGCAGGTAAATATGCAAATCATGGGCCTGGCCGAACGCCACCAGCTTGTGATGATCGCGGTCACTCAGATCATCCATGTTGCGGAATACCATCACCGCCACATCGTCGCCACAGGCAACCTCAACCTGCGGGATACGGTTGTAGGCATCCAGGCCGTGGAGCAACTGGCGCAGTGGAAGAATCCGTTCGCCAATACGCGGATCCAGCACCACGCACCGGTCTATGTCGGTCAGGAAACTGTTGCGCTTTTCCCGGAACCCCACCAGCACCGACTCCCGTGCCGGAACATAGCGAACCCCCAGGCGCGCCTTGCGCCGGTAGCCGAGGCCGCTTTCCGACCGCATGGGGGCCACCCAGGTCTCGGGCTCAATGCCCCCGAAATGGGCAAAGTGCTCACGCAGGGTGTTTTCCTTGAACCGGATCTGGGCGTCTCCACTCATGTGCTGCAGGCTACAGCCTCCGCACAGATCCGCAAACTCGCAGGGAGGGCTCTGGCGATCAGGCGCGGATGTCAGAACCTCGAGGGTACGCAGCTCATCAAACTTGCTGCGAGTCGACACCACCTTGGCCATCACCGTTTCACCTGGCAGCGCTCCGTCAACGAACTGGGTCTTGCCATCCTGGCGGGCGATGCCCCGGCCGTCGTGGCTCAGGGTTTCCACATCACAGCGCACGGGCTCCCTGGGAAGCACCTTCCTGCGTCGTCTGCTCATAAACTCTTCTCTTGCGGTAAAGGGGCCAGACGCCCTGGAAACAGGGGTCAGGCGTCCGGGAATACGCCGGTCGACAGATAGCGGTCGCCACGATCACAGATAATGGCCACGATGATGGCGTTTTCAACCTGCTCAGACAGTTTCAGGGCCCCCGCGATGGCACCGCCGGAAGAAACGCCACAGAAAATGCCTTCTTCCGACGCCAGGGCTCTCATCGTGTCCTCGGCTTCCTGTTGACCGATGTCCAGCACGGTGTCTACCCGGGTGGCATCGTAAATTTTCGGCAGGTAGGCCTCCGACCAGCGCCGGATACCGGGAATGGACGCGCCTTCCCGTGGTTGCAGCCCGACAATGCGGATGTCCGGATTGCGCTCCTTCAGGTAACGGGACACCCCCATGATCGTGCCCGTGGTGCCCATGGAACTGACAAAGTGCGTTACCCGGCCCCCGGTCTGCTCCCAGATCTCTGGCCCCGTGGTGCGATAGTGCGCCAGCGGATTGTCCTGGTTGCTGAACTGATCCAGCACCTTGCCCTTGCCTTCAGATTCCATACGCTGGGCCAGGTCCCGGGCTGTTTCCATACCCTCCTCTCTGGTCACGGTGACGATTTCCGCCCCATAGGCGCGCATGGAGGCCCGCCGCTCCTCGCTCATATTGGCCGGCATAATCAGCACCATGCGGTAGCCCTTGATCGCCGCCGCCATGGCCAGGGCAATGCCGGTGTTACCGCTGGTGGCCTCGATCAGGGTGTCGCCGGGCCTGATCTCACCGCGACGCTCCGCTTCCTGAATCATACTGATGGCCGGGCGGTCCTTGACCGACCCCGCGGGGTTGTTACCCTCGAGTTTGGCCAGGATCACATTGCTGGTGTCACCAGGCAGGCGCTGCAAACGAACCAGCGGAGTATGGCCAACATAATCTTCGATTGTGGGAAAATGCATAGGATAACCCTGTGGTACACTTTAGGGTTGGCATGATACGCGTTTAGGCACCGGTCGCCCAATACAGGTTCTCGCTATATCCATGACCGGTGGCTATATCCGCCCGACGGTTTTCGAATGCTGCCGGGACCAACACCACGGTAACCGGCCCGCAGATCATCTATTCTTACAGGGACGTTGTTCCGGGTTGTTAGCCGGGGCCAAGGCACATTTTTCAGGACAGACCGTATGCGACGTTGGGGCATTCGCAAGAAAGTACTGGTGGTAACCCTGGTTCCCACCCTGCTGACCACTCTGATGCTGGGGCTTTTCTTTACCTACAGCTGGGTCAACAATATCGAAAGCCTGCTCAAGGACCGGGGCGAGTCCCTTTCACGCCAGTTGGCGGCCGGCGCCGAATACGGCCTGTTCACCGCCAACCGCAGCCTCCTCAGCAGCCTCTCCAACGCCCTTCTGGAAGAAAAGGACGTCCGTTCCATCACCTTTTTTGGCAGTGACGGCGCACGCCTGCTGCACACCGGGCCGGGCAGTTCAAACGTCATCGGCAGTGCCGAACTGACCGCGGAGAAGGCCACCCGGATCACCCGGGAAAGCAGTACCCGGTTTGTCACGCCGGTGTTCCTGCAAGATCTGATGATCGAGAGCATGCTCGATCCGGGCGCTCGCCAGAGCCTGTCCGGCGCTCGTGACCCCCTCGGCTGGGTTGCGGTGGAGATGTCCCATGTCCGCACGGAAAAGGAAACCTACAAGGCCCTGCTGATCTCACTGATTCTGATACTGGGTGGTGTCATTCTCAGTCTGATGATTGCGCTACGCCTGAGCCGGGCCTTCACAGACCCGGTGTTCGAGCTGAACGGCGCCGTAGCCAGACTCAAGGAGGGCAAGCTCGACACCCGTGTATACACGGGCGCCGGGCCGGAATTCGAGCAGCTGGAATCGGGCCTCAATGCCATGGCCGGGGAACTGAGCAAGGCCCAGGCCGAGATGCAACAGAACATTGACCAGGCCACCGAGGATCTGCGCGAGACCCTGGAGACTATCGAAATACAGAACATTGAACTGGATTTCGCCCGCAAGGAAGCCCTGGAGGCCAGCCGAATCAAGTCGGAATTCCTGGCCAACATGTCCCATGAGATCCGCACGCCCCTCAACGGGATTATCGGGTTCACGGAACTGCTGCTGAAAAGTCACCTGCCCCGCCAGCAGCGGGATCACCTGAGCACCATCCGGAAATCGTCAGAAATCCTGCTCACCATCATTAACGACATCCTCGATTTCTCGAAGATTGAGGCCGGCAAGCTGATCCTCGACCGGGTTCCCTTCCCGCTCCGCGACATCGTGGAGGAAGTGATGCTGATGCTGGCACCGGCCGCCCACGGCAAGAACCTGGATCTGGTGCCACTGGTCTATAACGATGTGCCGGACAACATTATGGGCGACCCCCTGCGGGTCAAACAGGTCATCACCAACCTGGTCAATAACGCCATCAAGTTTACCCAGACCGGCGAAGTGGTATTGCGGGCCAGCCTGGAAGAGGAAGACAAGGAAACCAACCGGGTGACCCTGCGGCTCAGCATCACCGACTCCGGGGTCGGCCTGTCCAGGGCCCAGCAGCAATCACTGTTCAACGCCTTCAGCCAGGCGGATGCCTCCACCGCCCGCCAATACGGAGGCACGGGCCTGGGCCTGGCCATTTCCAAGCGACTGGTCGAAGAGATGGGCGGAAAAATCGGCCTGGAGAGCGAGCTGGGCAAGGGCTCCACGTTCTGGTTCACCCTGACCTCGGAGCTTGCCTCCACCGGCGGGGAGGCCATTGTGTCGCGGGATGCCCTTCGCGGTGAACGGGTAATCTATCTGGAACACCAGCAAACCACCGGGCTATCGGTGGAGCACCTGCTGACCGATTGGGGCATGACGGTCGACCGGGTTGCCTCGCCGGGCGCCATGCAGGAGCAGATAGAGGAAGCTCAGAAAAGTCAGGCCGGGTACGCCCTTGCCATCGTCGGCATCACCCGGCACCTGCTCAACTCCAGCCAGTACTGTGGCCTGGTACGGGCCCTGGAGATCGAACGGGACTGCCGGACGCTGCTGCTGACCCCCACCCTCGATACCCACGACACTCCGCTGTCCGGCCTTGCCAGCGGCCACCTGACCAAGCCGGTCTGCCGTGATGCCCTGTATGACGAGTTGCTCTTGCTGGTCCACGGCATCAATACCACCAACCGGGGCGCTCCGACGTACGATCTGCCGCCCCGGTCAGCGCCGCCGATCAACGTGCCCCGTATCCTGGCGGTTGACGACAACGACGCCAACCTGAAGCTGGTGATGACCCTGCTGGGGGATCTCCAGATCGACGCGGAAGGCGCGTCCAGTGGTTTTGAGGCCTTGAGCAAAGCCCGTCAGAAGCCCTTTGACCTGGTGTTCATGGATTTGCAGATGCCCGGCATGGATGGCGTGGAAACCACCGCCCGCCTGAGGGAACTGGACAGCAACAATCGCCGGACCCCCATTATCGCCCTGACGGCCCACGCGCTGTCTGACGAGCAGGAGCGCCTGCGCAAGCAGGGCTTCGACGGTTACATGCCCAAACCCATCAGTAACGGGCAGCTCACCGACACCATCCGGGAATACACTGGCTACCTTTGTGACCGGCCCGCAGGGGCTGGCCGCATTCCAGTGCCGGAAATCCGGGACACCCGCCGGGCACTGCGCCCTTCCACCCGCAAGATGCAGCGGGACTGTGTCAGCGTTGAGGAAAGCATTCAGTTGGCGGCGGGCAAGGCCGATCTGGCAGAGGAGCTGTTCAGCATGCTGCTTGAGCAACTGCCTGTGGACCTCAGCCGTGTCGACGACTACTGGCAGGCGAACAAGCTCGATGACCTGCTGGAATGTGTGCACAAACTGCACGGCGCCACCCGCTACTGCGGCGTGCCGGAACTGAGGATGGCCGCCAACCACTTTGAAACGGCACTCAAGTGTTCAGCGCCCGACCTCGATCACCAGAAAGATCAGTTGGTCTCTGCCATGGAGCGGCTGCAGATCTGGAGCGATCAAACCGACTGGCAGCAGCTGTTCCGCCAGCACCGCGCCCCGGCCGAAACCAGCTGAGCGACGGCAGCGCTGGCGATCAGGCCCGGGCCTGATCAATGATCGCCTTCATGTCCCGGACCGCCTCCTTCAGGCCGGTAAACAGCGCCCGGGCAATGATCGCATGGCCGATGTTCAGCTCGTTGATGCCGGGAATGGCCGCAATCCGGCGGGTGTTGTGATAGTGCAGCCCGTGCCCCGCATTCACCACCAACCCCTTCTTGCGGGCATAAGAGACCGCATCGGCAATGGTCTTGAAGGCGGCGTCTTCATCAGCGCCGGTTGCCTCCGCATACTCGCCCGTATGCAGCTCAACCACTGGCGCACCACAGCGAACCGCGGCATCAATCTGCGCCGGGTCTGGGTCGATAAACAGGGAAACCTCCGAGCCAAGGCGCGCCAGCCGTTCGCAGGCCTTCGCCACCCGGGCTTCCTGGCCATCGACATCAAGCCCGCCTTCGGTGGTGAGCTCTTCACGCTTTTCAGGCACCAGGCAGACACACTCCGGACGCACCTGCTCGGCAAAGGCAAGCATGGCATCGGTCACTGCCATTTCCAGGTTCATTTTGGTCTGCAGTATGTCACGCAACAGCAGTACGTCCCGGTCCTGGATGTGGCGACGATCCTCCCGGGGATGAAGAGTAATACCATCGGCGCCGGCTTCCTCGGCCACTATGGCCGCCTGGACCGGATCGGGGTAGCGGGTACCCCTGGCCTGCCGCAATGTAGCCACATGATCGATATTCACGCCCAGCAAGACTCTGGAATTCATATCATTCTCCCCGAAGATGAGTGAAGAGGCTCCGGCTGTTCAGCGGCCGCCCCTGCAACAGATAATCCGTCAGTACCCGCATCACCCGTTTGGCCATCCGGCGACAGGCCGGCGACTGAAGGTCGCCCGCCGCCAACGCCAGCAGAACGTCACCCGGCAGGCGCTGTAACCGCACGCCCTGGCCAGGCACCGCCATAATGCCCTGTTCGGGATCATAACAGTACGACTGCCCGGCCTCGACAGCCTGGCCGGTATCCGTCGCCCGGTCCCAGGCAAAATCGTAACCCAACGCCTCGGCGAAGGCCCGCTCGAACCGACGCAATACCGGCTCGATGTCCTCCGCCTCCGAAAGCGTGGCCATAGCCTCAATGTAGGCAGCAAACAGGGTTGGGTATGGGTCTGCCACCGGCAGAACCCGCTGCAGCAGTTCATTCAGATACAAACCGCTGTAGATCGACACGGTGCGATGAAGGGCCGGGGCAGAGCGCGGATCAACCTCGGTGAGTGTCTTCAGTTCACCCCGGCCGACCCAGCTCAGGACCAGGGGCTGAAACGGCTGGAGTTGCGCCTTGAGCGGACTTCTGGCGCTGTTGGCGCCCCGGGCAATCAGAGAAAGGCGCCCGTGATTGAGAGTGAAGACGTCCACCATCAGGCTGGTCTCACGCCAGGGTCGGCGGTGAATCACATAGGCGGGCTCCTGCTGCTCCAGCCCCTTCATAACCGCCTCAGAGGTCGTTCATGCCCAGGCTCTTGAGGGCCCGGTCACTGTCTGCCCAGCCCCGCTTTACCTTGACCCAGAGCCGGAGCATGATCTTGCTGTCAAACAGCGTTTCCATGTCAGCCCGGGCCTCCTGGCCGATACGGCGCATACGCTCGCCCTTGTCGCCAATCATGATTTTCTTCTGGCCCTCGCGCTCCACCAGAATAAGCGCCGAAATGTGCAGGGTTTTTCCTTCGTGCTTGAACTCCTCGATCTCCACGGCCACCGAATACGGCAGTTCCGCACCCAGTTGCCGGGTAATTTTTTCCCGGACAATCTCCGACGCCAGGAACCGCTCACTGCGATCGGTGACCTGGTCATCCGGATAAAAGTGGATACTCTGCGGCAGAAACCGGCCAACCGCCTCTTCCAGCGGCTCAAGGTTGGACTCCTTGAGCGCCGACAGAGGGATAATCTCCGCAAACTCCCGCTTTTTCGAAAGCATGTCCAGGTGGGGCAGCAGAGACTCCCGCTTTTCGATCTTGTCGACCTTGTTCACGGCAAGAATGACCGGGCAGGTCAGCTTGCGCAGTTTTTCCAGCACCAGCTCGTCGGCGCTGGTCCAGTTCAGCTGGTCAATAACAAACACCACCACATCCACGTCAATCAGAGCGGACGTGGCAGCTTTGTTCATGTAGCGGTTCAACGCCCGGGGCTCATCTTCATGCATACCGGGCGTGTCCACGTAGATGGCCTGCACTGGCCCCACGGTCTTGATACCCAGCACCTGGTGGCGCGTGGTCTGGGGCTTGCGGGAGGTAATACTGAGTTTCTGGCCCAGCACATGGTTCAACAGGGTGGATTTTCCCACGTTGGGGCGGCCAACGATGGCCACGAAGCCACAGCGGCTGTCAGGATTTTCCGGGCGGGTGATATCGTTCATTACTGGTTCTCCACGCCCAGTTCTTTCAGGGCATTGCGTGCCGCCTGCTGTTCCGCTACCCGACGGCTGCTGCCCGTGCCGGTGGTTTTACGATCCAGCGACGGCAGGGCACAGGATACGTGGAACGTCTGGTTATGGGCTTCCCCGTCCACGGAAATGACATCGTAACGGGGCAACGGGAATTGCCGGGATTGCAGGTACTCCTGCAAGCGGGTTTTCGGATCCTTCTGGGTGTCCTGAAGGTCCAGTTTTTCCAGGCGGTGCTCAAACCAGCGCAGGACCTGCTCACGGCAGGTGTAGAAGTCGCTGTCGAGGTAAATGGCGCCAATAATGGACTCCACGGCATCGGCGAGAATGGACTCCCGACGGTATCCGCCACTCTTCAGTTCGCCAGAGCCCAGCCGAAGGTAGTTGCCAAGCTGGAATTCACGCCCGATCTCCGCCAGCGTCACGCCCTTGACCATCCGTGCCCGCAACCGGCTGAGCTGGCCTTCACGGGCTTTCTCAAAATGCAGATACAGATATTCGGCAATCACCATGTTGACGATGGAATCACCGAGGAATTCCAGGCGCTCATTGTTCTGGTTGCCGTAGCTTCGGTGTGTCAGCGCCAACAGCAGCCGCTCCGGTGACCGGAACTGATAACCGATGCGCCGTTGTAACTGATCCAGGTCGGGTCGGGAACTCACTTGCCCTTCATCTCGTAGGTGTGCTGAAAGTGGATAACGGCATCCACGTTACTGAACAGGTTATTGCGAACCTCATAGTCGACATTAATCACCACCAGCTCGCCATCTTTTTCGACCGAAATATTCTTGGCCTCGAAGCCACGCACATTGTTCACGCTCAGACGCTTGTTGATCAACGTCCGAACCTGGGCCGGCCCCATCTGCGACAGGCCCTCAGTGCCTTCCAGGCCCTCCAGGGCTTCCTGGATGGTGATGTCATCGAGGTAGGCCGGGCCAAGCTTGAGCATCAGTGTCAGCAGACCGCCGAAAAACAGCACCATGATCATCATGGTCAGTGCCGACGCCCCGCGTTGGCGACCCATGGCAAAGAGAAGATTATTTTTCATTGTGATTGCTCTCCAGAATAGTCCGAATTACTCAATGCCGCCCACGCGGTCAAAGGACGGCAGGCTGGTCAGCGATTCCCAGTGCATCCAGATCGCGAACGCCTTGCCCACAATCAACTCTTCCGAGACCGTGCCCCAGTAACGGCTGTCGTTGCTGTTGTCACGGTTGTCGCCCATCATGAAATAGTGGCCTTCGGGTACCAGCCACTCGCCCTCGCCGGCGTTACCCTGGCGCCCCATGGTCAGGAAAATGTTGTGTTCTACCCGCCCGAGGTCTTCCCGTCGCAACTCCATTGGGGGCAGTCGGGCAATAAAGTGCGTCTCAATCAGCTCACCGTTGATGAACAATTGCTTGTCCTCATACCGGATACGGTCACCCGGCAGGCCAATCACCCGCTTGATGTAATTGGTCTCACGATCCTTGGGATAGCGAAACACCATGATGTCCCCGCGGGCCGGTTCACCCACGTCCAGGATTTTGGTACCCACCACAGGCAAACGAAGGCCGTAGGCAAACTTGTTCACCAGAATGAAATCACCCACTTCCAGCGTTGGCCGCATCGAGCCGGAGGGAATCTGAAAGGGCTCCACCAGGAACGACCGGAGAACCAGAACGATCAATAGAACCGGGAAAAACGACCGACTCAGGTCAACCAGATAGGGTTCTTTCGGAGCCGGCTGTTCCGCTCCCGAAACCTCATTCCTGACACCGGCACCACCACCGGCCCTGAACGCCGCCAGTCGGCGCTCCCGCAAAAACAGCCTGTCCGCCAGCCAGATCAGACCCGTTGCGAAGGTCAGAACAACCAGAACCAGGGGAAAATCAATATCCATCCGGGTGCCTTTTATTTGTCGACTTTCAACACGGCAAGAAACGCTTCCTGAGGCACCTCGACATTACCCAGCTGCTTCATGCGTTTTTTACCTTCCTTCTGCTTCTGAAGCAGCTTTTTCTTCCGGCTTACGTCACCACCATAGCATTTGGCCGTGACGTTCTTGCGTAACGCCTTCACCGTCACCCTCGACACCACCTGATTCCCGATGGCGGCCTGAATGGCAATGTCAAACATCTGCCGGGGAATCAGCTCCTTCATCTTTTCAATCAGCTGACGGCCCTTGTAGTGGGCCTGCTCTTTATGGACGATCAGCGCCAGGGCGTCCACCCGCTCGCCATTGATCAATACGTCCAGGCGCACCAGGTTGGCTTCCTGGAAACGGGTGAAATGGTAATCCAGGGAGGCGAATCCGCGACTGGCAGACTTGATGCGATCAAAAAAGTCCATCACCACTTCCGCCATGGGCAGCTCATATGTGAGCTGGACCTGGGTCGACATGAAGTGCATGTTTTTCTGGATGCCACGTTTCTCCTCACACAGGGCAATCACGTTGCCCAGGTGCTCCTGGGGCACCAGAATATTCGCCTCCACCATCGGCTCGCGCATTTCCTCAATCGAACCAATATCCGGAAGGCTTGAGGGGTTGTCCACCGACAGAGTCTCACCCTGCTTGGTAACCACCTCATAGATCACCGTCGGAGCGGTGGTAATCAGGTCAATATCGTATTCCCGCTCCAGCCGCTCCTGGATGATTTCCATGTGCAACATACCCAGAAAACCACACCGGAAGCCAAACCCCAGGGCATCCGAGCTCTCCGGTTCAAAAAACAGGGAGGCGTCGTTCAGAGTCAGTTTCTCCAGAGCATCCCGGAAATCGTTGTAGTCATCCGCACTCACCGGGAACAGCCCGGCATAGACCTGCGGCTTGACCTTCTTGAAACCCGGCAGCATGGGGGTATCGGCCGCAAACTTCTGGTGCACGATGGTGTCACCGACCGGCGCACCGTGAATGTCCTTGATGCCGGCCACAACAAAGCCAACGTCGCCGGACTCCAGCACATCGGTGTCGGTTGGTTTGGGGTTGAAGATACCGACCTTATCGGCATTCCAGGCCTTGCCGGTGGACTTGATGACGATTTTGTCGCCTTTTTTCAGGGTACCTTCGGTCACCCTCACCAGCGATACAACGCCCAGATAGTTATCAAACCACGAATCAATGATCAGCGCCTGCAAAGGCGCGCTTCGGTCGCCCTTCGGTGGCGGAATCTTCTGGATCAGGTCTTCCAGTACATCCTCGACACCCATGCCGCTCTTGGCGCTGCAACGCACGGCATTAGAGGCTTCGATACCGATGATGTCCTCAATCTCCGCCGCGACCCGCTCGGGTTCCGCCTGGGGCAGATCCATCTTGTTCAGAACCGGCACCACTTCCAGGCCCTGCTCGATGGCGGTGTAGCAGTTGGCCACGGACTGTGCCTCAACGCCCTGGCCCGCGTCCACCACCAGCAATGCCCCTTCGCAGGCATAGAGCGAGCGCGACACCTCATAGGAAAAGTCGACATGACCCGGGGTATCGATGAAATTGAGCTTGTACTCCTGACCATCCCGGGCCTTGTAGTTCAGGGTGACACTCTGAGCCTTGATGGTAATCCCGCGCTCCCGCTCGATATCCATGGAATCCAGCACCTGCTCGGCCATTTCCCGGTCAGTCAGGCCGCCGCAGACCTGGATAAAGCGGTCTGCAAGTGTGGATTTACCATGGTCGATGTGGGCGATAATGGAAAAGTTACGGATTCGGCTCAGTTCAGTCACAGACAATGAATACTCGTATAAGACGTGGGGTTGAGCCCGGAGGGCCGCTGCCGGAATCCGGGAACGGCGTGATTTTACCGGTTAAGGGCCACCATTGCCATGATCAGGACATCAACGGCCGCTCATATTGCCGGATCAGGAAGCCGATCAGGGCATCTTCATCGAGGGGATAGCTGAACAGGTTGCCCTGGCACTGGGCACAGCCGGCGGTTTTCAGAAAACTCAGTTGCTGTGGCGTCTCCACACCCTCGGCCACCACGGTCAGATGCAGTTTGTGCGCCAGCGCAATCACTGCGGACGCCACATCGGTGGCGCTGACGTTGTACGGAATGTCGCGAATAAACCGGTGATCGATCTTGATGACATCCAGCGGCAGTTGCTGCAGTGCCACCAGTGAACAGGAGCCGGTGCCGAAGTCATCGAGAATCAGGCATACGCCGAGATCATGCAGCGCCACCAGCAACTCCCGAAGCATCCTCGGGTCCTCGTTAAGCAGCTCGGCCGGCATCTCCAGTTCCAGCCGTTCCGGTGACACGCCGGTTTCGGTAATCACCTGCCGGATCATGTCCAGGAAACCGGAATCGGTCAATTGATGCACCGACAGGTTGACTGCCATCTTCAGGGACTCAAATCCGGCGCGCTCGAGCGCCTGCACCTGAATACAGGCCTGCCGAAGCGCCAGCTCCCCGAGGCGAACAATCAGCCCGGTCTCCTCGGCCAGGCCGATAAACTGCTGGGCGGAAACCAGCCCCTTTTCCGGGTGGTGCCAGCGAAGGAACGCCTCCACCCCGATCACCCGTTCGGATTCAAGATCCACCTTGGGCTGATAATGCAGGACAAATCGGTCGCCTTCGAGCGCGGAAGCCAGCTCCTCCTGCTGCAACAGACGGCGGGCAGCCTTGATATTCATGGCCGGCGTAAAGAACTGGTAGGTATTGCGGCCCAGTTCCTTGGCCCGGTACATGGCCAGGTCGGCGTACTTCATCAGCGTACCCGGATCCTCACTGTCATCGGGAATCATGGTTATCCCGATGCTTACGGTAATACCCACTTCATGGTCGTTGAGGCGGATCCGCTGGCACAACCGGCGCAATATGGTTTCCGCCACTTTCCCGGCGGCATCCGGGCCACTGATCCTGGACAGCAGCACCACAAACTCATCGCCTCCCAGGCGCGCCACCGAGTCCTCTTCCCGCACACAGCCTTCAAGCCACTGGGCAACCTGGGACAGCAGTTCATCTCCGGCGTCGTGTCCCAGCGTGTCATTGATGCGTTTGAAACCATCCAGGTCCAGAAACATCAACGCCGCCGGCTCGCCGCTACGGCGGCTGCGGCGCACCACATGACTGAGCCGGTCCCGGAACAGTTGGCGGTTGGCAAGCCCGGTAAGCGGATCATAGAAGGCCAACCGCTGCAGCTCGGACTGAGCCGCTTTCAACTGGGTCAGATCCCGCAGGCTGAGCACCACACCATTGACCCCGGGCACCGACAGCATCGCCGTGTAGGTACCTTCCATATCGCGCCATTCACCTCCGGCATCGCGAATTCGGGCGCGGATAACCGGCATCTGCTTGCCCGGCGCTTTCACAGCACGGTCGAAACCCTGTTGCAGTTGCGGCCAGTCGTCGTTGTGCACCAGGCTCTCAAACGTCAGCGAATGGACCTTATCCGGATCAAACCCGAGGATATCGAAGCTTGAGGGGCTGGCGTAAAGCGGTTGCCCCAGGCGGTCCATCACCAGAGTGACATTGGCGGCACCCTCGGTGATGGCGCGGTAGCGGCCGGCACCGATCTGGACCATCAGCCGTGACCGGATCAATGCCAGCACAAACAGGAAAAGCAACACACTAATGACCAGGCCGCAACCGAGAACGATGGGGGGGCGCGGGTCCGATGCCAGGTAATCGAACGCCGGTGTCGAGCGGGTCTGAAGCAGCCAGTCTCGACCGCCATGACTGACGGTCTGGCTCATTTCAAAGCTGAATTCGTTGTCCAGCGAGCCAAGATTGGAGCCGTACATCAGGTTATCGCGGGCAATGACACCGTCGTCGTAGATACGGACATCCAGAAACGGTGAGATCAGCCCGACAATCCCGTCCAGAAGATTATTCATCCGGAACGCACTGAACACATAACCCGCCAGCATCATCCGCCGCTCGGCCCGAATGTCCGGAATGGTTCCACCCTGATACACCGGGTAGTACATAAGGAAGCTGGCCTGGTCTTCCGCCAGTTCCTCCTGGACCAGCACCACCTTGGCGGTCACGGTCGGTACGGCTTCGTCTCGAGCCTTTTCCATCGCCGTGCGATGAATCGGGTCGCTGAAGGCGTCATAGCCCAGGGCCCGGCGATTACGCTCGGTCCCTGGCTCCAGGTAGACCATCGGATAGTAATAGGGACCGGTTCCCAGGGGACGTACCAGATAGTCATGGACACCTTCGCCACGGACCGACGAGATATGATCCGCCATCTGACGGACGCCAATCCGTCGCACATAACCAATGCCCTGGATACCCGGGTAATACCGGTTGATATCGACCTTGTCGATGTACTCACGCCATTCGTCCCGGGAGACGTCGCCAGCCACCGCAAACAACCCGGCGCTGCCGGCCAGCACCTGCTCATAGTTCAGGAGGCGCTCTTCTATCGCGGTCTTCAACTGCAGCGACTGGGTGCGGAAACGGGCTTTGGTGCGATCTTCCACCAGCCGGATGGAAACCTGCCACAGGGTCGCCGTCACCGCGATGGCAACAAAAAATACCAGCCAGGCCACCCAGGCGTTGCGGAGTTCCAGCAGTTTTCGGAGGGGGAGATCCTTTCTGTTCATTGTCTGATCCGGTCCGTTCCATGGCCACGATTATTATGTTTGGACGCCAGTATAACAAAAGCCCCCGAAGGTGTCGTTTGTCACACCTTCGGGGGCTCTGTCAGTCACTCCGGTATTTGCGGCCGGATCAGGGCTTCATCACCAGGTACAGGGCACGCCCTTCCCGGACAATCCTCACGGATACCGCCCGGTCGTCAGGCAGTCCGCTGACAACGTCCCGGAAAGCCTCTACTGAAGACACCGGCTTTCGGTTGATTTCCGTGATTACGTCCCGGGGACGAATGCCCGCCTCGAAGGCCGGACCACGAACCACATTGGTCACCAGCACACCGCCACTGACACCGAGGGAGCCAGCCAGTTCAGCCGGTAACGGCTCAACGGTCATGCCCAGGGGCTCCACCGACGAACCACCGCCCTGCTCAGGCGCCACTGCCGGGCTGCCGCCTTCTTCTGGCAGCTTGCCGATTTTGACACCGAGCAGCATTTCCTGGCCACTCCTGAGAATGGTCAGTTGCGCCGTCTCGCCAACAGGCGTCCGGCCTACCATCGGCGGCAGATCGGACGACAGGCGAACCTCTTCACCACCGTATTCAAGGATGATGTCGCCGGCCTGCAGCCCCGCCTGCGCAGCCGGAGAGCCTTCCATGACTTCGGCAACCAGGGCGCCCCGCGGACGCTCAAGGCCAAACGACTCTGCCAGGTCCCGATTGACCTCCTGAATCAGCACACCCAGCCAGCCACGGGACACGCTCCCCTTGTCTCGTATCTGACGGAACACGTTCATGGCATCGTCAATGGGGATGGCAAAGGAAACCCCCATGAAGCCACCGGAACGGGTATAGATCTGGGAGTTAATACCGATCACTTCGCCGTCCAGATTGAACAGGGGGCCACCGGAGTTGCCCGGATTAATCGCCACATCAGTCTGGATAAATGGCACATAGTTCTCGGAAGGCAGCGAGCGCCCCAGGGCACTGACAATTCCCGCCGTCACAGTGTAGTCAAAACCGAAGGGTGAGCCGATGGCGAATACCCACTCGCCCACTTCCAGATCACGGGAACTGCCAATCTGGACCACGGGCAGATCTTCGCCGCCCTCGATTTTCAGAACCGCCATATCCGAGCGCGGATCCGTGCCCACCAGCTTGGCAGGCAATTCCCGACGGTCGCTCAGGCGTACCGTGATTTCATCCGCACCTTCAACCACGTGATTGTTGGTCAGCACATAGCCGTCTGAGGAGACGATGAATCCGGACCCCATGGAATGGCGAGGCTGGGCCGACCCTGGCCCTCCAGGTCCTCCAGGTCCTCCGTAAGGCGACCTGGGCCCGCGGAAGAAGTCCTGAAAAAACTCGGGCAACTGTTCCAACTGTCGCTCATTAAACGGCATGCCCGGCCCGCTGGTGCCGGCACGATCGGGAACGCTGGTTGTGCTGATGTTCACCACAGCACTGGAATTCTCCTCCACCAGTTCGGTAAAGTCCGGCAGCCCCTGGGCCAGGGTAATCTGGCTCCAGCCTGACAGCAGAACGATAGCCAACATCCCCAGCAGGGCACCCGGCGTTCTGCAAACGCGATGAACCAGCGAACGTTGAGCAACCGTTGTTATTTCCGACATGTTTTACCCCCTGTGACCTCTTGCTGATACCCCAGTGTTGAGATCGCGAAATGAATTTTCAACTTACAAATCCGTAGGCTTTATTGGCAGGTTTCAGCGCTGATCCGGTTGACCCGAACCAGTTTCGGCTCAAAGCCCGCACCGGAGCGCCGCTGCCACTGTCTGCTGACCAGGAATCCCGTCGCCAGCCCGATGGCTGCGCCGGCCATGGCAAACAGGTCGCTGCCTTCTGACAGTTGGTGGCCGGCAATGCTTGCCAGAACCATCAACACCAGCGGCAGGGCGTAGACCATCAGCGAGGCACCCAACAGCGCCTGTTCATCAATACCGATGGTCACGTCGTCACCGACCCGGGCTCCCACGGTGTTTGCCACCAGCACCTGGTTGGCTCGCCCGCCGGTTGCGGTGGCCAGCACTCTCTGGCCGCAACCACTGCGCGCCGCGCAACTCTGACAGGCACTGGCCCGGATGGTCCGGACCCAGACCCGGTTGCCTTTTTCAGCCACAACTCGCCCGGTCTCCGTAATCACGGTTTGTCACCACCGAGGGCGAACGCCGGATCCACCTCGACGGACTCAGCCACCCGACGCGCCGTTTCCGGCGGCACCTCCCCGACAATGGTCACCAGGAAACCAGTGTTTCCCTGCTCCAGGCGTCGCATGTATACCGTGGTTGCGCCAATGCGTGAGACCCCTGTAGGCATCTCGACCCGGCCAGCCGGCTCAACAAACACCGAAAACGCCGCCAAGCCATCGGAAAAAGCGACGGCACGGCCTTCGCCAGCCCGTGGTGTTGCCGCCGGCACAAACCCGTCCGGCCGCCAGCCAAGCGTCCAGCCACTCGTCCGCCCGGACGCGGGAGACGATGACTTGCCGGTGTTTTTGCGACCGCTGTTTTTATCCAGGGTCCGAGAGAGCTGCTTGCCTTCCATGCGAATCTCGAATTCACTGTCCGGAATATCATCAGTGATTTGCAGGCTGGTAAACTGGAACTGTTCCAGAACATCCCCGTCCGCTTCCCGGACGTTGCTCTTTACCAGCAGTCCCGTGGACTTTTCCAGCCATAGACGATGACTGTAACGGTGTTCATCCCGGGCCGTCAGAGAGATCATCACCACCTCATAGCCAGCGACGCGGCCCTCTCCCTTGAGTTCGGTGTGATACCAGCGACCCACCGGCATTACCTGGCTGGTCGAGGCTTTGGCAAAGGGGCCTGACGGGATCACCTCGTTGAGTCGAACCCTGCCACGCTCCGGCAGCACACACACCACGTTCATGCCCCGGCGGACAATTTCGCCGGTGCCACCGTCCTGCAGCACCAACCGCTCCTGCACCATGCCATCCTCAAACCGGTGAGCGATCTGCATGGAATGCACGGTTTGCCCACGGGTATAGACAAAGACGCCCCGATAGGACGTGTTGTTGATCGCCGACCCCATACGTTCCAGCCAGTCGGTTGCACTGGTCTCGCTCGCCGTGACCACCGTCGACAGCGATGCCAGTACAATGGCGGCGGCAACGACCGGCAACAAGCCTGCTTTTGCCATAACTGGATTGTCCTCTTTCATGCCTGCGGCACCATTTCAGTATCCACTGCCACTGGCACTCGCCAGCCGGGCATAACCCACCGAGCCGCGCCCTGCCCCGACACTGCTGTGCTGGGCATGTTCCAGAAGATATTGGCTCATCTGCGCCCATTGCTCGTCGTCCAGCCCTTGCAGGGCCACTTCCGGCATCTCGCTTTCTTGCGCGTCGCCGGCAGAGGTTGCCGCGACCACCGGGGCGGCCGGTCCGGATTCACTGGCATCCCAGCCCGCACCCGCACCAAACCCCACCAGCAACGCCATGGACACCATGGCAACAGCGGGCCAGTGCCAGCGACTGACGGACCGGCGGCTGTCATCACTCGGCACCGACGGCTGTGCCCGTCCATCCAGAGCCTCGCGCACCGCCGCACTCACATCCACATCGCCCGCTGGCGAATGGCTGCTGTGCATCAGGTCACGGATGTCCTGCCATCGCTGCCACTGGGTTCGAACCTCGTGCTGGCGCTCGTGGGACAACAGGCGACGCACCGACAGTTCATCGGCTTCGTCGTCCATCATGGCAGACAATGTTTCTCTGAGACGATCATCCATGGGAGGCAACCTCAATTACGTCACGGAATGATTGAGCAAGGGTCCCAGGTGGCGATCCACCGAATCCCGGGCCCGGAAAATACGCGAACGGACGGTCCCGATCGGACATTCGAGAATCCGTGCAATGTCTTCATAGCTGAGGCCGTCATACTCGCGCAACAGGAACGCCGATCGCAGCTCCTCCGGCAACTGCGCAATGGCGCCGGTCAGCGCTTTCTGGAGTTGATCGCGCTGTAGCAGACGCTCAGGCGACGCGGTATCCCGCAACCGGCTGCCGTCGTCAAAGTTCTCGGCTTCGGCGGAGTCCGCACTCCCCTGGGGCCGGCGGCCCCGGGATTCCAGGAAATTCTTGGCGGTGTTGACCGCAATCCGGTAGAGCCAGGTATAAAAAGCACTGTCACCCCGGAACCGCTCCACCGCCCGGAACGCCTTCACGAAGGTTTCCTGGGTCAGGTCCATGACCTCCTGGCTGTCGTACACGTAGCGGCTGATAATGGACGCCACCCGTGACTGGTACTTCACCACCAGAAGATCAAAGGCGGCGCGATCGCCGTTGCGAACCTTGCGAACCAGTTGCAGATCGGTCTGGCTGTCGGGCTGTTCACCTTGTCTCTGGTCTGTGTCAGGAGTCATGGACGGTGTGCCGGAATTCCCTGTTTTTATGGCCAACTGGCCGGCTTGTACGACATTTCGTTGAGTCATGCTGCTGCCCGGCGTCCGTTCATGGAGACAGTGACGCCGCCCCGAAGGCGGCTCACCTCGTCAGGGCAAATAGACAGCAAGCGTAAAGTTTAGTTCAATACACGTCCATAGTATGGCCTGCGAAAACGACCCAATGCCACAGTCCCATGAATACGATGTCCTCATTATCGGCAGCGGCGCGGCCGGTCTCACGGTTGCGCTGAATCTGCCGCAACACCTTAAGGTGTGCGTGGTCAGCAAGGCCGACATCTCCAGTGGCGCCACTCTGTGGGCGCAAGGTGGGATTGCCGCGGTACTGGATGGCCAGGACACCACGGAGAATCACATCCGGGACACCCTCGACGCTGGCGCGGGCCTGTGTCACGAGGATGCCGTGCGCTTCACGGTTGAGCATGGCAAGGAAAGCATCGACTGGCTGATCGACTCCGGCGTGGACTTCACCCGGAACAACGACGCCCAGTACCACCTGACCCGGGAAGGTGGCCACAGCCATCGGCGCATTATCCATGCGGCCGACGCCACCGGGCATGCGGTGTCCACCACCCTCACCTCCCAGGCCCAGGCGAGGCCAAACATCGAACTGATCTCGGGCCGCGTGGCGGTGGACCTGATCACCAACCGGAAGTTGTCGCTGCCGGGCAACCGGTGTATCGGTGCCTACATGCTCAACCTCGAGGACAATCACGTGGAACTGTTCCGGGCCCGGTTTACCGTTATCGCCACGGGGGGTGCCTCCAAAGCCTATCGCTACACCACCAACCCGGATGGTGCTTCCGGAGACGGCATGGCCATGGCCTGGCGGGCCGGTTGCCGGGTAGCCAACATGGAATTCAACCAGTTTCACCCCACCTGCCTGTACCACCCGCACGCCAAGTCCTTTCTGATCACCGAAGCCGTTCGGGGCGAGGGAGGGTTACTGAAACTGCCCGACGGCAGCCGTTTTATGGACCGATTCGATAACCGCGGTGAACTGGCCCCCCGAGACGTCGTCGCCAGAGCCATCGACCATGAAATGAAGCGGCTGGGCGCGGACCACCTGTACCTGGATATCAGCCATAAGCCGGCGGACTTCATCACCCACCACTTCCCGACGATCTACGAGAAATGCCTGGGCTTTGGCATCGACATCACCCGGCAGCCCATCCCGGTGGTGCCCGCGGCCCATTATACCTGCGGGGGCATTGTCAGCGACGAGCGGGCCCGTACCGACATCAATCAGCTGTACGTCGTGGGTGAGGCCGCCTTCACCGGTCTGCACGGTGCCAACCGGATGGCCAGCAATTCCCTGCTGGAGTGCCTGGTATACGGCCGCGCCGCGGCCGCCGATATAGCCCGTCGGGAATCCGACATTCCCGAGCCTCCGGAAGCACCGGATTGGGACGAAAGCCAGGTTCGGGACTCCGACGAGGACGTTATCATCTCCCATAACTGGGACGAACTGCGGCACTTCATGTGGGACTATGTCGGCATTGTGCGCACCACCAAACGCCTGCAACGGGCCAAGCACCGGGTTGACCTGCTGTCCCGGGAGATTGGCGAGTTCTACAGCAACTACCGGGTGACCAACGACCTGCTGGAACTGCGTAACCTGGTCACCGTCTCGGACCTGATCATCTGCTCTGCGCTGCAGCGCAAGGAAAGCCGCGGCCTGCACTACACCCTTGACTACCCGGGCTTGCTGAATGAGGCCCGGGATACTGTGCTGGTCCCCACCACGTACCGAACGTCATCTCCGTGAACTTCGTAACGGGAGACACCGACTCACTTGCCACAGGAACCGACATGTCAGACACGCCTGCAAACGCCGACAATTCCGAGTTCAACCGGCTTTGGTGGCACAGCCGCCGGGGCATGCTGGAACTCGATGTACTGCTGATCCCCTTCGTTGAAGAGGCCTATCGGGGCCTGGACGCGGAGGACCAGGCACGGTATCAGAAGCTGCTGAGCTGCGAGGACACCGACATGTTTGAGTGGTTCATGCAACGCAGCCGTCCGGAGGACCCGGACCTTCAACGCATGGTCGATTTGATTCTGAGCCGTGCCCAGCCGGATTGATCTGACGCTGTCGCCTTCGGTCGCCGTCGGCCTGCTGGCGACGGTGCCGTGGCTGGCGGCAGGTGCATTTGCCCTGCTGGCTGCCGCCTCCGGCAAGCCCTGGCTGGCCCTGGCCGTGCCGCCCATGTTGGCGGGAGCCCTGATCCAGTATCGCCAGAATGGGAGGCTGTCGGGCCGCAAGGCCGTGCAACAACTCATTCTGGACGAGGGCCAGTTGTATGCAAGACTGGGTGATAACCGGTTGGTCACCGTCACAACGGGCGGCGCCAGCCGCATCGGATCCAGGCTGGCACTCTTGAAACTTCGCCCCACCGGCACCAGATTTCAGTCGTACCCGGTTATTCTGCTGTCCGGTACCCCGTTTGGCAGCAACGTGCCTGACGACCCGTTTCGCCGACTCAGGCTGTGGCTGAGGCTGGGTCGCCCTGAAACATCAGTCCCTTGACATCCGATTCGGAGTTTCCATGACCAACGCCACATCAACCGAGCCAGCAGCCAACAGCGAACGGCCGGCGGTCGGCCGGGTACACCTTCACAACCGGGTTCTGGCCCGCGTGTCCGGCCCGGGTACCGACAAGTTCCTCCAGGGCCAGTTCAGCCAGAACCTTGACGACGTCGTTGCCGGGCATTCTCCCAGGGCGGCGGCGGCAACGCCAAAGGGGCGCACCTACTGCCTGACCCGACTGGTACGGGATGGCGACGATATCCTGATGGACCTGCCCGCGGTGCTGGCCGAACCGATCACCACGCACCTGCGCAAATACCTGATGCTGTTCCGGGGCACCACCATGACGGTGGATACCGACGGTGGCCTGACCGGTCTGCTCGGAGAGGCGGCGGCCCGGGCCATCGGCGGCCCATGCATCAGCGAACTGGACGCTCCGGGCGCCACGCTGGCACTGGATTCCGGCTTGCTCATCCGCGTGGAATCCACGGCCGAGGGACTGGCCAGGTATGAACTCTGGCATCCGGGAACGGACGCCCCTCAGCCCGGCGATGTGCCCACCATTACCCTGGCTGACTGGATCGCCAGCGACATCTCCGCCGGCGTGGCCACCCTGGGCCCCGAAACCAGCGAATCTTTTGTGCCCCAGATGCTGAACTGGCAACACCTGGATGGCGTGCACTTCAAAAAAGGCTGTTACACCGGCCAGGAAGTGATCGCCCGAATGCACTTCCTGGGGCAGCTCAAAAAGAGCCTGTTTCGTCTCGGTGTCGACGGTGGTTCCGGCTCGCCCGCACCGGGCACCGCCCTCCTGGCGGGTGATCGCTCAGTGGGCAACCTGGTGAACGCTGTCCGCTTTGACGACGGGCATTGTGAACTCCTGGCCGTTATCCGCCACGATGCATCCGGCGAGTCCCTCGTCATCGAGGGCATGCCGGAGGCCCGGCTGAGTCTGCTGCCATTGCCTTACGCGGTACCGGAACGGGAAAAAAGTGCACAACCGGATACATAAGTTGACAGGCAAACCCGGAAAAGTTTGCTATAAAGTAGTTCAACTATATGATTTTCTAGGAGAGGACAGTGATCACCATCCTCTTCGTTACTGACTAGCGGACTGTGACTCATCATGTCGAATATCGCCGAAACCATCAAAGCCGACCTGACTGCCGCCATCGAGAATGACAAGCTGGTTCTTCCGACGCTCCCGGAAGTCGCCCTGCAGGTGCGGGATATTGCGCAATCCGAGGATTCGGCAATTATCGACCTGGTGAAGGTGATCAGCAATGACACCGCCCTTTCCGCACGCATTATCCGGGTGTGCAACAGCCCCTTGTTCCGGGGCAGCCGCGCGATTGAGAACCTGAATATGGCGGTGAGCCGCCTCGGCATGGCCTATACCAGCAATCTGGCCATGGGCCTGGCCATGGAGCAGATGTTCCAGGCTACCTCTGACATGATCGACAAGCGGATGCGGGCTACCTGGCAGACGAGTACGGAAGTTGCCGGCGTCTGCCATGTGCTGGCCCAGCACTACACGAAGCTCAAGCCAGACCAGGCAACCCTCGCGGGCCTGGTTCATCTGATCGGTGTTTTGCCGATTCTGCGTTACGTGGAAGATCAGGATATCCAGATCAGTAGTATCATGCTGGACAATGTGATTGATGAGCTGCACCCGAAAATCGGGGCGAACATCCTCAAAAAGTGGGATTTCCCGAAGGAGCTTCAGAATGTTCCGCTGGAGTACGCCAGTTTCAACCGGGAGGTTCCGGCGGCGGATTATGCGGATCTGGTGATGATTGCCAATCTGCAGCTGGTGGCCGGCTCGGACCACCCGTGGACCGAGATGGACTGGGCGGGCATTTCCGCGTTCAGCCGCCTTGGGCTGGATCCGAATATCGACATGAGCGAGGAGGAAGATCTGAACGCCCAGATGGAGGCGGCCATGGCGTTGCTTCAGTAGTTTGCTTTTGCTCGTGGGAGTTTGGCCGCCCGTCTTCAGAATGGGGTCAGGCTCCCAAAACACGCTGTGAATACCTCCCTGTACGCTCGGCTCCGCCATCCATGGCTCCGCACGGTTTTGGGAGCCTGACCCCATCCCGAAGACTACTTGTGGGAATTCCCTCAGCTTTTCTTATATCTCTGAATCAACTCTGCTTTGCTTGGCAGCTGCCAACTTACGGGCGACCTTCCCTTCTGTTCCAACCATGCATTAGCTTTTGAAAAGTGACGACACCCGAAGAAGCCCCGGTAGGCACTCAACGGTGACGGATGCGGGCCGTCCAGCACCCGGTGCTTGTTGCGGTCGATGTGCTGGCCTTTCTTTTTGGCGTAGCTGCCCCAGAGCAGGAACACCACGCCCTCACGCTCACGATTAATGGTTTCGATGACCTTATCGGTGAAGGTCTCCCAGCCTTTACCCTGGTGGGCACCGGCCTGGCCCTGGACGACGGTCAAGACGCTGTTGAGCAGCAGCACACCCTGCTCTGCCCAGGGTTGCAGGCAGCCGTGATCCGGTGGGGCGATGCCCAGGTCGTCCTGGATTTCCTTGAAGATGTTGATCAGCGACGGCGGTGTTGGCACGTTCGGGCGTACGGAGAAGCACAGCCCGTGGGCCTGGCCGGGGCCGTGGTAGGGGTCCTGCCCGAGAATCACGACGCGGACATTAGCCAGCGGGGTGCTATTGAGGGCATTGAAACAGTGCTGGCTGGCCGGGAACAGGACTTTGCCGGCCTGCTCTTCGGCGGCGAGGAATTCCGCCAGGCTCTGCATATAGGGCTGACGGAATTCTTCGGAGAGATGCTCTTTCCAGCCCCGGTCAGACCTGAGCTGGTTGGCCAGTACCTCAACCGGGTGCATGGATCAGTCCTCGTCTTTCCGGCTGTCGGCCCTGTGCTCCGGGCGCATGGCCGGGAACAGGATGACGTCGCGAATCGATGGCGAGTCGGTCAGCAGCATGGCCAGGCGGTCGATACCGATACCCTCACCCGCCGTGGGCGGCAGGCCATATTCCAGCGCCATCACGTAGTCTTCATCGTAGAACATGGCTTCGTCGTCACCGGCGTCTTTCTCGGCAACCTGAGCCTGGAAGCGTTCTGCCTGGTCTTCGGCGTCGTTGAGCTCGGAGAAGCCGTTGGCGATTTCGCGACCACCCACGAAGAACTCAAAGCGCTCGGTCACGAACGGGTTGCTGTCTTTGCAGCGGGCCAGAGGTGACACTTCTTTCGGGTATTCCGTGATAAACGTCGGCTGCATCAGTCGGTGCTCAGCCGTCGCTTCGAAAATCTCGATCTGGACCTTGCCCCGGCCCCAGCCATCCTTCAGGTGGATGCCGAGATCCTTCGCCACCTGGCGGGCACTGACGTCATCGGCCAACTGCCCGGCCTTGATGTCCGGGTTGTAGCGCAGAATGGCGTCGACCACGGTCAGGCGCTCGAAGGGCTTACCGAAATCGTACTCGACAGTCTCTTCCTCACCGTTCGCCAGAGTGCGGGTATTCACCACGGTGGTGGTTCCCAGAACCTTCTGGGTGATGGTACGCAGCATGTCTTCGGTCAGGTCCATCAGGTCGTTGTAATCGGCGTAGGCCTGATAAAACTCCACCATGGTAAATTCCGGATTATGGCGGGTGGAAAGCCCCTCGTTCCGGAAGTTGCGGTTGATCTCGAAAACCCGCTCGAAGCCACCGACCACCAGGCGTTTCAGGAACAGTTCCGGCGCGATACGCAGATACATGTCGATGCCCAGGGCGTTGTGGTGAGTCACGAACGGTCGTGCGGTGGCACCGCCAGGAATCACCTGCAGCATCGGGGTCTCGACTTCCATGAACTCCCGGTCGGTGAAGTACTGGCGCATGACGCTAATGATTTTCGAACGCGCGTAGAACACCCGCCGGCTGTCTTCGTTGACCATAAGGTCCACGTAGCGGTGGCGGTAACGAGCTTCGGTATCGGTCAGGCCTTTGTGTTTCTCCGGCAGCGGGCGCAGGGACTTGGTGAGCATCACGTACTCGTCCATGCTCACATATAGATCACCTTTACCGGACTTGCACAGGACGCCACGCACGCCCACGATATCCCCGAGATCCCAGTGTTTGGTGTCTTTCTGGACCTCCTTGGAGGCGTAGATCTGGATGCGGCCAGTCATGTCCTGAACCACCTTGAACGCCTTGCGATCGAGCATCATGCGGCCGGCGATAGCCACCTGAACACCCATGTCGGCCAGCTCTTCCTTGCTCTTGTCACCGTATTTCGCCTGAAGTTCAGCGGCGGTGGCGTCACGACGGAAGTCGTTCGGGAAGGCATTGCCCTGCTCGCGCATCTCTGACAGTTTGGCGCGGCGCTCGGCAATCAGCTTGTTGTCCTCATGCTGTGGGGCATTCTGAGTTTGGTCAGTCATGTTGGCTCACTAGGAATCGGGGGTTGTCCGGGTTGGCGTAGAGATAGCGCTGGTTACAGCGCCATCTTCAGGCTGGCTTCGATGAACTTGTCGATGTCACCGTCCAGTACCGTCTGGGTATTGCTGGTTTCCACCTTGGTCCGCAGATCCTTGATGCGGCTGTCATCCAGCACATAGGAGCGGATCTGGCTGCCCCAGCCAATATCGGCCTTGGCATCCTCAGCCTTTTGCTTTTCGGCATTACGCTCCTGCATCTCGCGTTCAAACAGCTTCGCCTTCAGCTGCTTCATCGCCTGGTCCTTGTTCTGGTGCTGGCTTCGGCCAGCCTGACAGGCCACAACAATGCCGGTGGGGTTGTGGGTCAGACGCACCGCAGACTCAGTCCGGTTAACGTGCTGGCCACCAGCGCCGGAGGCACGATAGACATCCACCCGCAGATCCGACGGGTTGATCTCAATAACGAAACTGTCGTCCACCTCCGGTGACACAAACACCGACGAAAAGGAGGTGTGGCGACGGTTGCCGGAGTCAAATGGCGACTTGCGAACCAGCCGGTGAACGCCGGTTTCCGTGCGCAACCAGCCGTAGGCGTAGTCACCCTGAATGTGGATGGTGGCGCTTTTGATACCGGCCACTTCACCTTCCATCAGCTCGACAATCTCGGCCTTGAACCCACGGCGCTCCGCCCAGCGCAGGTACATACGCAGGAGCATATTGGCCCAGTCCTGGGCCTCCGTACCGCCGGAACCGGCCTGGATATCCAGGTACGCGTTATTAGCGTCCATTTCGCCGGAGAACATACGGCGGAATTCGAGCTTTTCCAACTCAGCGTCCAGGCTGTCCAGATCCGACTGAATCTCGGCCACGGTACCCTCGTCTTCCTCTTCTGCGGCGATATCCAGCAGACCTTCGGCGTCTTCAAGACCCGACGTGAGGTTGTCGATCGTTTTGACGATCAGCTCAAGATCGGCCCGCTCTTTGCCAAGGGCCTGGGCCCGGTCGGGGTCGTCCCAGACGGTGGGCTGCTCGAGCTCACGCTCTACTTCAACCAGCCGCTCACTGCGTTGATCGTAGTCAAAGATACCCCCTGAGCGCTTCAGTGCGCTCACGAAGCTCTTTAATCTTCGTCACAATGGGATTAATTTCCATGAAACCCTTACTCGCTATTGAAAATGGTGAGTAAAAACAGAGGCGAAATTCTACCGGAATTCTGTTTGTAAATCAGCCAGGGGATTTGGCCTGCTTTTGGGCCAACTCGCCCTGGATCAGGAATTCAGTGGCTCCAGATAATCCACCAACAGCTGAAGGTTGGTCCGCCCACGGAACGTATTCGCATCCGGCTTGTACACCACCCGTGCCCCGGTCTTGGTGTAGTCCGGTACTTCCGGGCCGGTATTGAACGCAATGCCATCAACGATGCCGCTACCGTCAGTTGGCTGCAACACCAGTTTGAGGTGGTTTTCGCCGACGATGCGCTGGCTGACCACGCGGAATTCACCGTCGAACAGCGGCTCAGGGAAGTGCTGACCCCAGGGGCCAGCGCGCTTGAGCAGGGTGGCGGTGTCGAGGCAAAGCTCCTGGCTGTTCAGCGGGCCGTCGGTGATGATCGCGGCCTCCAGTTCCTCAGGCGTGAGGGTGTCCCGCACGGCTTTATCGAAGGCCTCGCAGAAGGTGTCCAGGTCCTCTCTGGCGAGGGTCATGCCGGCGGCCATGGCGTGGCCGCCGTACTTTTTCATCAGGCCGGGATGGCGGGCGTCCACAGCCGCCAGGGTATCGCGGATGTGCAGGCCGGGGATGGAGCGGGCGGAGCCTTTGATGTCTTTACCATTGTCGTCTGCGGCGAACGCCACCGTCGGACGATTGGTTTGCTCGCGGATGCGGGCGGCGAGGATGCCGATGACGCCCTGGTGCCACTCCGGGTCGTACAGCGCCAACCCCCAGGGCAAGCCTGCGAGATCCAGAGACATGGACGCCAGCAGGTCCTGGGCCTGGGCCTTCATGTCTTTTTCAATGGTGCGGCGCTCGCGGTTAAAGGTGTCCAGTTCCGTGGCCAGCCTGCGGGCTTCGTCGGGGCTGTCTGCCAGCAAACAGGCAATGCCGACACTCATGTCGTCGAGGCGGCCGGCGGCGTTGAGACGGGGGCCGACCACGAAACCCAGGTCGGTGGAGCTGATAGCGGTGTGGTCGCGGCCGGCCACTTCCAGCAGCGCCAGAATACCCGGACGGGCCTCGCCCTGGCGAATCCTGCGTAGCCCCTGTTCCACGAAGATCCGGTTATTGTGATCCAGCGGCACCACGTCCGCTACGGTCCCCAACGCCACCAGATCCAGCAGTGCGCCGAGGTTGGGCTGCGGCTCCGGCAGCCTGCCCTGTTCCCGCAAATGCTTGCGCAATGCCGTCAGCACGTAAAACATCACACCGACACCGGCGGCGTTCTTGCTGAGAAACGGACAACCCGGCTGATTGGGGTTCACGATGGCGTCAGCGTCGGGCAGGGCCTCACCGGCCAGGTGGTGGTCAGTGATGACCACCCGGATTCCCAGTTCCTTTGCCACCCTGACACCCTCGATCGCCGAAATGCCATTGTCTACGGTGACCATCAGGTCCGGAAGCTCGCCCTCTTCCTTCAGCCGATGAATAATGCCGGGAGTCAGGCCATAACCATCCGCAAACCGGCTGGGCACCCGGAAGTCGATACTTTTCAGGCCCAGCATGGTAAGGCCGAGCATCGCGACTGCGGTGCTGGTGGCGCCGTCGGCGTCAAAGTCACCCAGGATCATGACCCGCTGCTGGCTGGCAATCGCCTCGGACAGCAACGCCACTGCCCGGTCGATACCGCGGAGCTCCATCGGCGAAGCCAGATGTTTCAGGGTATAACTCAGTTGGTCATCGGAGGTGACACCGCGGGCGGCGTAAAGACGGCGAAGCAGAGGCGGCAGGTTGTGCCCCCAGCCAGTGAGTGATTCCGGCTGAGGGCGACGCAGGATCTTTTTGGGTGTCATACCGGCTCAGGTATTCTTCCAGTGTTTGGCAATAAATTCCTGAACGCCAGCGATGTTGTTGTCCAGCACCGTGTAACGCTCCTCCCGCTCAAACAGGTCCGCCATGTGGGCCGGCAGCGGTGGCTCCACGCTCAGGCCAGACTCGGCAACGGCGTCCGGGAACTTGGCCGGATGAGCGGTGCCCAGGGTGATCATCGGTACCGCCGGATCGCGGCGACAGTTGCGGGCCGCGCGAACGCCAATCGCCGTATGAGGATCCAGAAGGTACTCATTCTGTTCATAAATGTCGCGAATGGTCTCGCAGGTGGTCTTGTCATCCACCGCGTCACTGTCAAACAGTTTGCGGGCATGCTTCCAGCGGTAGTCCTCGATGCTGACCGGGCCCTTGGCGGCGTTTTCCAACAGGGCTTTAACGGCCAGGCCGTCACGGCCATGGAGGTCAAACAGCAGGCGCTCGAAGTTGCTGGACACCATGATATCCATGCTCGGCGACAGGGTGTGCTCAAGCTGGTGCTGTTCGTATTTGTTGCCACTCATGAAGCGATGGAGGATATCGTTCCGGTTGGTGGCAATCACCAACTGGGAGACTGGCAGCCCCATCTTCCTGGCCAGATACCCGGCAAAGATGTCGCCGAAATTGCCGGTGGGCACCGAGAACGCCATGCTGCGATCCGGACCACCCAGCGCCAGCGAGGCATGAAAGTAATACACAATCTGGGCCATGATCCGGGCCCAGTTGATGGAGTTTACCGCCGCCAGCTGGGTTTTGCCGGCCAGGAAGGACTGATTACCGAAGCTCTCCTTCACCATGCGCTGGCAATCATCAAAATTGCCGCGTACGGCAATGTTGTGGATATTCTCACCCTGGACGGTGGTCATCTGCCGGCGCTGGACTTCTGACACCCGCTGATACGGGTGCAGAATAAAAATATCCACATGCTTGCAACGGCGACAGCCTTCGATGGCTGCCGAACCGGTATCGCCGGAGGTCGCCCCCATGATCACCACGTGCTGCTGGCGCTTTTCCAGAACGTAATCCAGCAAGCGGCCGAGCAACTGCAGGGCAAAATCCTTGAACGCGAGGGTCGGGCCACGGAACAGCTCCATCACCCATTCGTTGGTGTCCAACTGCACCAGCGGTGCAACCGCCTTGTGGGCGAACGCTGCGTAGGTTTCGTCCAGCATCTTGCGAAAATCGCTGGCAGGAATGGCATCGTCCACAAACGGGTGCATGACATTGAAGGCAAGCTCGCTGTAGGACAGCCCCCGCCAGCTCCGGATTTCCTCCAGGCTGAAATGCGGCAGCGATTCGGGAACATAAAGGCCACCGTCAGTGGCCAGCCCGGTCAGCAAAACGTCTTCAAAGCCCAGGGCGGGCGCTTCACCCCGCGTACTGATGTATCTCACGTGCGTACCTGTCAGTTAAAGTTTTCGGCGCGGATGCGGACGACGTTGCCATCAATGTCGGCCAGGGCCTCCATTTCCGCAATGGCCAGGTTCATCTGCCGCTCCTGAACGGTATGGGTCAGGATGATCACGGGGATACGGCCATCCTTGAATTCTGATTCCATTTGCATGATGGACTCAATGTTGATGCCATGCTCGCTCAGGATGGCAGCAATCTTGGCCAGAACACCCGGGTGATCAAAGGCCTGTATGCGCAGGTAGTAGGCGGACTGGACGTCCTCCATCGACAATACGTTGAGCGTTTCCATCGCCTCCGGCCGGAATCCCAGGTAGGGTACCCGCTGACTGCTCTCGGTAGACACCGTACGAGCGACATCAACAATGTCTGCAATAACAGCAGACGCCGTGGCTTCATCACCAGCACCCGGGCCGTAATACATGGTCTGCCCGACCGCATCGCCGTCCACCAGCACGGCGTTCAGGACACCATCCACCTGAGCGATCAGATGGCTCTGTGGCACCAGCGTCGGGTGCACCCGAAGCTCAATGCCGTCGTCGCGACGCCGGGCAATACCCAGATGTTTGATTCGATAGCCCAGAAGCTCGGCATGGGCAATATCGTAGGGCGTAATCTGGGAGATTCCCTCGGTGAAACCCTTCTCGAACTGAAGCGGCACCCCAAATCCCGCCGACGCCAGGATTGTCAGCTTGTGGGCAGCATCAATGCCCTCGACGTCAAAGGTCGGGTCTGCTTCCGCGTAACCCAGGTCCTGTGCCTCTTTCAGCACTTCCGCGAATTCACGGCCGGCGCGCATTTCGGTGAGAATGTAATTACCGGTGCCGTTGATGATGCCGGCGATCCAATCGATCCGGTTAGCGGCCATACCCTCGCGCACAGCCTTGATAACCGGGATACCTCCCGCCACACCAGCTTCGTAAGCGACAACCACGCCCGCTTTCTCGGCAGCCTCGAAAATTTCGTTGCCGTGCACGGCGATCAGCGCCTTGTTGGCGGTCACCACGTGCTTGCCCTTGTGAATAGCGGCCAGAACGAGTTCTTTGGCGGTGTCATAACCGCCGATCAACTCCACCACAATGTCGATGTCCGGGTCATTGACGACATCAAATATATCCGTGGTAAACGGCACACCGCCCAGGATCAGATCGTCACGCTGGCGACGGCTCGCAATCCGGCCGATCCGGATGTTACAACCGGCACGACCCGCAATAAGCGCGGCGTTGCGGGTCAAGACATTGAAGGTACCGCCGCCAACGGTTCCCAATCCGCAGATTCCGACACTGACGTCTTTCAAACTCTCACCTCTGATCCCGAAGGGCGCTGATGGATTGCAATAAAGTGGCATAGTATACCGATTCAGGACCCACTGAATAAGCCCTGTGTCGGATGCATCTCAAAGTCCGGAAATGTTTGGCCCGCAGCCCGGGCCGGCAGCCCACTCAGAGCAGCCCAAGCCCCTCGGCAAGCTTCCTGGCCGGGACGTACCCACGAACCATGGCTCCATCCTCCAGAACGATGGCCGGGGTGCCGGTCACGCCAATCCGGCCGCCCAACTGATACTGCTCAAGAACCGGGTTATCGCAGGTGGCCTGAGGCACACTGCGGCCACCTTTGGCGGCGTTCATGGCCGATTGCTGGTCGTCGGCACACCAGACCGATACGTATTTGCTGAAGGACGGCGTATTCGGCCCGGAGCGCGGGAAGGCGTAGTAATTGACAGTGATGCCATACTCGTTGAGCTCTGACACCTCGTCGTGGAGTTTTCGGCAATAGGGGCAATCGATATCCGTAAAGACATCAATCACGGCTTTCTCGTTTTTGGCCGGAAACCGGATCGTATCCTCAACCCCGGCACTGGCCATTAGCTCCCGGCGCTGCTCGGCGCGCCCGGCTTCCGTGACGTTGGCAATGCCGCCATCGGTGAGCTTCAGCAGGTCCCCGGTGAACAGATACTGGCCGTCAGCGGTACTGTAGATGGTATCGCCGTTGTTGCTCCGGACTTCGTACAATCCCTTTGCCTCCGATTCCCGGACCGACGTGACCTTCAGGCCAGGCACAGCCTCGGTCAGCCGCTTGGCAATCCGATCCTCTGCCTCGCCGGCGTTTGCCACCGACATGCCTGACAACCCGGCCAATAGACCGATAATCGCTACAACCTGCTTTACATTCATTCCGGCAGCCAACCTGTTCCAGTGAGAGAGTTCAGCCCGCGAGA
>CBIHLH010000024.1:0-33801 GCA_966210405.1 uncultured Marinobacter sp.
TTCTCAAGGTGCTGGATGTCCGGTTGACCATTACGTCTGAAGACGGCCGCAGTGGCAGCAAGACGATATCGGGAGAGAGACCGCCATCGGATGGCGTGTACGGTGACACCATCGAGACCCTGCCCGCGCCAGGCGTCTACCAGGTGGAGGTGATTGCCGAGAGTCAGACCTTTGCCCGCAAATTTTCGGCAACCACGGAGTTCAAGGGGCCGCCTGTGTCCGAACCGGACGTAGCGGTTGAGCCGGAACCCGAGTCGGAGCCCGAGCGGGTATCTGAGCCCGAACCGGCACCGGTGATTCCGGCCCCCATCGATATAAGCCAGGTGGAGGTGCCCGACAAGAAACCGCCAGCCCCGGAACAACAGCCCTGGCCCTGGGTGCCCGTCGCGGCGGCCGCCGGTGGTGTGATGGTGCTGGGGTTGCTCGGCTGGTTCGGCTTCCGGTTGCGTCGTCGGCGGGCGGAAGCGCAGGCCAGCGCAGCGGCAACACGTGAAACCGTGGAGGGCCTGGAAATCGAAGAGGCACCGGAGCCCGAAGCCGCGGATCAGTCGCTATCGGAAGAAGCGGTGGCGGACGAAGAGATTCCGATAGCGGAGGTGGAGCCAGGCTCTGAGTCGGAAACCGAGCCAGACCCTGAACCAGAAAACGAGCCAGAGACCGAGGATGACGAATTTGGTCTGGACGATTTCGATATTTCGGAATTTGACGACCTTCCGGAGGCCGATGAACCGCCTCCGGAAACCAACGACGATGAGCCGGAAGACCGTCCCGGCGACAAAGATTCGAAAAAGTAACTGACAGGAACCCGACCCATGAAGTTTACCGGTACCGATAAATACGTAGCCACCGATGACCTGCAAATGGCGGTCAACGCCGCGATCACGCTCCAGCGGCCGCTGCTGATCAAGGGCGAGCCCGGCACCGGCAAAACCCTGTTGGCGGAGGAAATGGCCGCTGCCCTGGGGCTGCGACTGATTCCCTGGCATATCAAGTCCACCACCAAGGCGCAGCAGGGCCTTTACGAATACGATGCGGTGTCCCGGCTGCGGGATTCACAGCTTGGCGATGAGAAGGTCAAGGACATCAGCAACTACATCGTTAAAGGCAAGTTGTGGGAGGCGTTCGAGGCGGATGAGCAGGTGGTGCTGCTGATCGATGAAATCGACAAGGCGGATATCGAGTTCCCGAACGACCTCCTGCTTGAGCTCGATCGCATGGAGTTCTTTGTGTATGAAACCCAGAAAGTTGTGAAAGCGAAACAGCGACCGATTGTGGTGATTACCAGCAACAACGAAAAAGAACTTCCGGATGCTTTCCTGCGTCGCTGCTTCTTCCACTACATCAGCTTCCCGGACCATGACACCATGCAGGACATCGTTGATGTGCACTTCCCGGGACTGCAGCAGGCGATTGTCCGGGATGCCCTGGAAGTGTTCTTCGATGTCCGCAAGGTGCCGGGCCTGAAGAAGAAACCGTCCACCTCCGAATTGATCGACTGGCTGAAGCTGCTGATGGCGGACGAGCTGTCGGCGAAGATGTTGCAGGAAAAGGACACCAGTTCCGCGCTGCCACCGTTGTACGGTGCGTTGGTCAAGAACGAGCAGGATGTACACTTGTTGCAGAAGCTGGCGTTCATGGCGCGGCGCCGTAGCTGATTCTCAAAAAGAGCCACGTGTTATGTTGATTGATTTCTTTCTCGAAGTGCGGCGGGCGAGGGTGCCCGCGAGCCTGCGCGAATTCCTGGATCTGCTGGAAGCGCTGCAGCATCGGCTGGCGTTCGCCGACATGGAGGAGTTCTATTACCTGGCGCGTTTGTGCCTGGTCAAGGACGAGCGCCACTTCGACAAGTTCGACCGTGCCTTTCAGGCTTATTTCGAAGGCATCGAAAACCTGGATGCGCTGCTCGAAGCCCTGATTCCCGACGACTGGCTGCGTGCGGAATTCGAGAAACATCTGAGTGACGAGGAAAAAGCCAGGATCGAGTCGCTGGGTGGGCTGGAAGAGCTGATCGAAACGTTCAAAAAGCGCATGGAAGAACAGCAGGAGCGCCATGCCGGCGGCAACAAATGGATCGGCACCGGTGGTACGTCTCCGTTCGGTGCCAACGGGTACAACCCGGAAGGATTCCGCATCGGCCAGAAGAACGGTCGCCACGGCCGGGCCGTCAAGGTCTGGGAGAAGCGGGAATACAAGGATCTGGATGACAGCATCACGCTGGGTATTCGCAACATCAAAGTGGCCTTGCGCCGTCTGCGGAAATTTGCCCGCCAGGGCGCGGCCGACCAGCTGGATATGGACGATACCATCCGGTCGACCGCCCGCAATGCCGGCTATCTCGATCTGAAGATGGTTCCGGAGCGCCACAATGCGGTGAAGGTGCTGATTTTCTTCGATGTGGGCGGTTCCATGGACCCTCACGTGCGGGTGTGCGAGGAGTTGTTCTCTGCGGCCCGGATGGAGTTCAAGCACATGGAGTATTTCTACTTCCATAACTTCATTTATGAAAGTCTCTGGAAGAACAACGTTCGCCGGATGAATGAAACCACCAGTACCTGGGAGATTCTTCGCAAGTATTCGCCGGACTACAAGGTCATCTTTGTGGGTGACGCCACCATGGCGCCCTATGAAATTTCACACCCCGGTGGCTCCATCGAGCACTGGAACGAAGAGGCCGGTGCTACCTGGTTTCAGCGCATTACCGACCACTTCCGGAAGGTGGTCTGGCTCAACCCCCTGCCTGAAAGTTACTGGGGCAATGGTGGCTCCCTGGCCATGACCCGGCAATTGGTCAACCACCATATGTACCCACTGACCGTCAGTGGCCTCGAGTCGGCCATGAAGCAGTTAACCAAGTAGAAGACGCTGCCCCAAAAAAAAGCCGATGCGGTTGAGAGCATCGGCAAAGCTCGGCATATCAGGCGGGATTGCCAGTTGTGCGCTCCCGCCACAGTGAGTCTTAGCAATAACAGGGCCATGCAGATTAACCTCAGCAAAAACAAGGCCGCACCAGCGCTTGCCATATCCGATCGGGTCGAGGCGCTGAACTCCCATCGAACACCTGTTAAATAATTCGACATTTCCTCGTGCCCATTTGGTGATCTGGATACCGTTCTTGCCGGTTACCAAGTGTTACTCTTTCTGCCGGTTTGGTTACCAATATTTACCAGATAGTTGCAGGGCAGGAGGCTTATGTTCGGCTCACAACCACCCATCCCGTACCGGATGCAGTGGCACAAACGGTTTGTTGCGGTGTTCGTCTGTCTGTCCGGGTTATTGGCCCTGCCGGCCCTCGCATCGGATCTTGACCGCGAGATCGAAAGGCTCAACACCGATGTTCTGAAGCACGCAGCCAAAGTGTTTGAGCTGGAGCAGGCCCTGTTGCACCCGGCGGACACCCGGATGGCCGTGTTTCTGACCCTCGACTCCCGGCAGGCGCTGGATCTGGACTCCATTGAGCTCTATCTCAACAGCATACCGGTTGCTTCGCATCTCTATTCCGATCGTGAACAGGCGGCCCTGGAAGCTGGCGGTGTGCAGCAGGTGTATACCGGCAACCTGCCAGACGGCACCCACGAACTGAAGGCGGTGATCACTGCCCGATCCGCCAATGATGATTTCGTGCGCCGGGAGTCCGTCCACCGCTTCCGGAAGCGTCCCGGAACCCTGAGATTGCAGTTGGGCCTTAGCGCTAATGCGCCGGACTATGAGCCCGATGTATCCATGGTTGAGTGGAAGTAAGTGAGCGTTCTCGTGAATGTTTGTCTGCTGGTGCTTGCCCTGATGTGCGCCACCGCCCAGGCCTCTGGTAACGAAGTCCCCGATGATCTGAGGGCTGGCCTGGCCCGGTTTGCCCTGGCCACGGGTGCAACGGACAAGTCGCTGGGCTGGTTGGCGCCGGAGGCGGGGGCAGGCCAGGGTGAGAGCCGACAGCAAGCGCTGTTTGAGCAGGCGGAAGAGAAGCGTCAGGCTGGCGATGTGGACGGCGCCGGTGGTGTGCTGGCGGGTATGCGGGAAGGCTATTGGGCTGCGGTGGGTTATCTGAATCTCGCCACCACCTACGCCCGGGAGGACCTTGATCCATCCCGGGCCCTGATTGCACTCCGGGTCGCCCTGGCCATGGCGGAGAAGGATCCGGAGTCCGCCCGGGCGCGGGACCTGCGGGGCCGCCTGCTGCTTCGGGCGGGTTACCTTGCCTACCGGAATGGCAATATCGACAAGGCCATTGGCTTCCTGGAAAAGGTTGGCCTGGACAACTACCGTACGCCCCAGGCGCTCTACTTCCATGGCCTGGCGCTGGCCGGGCAGGGGAATCACCGGGCGGCCATGCAGAGCTGGCACCGGGCCCAGAAGTATCCCCTGGCCTATCCCGGTGTCGCGGATGCCTGGCTGGCCATGGGGCGGGGTTATGATCTGGCCGGGTATCTCGGCCAGTCCGGGGAAGCCTATCTGGCGGCCAGTGCGGCGTACGAAAGCGAGCGTGTGACCCTGCAGGCGCTGGCGAAGCGTATCCGCTCCGAAGGCGCCTACAAGGCACTGGTGGAAGACGTCCGTCATACGGATATTGAGTGGTTTCTGGCGGACAACCGCACCCTGACCCAGCCGCGCATGGCCTACCTGCTAAGGTTCATGGAAAACCCGGACGCGCAGCAGGCGGTGGCCCGGGTAGCGTCCCTGGCGGCCATGTCCGAGCGACTGTCCCGTCAGGAACACGATCTCAGTGTCTGGATTGACAGCCTGGAGTCGCGGCTGAACGACCGGGCTACCATCGATTCTCCGCCTGGGGCGCGGCTTCTGAATACACAGGCACGTCTTGAGGCGCGTCTGCAGGGGCTGGCTGCGCAGCCATTGTCGCCGAGCCAGCAACAGGCCCGCCAACAGCTGGCGCAGACCCTGGCGGACTCCGCATCCCGATTGCGGGCATTGCCCCGTGAGCTGGACGTCCGGCCGGTCCAATGGCGGGAGTGGCTGGGCAGATCACAAGCCCTTCTGCGTGATACCCGGCGCCACCTTGGCACCGCCGCGCAGTTACGGCAGCACGCGGAAAACCGGCTTGACACCCTGGCGCTGACCTTTGTGGAAGCCCAGGACCGGCAAATGGCGTTTGGCCTCGACAAAACCGAACAGCAGATTGCGCATCTGTATGAGTACCTGGCCCTGGAGAAAATCGGGGAGCGCCAACCATGAAACGTGTCATCCTCGGGTTCCTGCTGGCGTCTTTGGTGGCTACCGGTGCCTCGGCACAGGAGTCCTTCCGGGTGGAACTGGGGCGTGACGGCGAAACCATTGGCGAGTTAAGGCCCGTGTTTCTGCCCTTTGAAGCCCGGCCACTGCCCGCGATTTCCCCGGCGGAGGTCGCCCGGCGTTACCAGCGCCTGTTTGCCAGGTCTGACGAACCGGCCGTCCGCATTGATGCCCTTAATCGGCTGGCCAATATTCGCGAGCGGTCGGGTGATGACATCGGCTTCTCCATTGACGAGGAGCAGGGCATTTATCGGCAGGCCATCGACAGTTATGAAACCATCCTGGCGCGGGGCGCTTTCGGAGGGCGGCTGGACGAGTTGCTGTATCAGATGGCCAAGGCCTATGCCCTGACCGGGCAGAATGCCGCCTCGGTTGAGCGCCTGAAACAACTGGTGGGGTTGTATCCCAGCTCCTCCCTGGTGCCGGAGGCGCGTTTCCGGGTTGCCGAAGACGCGTTCTCCCGGGGCCGGTACCTGGAGGCGGAATCCGGATACCGGTTATTGCTCGACTCGGAGGGCATCAGGCCGGACCTGGCCAGCAAGGCCCGCTATATGCTTGGCTGGAGCCAGTTCAAACAGGGTGAGGATGCCTGGCCCCGGGCTGGCCGGACCTTCGTGGCGGTGCTTGATAACGCCCTGCCAGACGCCCAAAGCCTGGCCACGGTGCCCGAATCCGAGGTGGACTTGATTGACGACACCTTTCGGATACTGGCGTTAATGGCGGCCAGGCGCTCCGGGATCGACACCGTGGCGGCGTGGCTTGATACCGCCGGAGAACACGCCTGGACACCGTTGTTGTACGACCGTCTGGGCGATTATTACGCCGTTACCGGGGCGTATCGCACCAGCGTTGTGGTCAACCGGGCATTTGTTGACCGGTATCCGTCTCACCCCGACCGCCCGGCGTTCATGGCTCAGATTGTGGACGTCTGGTTGCTGGCCGGGGAGGCCGACAAGGTACGGACCGCCAGGGCGGATTACGTGACCCTGTTCGGCGACGAACCCGGCTACCAGAGCCTGACGGCGGACCAGCGGGCGCAGTGGCAGGCGTTCAGCCGGACATTGGCGGATTATTATTACCACATGGCCGGGCAGGCCAGGAAGAGCGGGCATCCGGCCCAGGCGTCGAATCGCTATGGCATGGCTGCACAGTATTACGAGCGACTGGCCGGTCGGGTTGACGTGCCCGGGCCGTTACTGCGCCTGGCGGGTGATGCCCATTTGCTGGCCGGGCAGTATGCCAGCGCACTGGCGAGCTACCAGGCTTCGGCCTACAGCGTCGACAGCTTCCCGGAGTCGGCGGACGCCGGCTGGGCGGCAATCTCCCTGCTTCGGGATGCCATTGACGGGCGGGTAGACGGCGGTGGGCTGGCACCCTCACTGGATGCACTGACTGTGGAATCCCGCCGGTTTGGTGAAACGTTTGGCGCCGACCACCGATTACCGGGACTGCTCGCCGATCTGGCCAGCCGGTGGCTGGCGGCGGGGGACCTGGATACTGCCCTGGATTATGCCGGCCAGGCCATTGTCCACCAGGCATCGGCACCCGCCGAGCGTTACACTGGCTGGCTGTTGACTGCCCGAATCCGGCAACAGCGACACGAGTATGGCCTGGCTGAGAGGGCCTGGCGGGAAGCCATTGCCTTGTCCGGGCGGCCCGAGCTGGCGGAACGGGTAAACGACGACAGCGAAAATCTGAAGGACCAGTTGGCGATATCGGTCTATCGCCAGGGCGAACAGGCCGCCGCCGCTGGCAAGACTGACCTGGCGGTGGCTCACTTCCAGCGGGTAGAAAGCCTGCGCCCGGGCTCGGCCATCGCCAGCAAAGGTCGCTTTGACGCCGCCAATACCCTGCTGAGAGCGGACCGGTGGCAGCCCGCAATCAATGAGCTTACCCGGTTCCGGGTCGACTACCCCGATCATCCCCTGGCGGCCGGTATTCCGGAGAAACTGGTTATGGCCTATACCGCCTCGGGCCAGCTTTTGAAGGCGGCCTCCGAGCTTCTGGAGCGCGCCAGTAAAAACCAGGATCCATGGCCGGATCGGTTGCGTGCAGCAGCGCTGTTCCACCAGGCAGACGCGCTGGAAAACCGTGACCGCCTGTACACGGGCTATCTGGCCACGGCGCCGGAAGCCTCCGGTGCGGACCAGCACGTGCAATTGCAGACCATGCGCCAGCGCCTGATCGAATCCGGGCCGGACGCGGACCGGTGGCGGCGGCAACAGGTGGAGCAGGAACTGGCCAGCCAATGGCATTCGGAACAGACACTGCAGTGGGCCGGACACAGCGCCATGAGACTGGGTGTAAGGTCGGCTGAAGACTTTGCCGGCATCGCCCTGACCCTTCCGTTGCCGGCGTCCCTGGATCGCAAGCAGGCGGCTTTGGAAGCTGCGCGTCAGCACTTCATCAATGCGGAATCGCTGGGTGGCGAGCCCCTTCGATCAGAATCCCTGTTCCGGAGGGCGGAGCTCTACCGGGTGATGGCAGCGGATCTGATGGCCTCGTCGATACCCCCGGAACTGAATGATCTGGAGCGGATGCAGTATCAGATGCTGTTGGAGGAAGAGGCTTTCCCCTTTGAGGAAAAAGCCCTCAAGTTGCATGCCGACAACCATCAGCGCATTGGCGACCAGGGTTTTGACCGCTGGATCGAAAAGAGCCTGGCGGTGCTGGCCGATCTCTACCCCGGGCGTTATCAGCGCTCGGTTCGCTGGATGACCTGGACCCAGGAGGCCCACGATGATGCCTGAGTGCGGAACCCACTGTCGCCCCCGGTTTCGGGCGTCTTGTCTTGTGGGTCTCGCCATGGCGTTGCTCGCCGGCTGTGCCAGTCAGCCCAGCCAGCCAGAACCTGCGCAAGCGGACCCGGAGCAGGCCCGCATACACGCGCAGCAGGGGGTGGTTGCCCATGAGGCGGGGCGGACGGCGGACGCAATCGCAGCCTGGCAACGGGCGGTGGCGCTCAACCCCGCTGACGCCATCACGGTCAATAACCTGGCCCTGTTGCTGAAAGAGCAGAAACGCTTTGCCGAGGCGGTCGACCTGTTGGAAAAAGGCTTGCGCCATTCGCCGGAGGTCGCGGAACTGCACTACAACCTGGCGGTGATTGCGGAATTGTACCTGCTGGACCTGGAGTCGGCACTGGCGCACTACCGTCGCTATCAGGCACTTGCCGGCCGTGATGACACGGTTGTGGCGGGCTGGATTGCTGATCTTGAACGGAGGCTGAACTGAATGGCACCCGGGCATCGGTATCACAGGTTCGCCGGCATGGCTCTGGCGGTGTGCCTCTGTTTTGTGGCATGGGCAGGGGCCGCCGCAGCGGCACCAGACCCATCACCGGAACAGGCAGGCACCGTTCGCCTGACCATCGACGGCCTGTCTGCCAGCGTCGGCGAAGATGACCCCCGGGTGCTCACCATCCTGCCCTGGCAGCCGCCAACGCTGCCCCGCCGGCCGCGGGCCGATCTGGATGACACTGCACCGGATCTGCTGCAACCCGTCAGCCCGGAAAGCCTTGAGCGCCACCGGCTGTTCCGGCAATCCCTGAACCCACTAACGCCGGGCCCCTCCGGGGCGCCTGGCCTGACCGCGCAGTAACAACGGGAGAATGACCATGTTGGAGACAACAGTACGCTTTTTTCAGGAAGGTGGCCCCTTCATGTACCCCATCGCCCTGGTACTGGCCATCGGCCTTGCCATTACCCTGGAGCGGTTTTTCTACCTTACATCGGTGCGTCGGCGGAACCGTCTGGCGTTCGAGAAGGGCATTCTGCCGCTGCTGCAGAAGCGGGATTATCAGCGTGCGATGAAGGCGGCCACGAATTCCAATAGCGCCATTGCCGCGATCATGGGGGCGGGGATCGGGCGACTGCTGAACAACAGCCGGCGGGAGGACATCGAATACGCCATGGAAGAAGGTCTGATGGAGGTCTTGCCCCGGCTCGAGAAGCGGACCCAGTACCTCGCCACGCTCGCCAATATTGCCACCCTGCTGGGGCTACTCGGGACCATTATTGGTCTGATTGCCGCCTTTACCGCGGTGGCGGCTGCCGACCCTTCCCAAAAAGCCAGCCTGCTTTCGGAAAGTATCTCGGTGGCCATGAATACCACGGCGTTTGGCCTGATGTCCGCAATACCCTTGTTGATGTTTCACGCCATTCTCCAGACCCGGACCAACGAGATCGTTGACAGTTTCGAGATGGCCGGCGTCAAGCTACTGAATATGGTTTCCGACCCCGGCCAGCAACGGGCGGCGGCGTGACCGGGAGGGGGCTTCATGAGACGGCGTCATCGCAGACTTAAGGGTTCTCCGGAGCTCGATATAACCGCATTCCTGAATCTGATGATTGTCCTGGTTCCGGTATTACTGCTGGGAATGGTGTTCAGCCAGGTGCGAATGATTGAACTGGATTTCCCGGGCATGGACAGCGGGCAGGCGCCCGAACCGGAGGCGTTCAACCTGGTGGTGACACTGATTCCGGAAGGCATGGAAGTGGCGGATAGCGAACGGGGCATCATCCGGGTTTTGCCCGCCGTTGAGGGGCAACAGGATTTCCCGGCGCTCCGCTCGGTACTCCGGCAAATCAAGCGTCGCCTGCCGGACAAGACCGAGGTGATTCTTGAGGTCGGGCCGGATATTGACTACCAGACCCTGGTATCCGCCATGGATACGTTGCGATCCTATCCCGCCGTGGTGGCTGCCAGTGTTGTCGAGGGGGAGCTGTTCCCCGATGTCTCGCTGATGGATGCCGCCGAGCACCGGACCCTGGCGGCGGCGCCCGGAGCCGGGGTGGGGGACGACGCATGAAAACGTCCCGCAAGTCACGCCGGATCCACCGGCACTATGGTCGGATGCACCGTGCCGGTGGGCTCAATCTGGTGTCGTTGATGGATATTTTTACCATCCTGGTGTTTTTTCTGATGGTGAACTCCTCGGACGTCAAAGTATTGCAGAACACCGCCGACATACCGCTGCCCGAGTCCACGGCCAGGCAGGCCGCGCAGGAGAACCTGACGGTCCGGGTGACGGGGCAGTCGATCCTGGTGCAGGGGCGGGAAGTGGCTCGCCTGGAAGGCATCGAGAGCGTCGACACACGGATTGCCGGTCTGTCGGAAGAGCTGGCCTGGCGCCGGGCCCGATGGGAGGCTGTCCCCGAGCAGGGGCTTGAAGTGACGATCATGGCCGGCCGGGACACTGACTACCGGTTGTTGCGAAAAATCATGCAGACCTGTGTTGACGAACAGTATCGTCGGGTGCGGCTGGCGGTGGCGTCGGAGTTGAGAAATGGCTGAGCGGATCGTCATGGATAATGGAGCTGGCCTCGGCTTGCCGTGGAACGCGGAAGCGGGCGAGAACCGACGCTTTGGCGGCATCCTGCTGGTTATCGTCCTGGCGTTCCTGGCGCCGGCCGTGCTCATCCCGGGGCTGAACCTGCCAGAGCCGGACCGCGAAACCGCGGAGCGGGTCCCCCCCCGGCTTGTCAGGCTGATAGAGCATCCCGCGCCGGTCGAACTACCCGAGCCGGAGGCTGTAGTCCCGGAGCCGGAACCCGAGCCGGATATTCAGGCGCCACTGCCGCCGGAGACAGCGACCGTTACAGACGTGCCAAAACCCGCGCCACAGCCCGAGCCGGAACCGGTCATGCCAGCGCCTCAGCCTTCAAGCCAGTCCGTGGAGCAGGCGAGGGCAACGGCGTCCCGTTCCGGGCTTCTGGCCATGAAGGATCGGCTGGCCTCGTTACGCCAGGCGCCGACTGCTGAACCGCGCCAGTTTCAAGCAAACACCGGCGAAGCCCCCGTGGCATCGTCACCGGCAGCCGGGGCTGACCAGGTGCTTGCGGGCAGCGGCGGCGTTGATGAACTGGCGGCGCCAGACATCGCCACACAGGTGGCGGCGTATCAGGTAAAGGAGGTGGCGATGGCACCTGAACCGGCGCCCAGGGCAGCGGAGAAGGTCTCGTCTGGCGCCCCGTCCGGCGAGCGTGCCATGAGCAATATCCGCAAAGTCTTTGCGGCCCATAAAACCGCGCTGTATTCACTGTACCGGCGCGAACTGCGCCAGGACCCCACACTGGCCGGGAAAGTGTTGCTGGAGCTGGTCATTGAGCCCGACGGTTCGGTGTCTGCCTGCGATGTCGTCAGTTCGGAGTTGGACAACCCCGGGCTTGAGCAGCGCATTGCCATGAGGGTACGCCTGTTCAACTTCGGCGCCGATGAGGTCGGGACGCGCAAAGTACGTTTCCCCATTGACTTCCTGCCGGGCTAGCCGGTCAGGACTGGTCTTCAATGGTGATTTTCGGCAGCCGTGGTTTTTTCAGGGACACTTTCTCCGTAGGGGCAATCACTTTCGCTTCGCCAGTCACGACCACCTGGTTGTTCTGGTTGCGTACATCGCACTGAAGCACCACCCGGTTCTTCGGCTCTTTACGCACCACGGTCAGGCTCACGGTCAGAGTGTCATCCAGCCTGACCGGGCGTTTGAACGTCAGGCTCTGCTCCAGGTAAATGGTTCCGGGCCCGGGCATCACGGTGGCCAGCGCCGCCGAGATCAGCGAGCCACTCCACATGCCGTGGGCAATCCGTTCCTTGAACATGGATTCGGCGGCGAAGGCGGAGTCCAGGTGCACTGGATTCACGTCACCGGAGACCGCCGCGAACAGCACCAGTTCGTCTTCCGACAGGGTTCTGGTAAAGGTCGCGCTGTCACCCTCATCAAGTTCGTTATAGGTGATGTTTTCAAGGGTTTCCAGGGGGTCACTCATGGCGGGCTCCGAACAGGCTGGGTTGGTATACCGGTGTTCCGGGGTATGTCCCGAAAACTACCTCATTGATTACAAAACTGCTATTCTCTCTCCACTTTTTAGAGGCTGATACTTTAGTCGGGTTGATTTTTCGCACAGGAGATGATGATGGATTTAGAGCAGTTCTATCAGGACAAGTACCCCGCCGGCGTCCCCCGCGAGGTAGACCTGAGCAAATACAAAAGCATGGTGGACGTATTTGATCAGGCCGTAAAAAAATACGCGGATCGACCCGCGTTCAGTGCTGTTGGCGCTACTCTGACCTACCGTGATCTCGATACCCAGAGTCGCAATTTCGCGGCCTGGCTGCAAAACAAAACCGACCTGAAGCCCGGCGACCGGATCGCTGTGCAGATGCCCAACGTCAGCCAGTACCCGGTGGTGGTGTTCGGCGCCATGCGGGCGGGCCTGATCGTCGTGAACACCAACCCGCTGTACACCACCCGTGAAATGGAACACCAGTTCAACGATTCCGGTGCCAAGGCGCTGGTGGTGTTGGCGAATATGGCGGAAAACGCCGAGAAAGTGCTGCCGCACACTGGCATCGAGCACGTGATTGTGACCGAAATTGCCGATATGCATTCGCCCATCAAGCGTACACTGATGAACGCGGTGATCAAACACGTCAAAAAGATGGTGCCGCCGTTCAGTCTGCCCCAGGCCCATAAACTGCCTGCGGTCCTGAGTGCCGGTGCCCGCGAAACCTTCTCTCCGGTTGAGTGCAAACAGGACGATATTGCGGTGCTGCAATACACCGGTGGCACCACCGGGGTGGCCAAGGGTGCCATGCTGACCCACGGTAACCTGGTCGCCAACCTGCTGCAGACCCGCCCGATGATGGAGGACATGGTGGTTGAGGGTCAGGAAGTGGTCGTCGCGCCGCTGCCGCTGTACCACATCTATTCGTTCACCCTGAACTGCGGCATCATGCTGGAAGCGGGTGCCCACAATGTGCTGATTCCGAATCCACGGGATATCCCCGGCTTTGTCAAGGAATTGAAGAACCACAAATTCACCGCGTTTCTGGGCCTGAACACCCTGTTCGTTGCGCTGTGCAACAATGCGGACTTCCAGCAGCTGGATTTCAGTCACCTGAAGCTGACCTCTTCGGGAGGTATGGCGCTGACCAGCGATACCGCCAAATTGTGGCAGCGTGTGACTGGATGTGAAATCTCCGAAGGCTATGGCATGACCGAAACCTCACCGGTCGTCACCTTCAACCCTCACAGCGCCATCCAGCTCGGCACCATCGGCCTGCCGATTCCCTCGACATTGGTGAAAACCGTGGATGATGACGGTAACGAAACGCCGCTGGGCGAACCCGGTGAGCTCTGTGTGAAAGGGCCCCAGGTAATGCGGGGATACTGGCAGCGCCCGGAAGACACCCAGAAATCCTTTACCGGGGACGGTTACCTGAAGACCGGGGATATCGCCCTGATCCAGGAGGACGGCTACATTCGCATTGTTGATCGCAAGAAAGACATGATCATTGTGTCTGGCTTCAACGTGTTCCCCAACGAAATCGAAGACGTGGTCAGCAGCCACCCGAAAGTGGTGGAGTGCGCCGCTGTCGGCATCCCCGATGCCAAGAGCGGGGAAGCCGTCAAAGTGTACCTGGTGGCCACGGCGGAAGGTGTTTCGGAGAATGAGCTCAAGGAGTTCTGCCGCGAGCGTCTTACTGCGTATAAAGTGCCCAGGCATTTTGAGTTCCGCGATGAGCTCCCGAAAACCAACGTGGGCAAGATCCTGCGCCGGGAACTCCGGGACGAGGCCAATAAATAGTCCGATAAGCAATAAGGCAACTTCTGGTTGCCTCGATAACCCCGCTCAGGCGGGGTTTTATCGTTTTTAAGAACCGGACTTTCCCGATAGACTGTCGCGACACCGAACCTTCGACCGGACGAGCGTATTCCTCCATTGCAATGACAACCTCCAGCAAGACACCCCAGCCAACGTTAAAACCAGATGCCCAGGCCGTGGTGAAAGCCATGATGGAGCAGCTGGATGCCTGCAATCAGATGGAGGCAGCGCGAATCGTGAAAGCGGTTGCCCGCGCACGCGGAACGCCGTCGCAGCAGGATCTGGAAAAAATGGCGGGCTGGCTCGACCGGGGCCTCGACAAGGTTCGACAGCGGCAGGCCTTGCACAGACCGGCGACGTTTCCGGAAGGTTTGCCAGTATCGGATCGTGTCGAGGATATCCGCGCGGCGATTGAGCAGCATCAGGTGGTGATCATTGCCGGCGAAACCGGCTCGGGCAAAACCACCCAGATTCCCAAAATCTGCATGAACATCGGCCGAGGCATCCGGGGCCTGATTGGCCACACTCAGCCCAGGCGGATTGCCGCCCGGAGTGTGGCGGCGCGCATTGCCGAGGAGCTCGGCGAACAGACCGGGCAGCGGATCGGCTATCAGGTGCGGTTTACCGACAACACCTCCGAGCAATCCCGGGTCAAGGTCATGACCGACGGCATCCTGCTGGCGGAGGTTCAGCACGACCGGTTCCTCGACCGTTACGACACCCTGATCATCGACGAAGCCCATGAACGCAGCCTGAACATCGATTTTCTGCTGGGCTACCTGAAGCAGCTGTTGCCAAAACGGCCGGACCTGAAGGTGATTATTACCTCAGCCACCATCGAGGTGGACCGGTTCAGCGAGTTCTTTGGCCAGGCCCCGGTTATCGAAGTCAGTGGCCGCACCTATCCCGTGGATGTTCGCTATCGTCCTCTGGCCGGGGATGAGGACGACCGGGATCAGGGCTGGACCGACGGCGTGCTCGCCGCCCTGGACGAGATTGAACAGCACGAGCGGGCAGAAAAACAGCCACCTGGGGATGTGCTGGTGTTTTTGCCTGGTGAGCGTGAAATCCGGAATCTCAGCAAGGTGTTACGGCATGTGGATCTTCGGCACACCGAGGTGCTGCCACTGTATTCCCGGCTGAGCAACCAGGAGCAGAACCGGGTATTCCAGGCGCACCGTGGCCGCCGGCTTGTACTGTCGACCAACGTGGCGGAAACCTCGTTGACGGTACCCGGTATCCGGTACGTGATCGATACCGGGGTTGCCCGCATCAGCCGTTACAGTGTCCGCTCCAAAATCCAGCGGTTGCCTGTCGAGCCGGTTTCCCAGGCCAGTGCCAATCAACGGGCGGGGCGTTGTGGCAGGGTGGCGCCGGGTATCTGTTTCCGGCTGTATGACGAAACCGACTTTATCAATCGGCCGGAATACACCGATCCGGAGATCCTGCGAACCAATCTGGCCTCGGTGATCCTGCAAATGGCCACCTCCGGGCTGGGCGAAATCCGCCATTTTCCGTTTCTTGAGGCCCCTGACCGGCGCCAGGTCAATGATGGCTATAAGTTGCTGGAAGAGCTGGGGGCCGTCGACGACCAACGCCGGGTAACCCGGCTTGGTCGCACCATGGCCAGATTGCCGCTCGACCCGCGATTGGCGAGGATGCTGGTGACCTCGGCGGACCTGGGCAGCCTGTCCGAAACCCTGGTAATCATCGCCGGCCTGAGTATTCAGGACCCCAGGGATCGCCCCCAGGACAAGCAGCAGGCCGCCGACCAGGCCCACACGCCGTTTACCGACAAGGAGTCGGACTTCCTGACCCTGCTCAATCTCTGGAATTTCTATGAGGAACAGCGTCAGGACCTGTCCCAGAACCAGCTCAAAAAAGTCTGCCAGAAAACCTTCCTGAGTTGGATGAGAATGCGGGAGTGGCGGGATATTCACCGCCAGCTCACCCTGATCTGCCGGGAACAGAAGTTGGCTTTTAATCGCGACAGCGCCAGCTACGAAGCCCTGCATAAGGCCATACTGGCCGGTCTGCTCGGGCAGGTGGCGGTCAAGGTGGAGAAGCGCGAGTACCTGGCGACCAGGAATCGCAAGGTGATGATTTTCCCCGGATCGAAGGTGGCGAAAACCGGCCCCAAATGGATCGTGGCGGCGGAAATCGTGGAAACCAGCCGGGTCTTTGCCAGGGTCGTCGCCGCCATTCAGCCGGAATGGATAGAGCCTCTGGCCGGGCATGTCGTCAAACATCATTTCTTCGAGCCGCACTGGGAGCAGAAGCGGGCGCAGGTGATGGGCTACGAAAAAGTGACCCTGTATGGCCTGGATGTGGTGCCAAAACGGCGAATTGCCTATAGCAAGGTGGATCCGGCGGAGTGCCGGAGCCTGTTTATCCTCCGGGCCCTGGTGGAAGGCGATTTCCGTTCCGGGGCGCCGTTTATCGCCCGCAACCGCGCCATGCTGGCGTCGGTCGAAAACCTGGAGAACAAGACCCGGCGCCGGGATTTGCTGGTCGATGACGATGCGCTCGTGGCCTTTTACAACGAGCGTCTGCCGTCGACCATCGTCAGTGGGCGGCATTTCGAGACCTGGTGGAAAGGGCTGTCCGCCGAAGAGCTCCGCCATCTCGAGTTGACCGAAGAAGACATCTTGCAGCGCCCGGTGGATGCCGATGCCGGTAACCTCTACCCGGACTACCTGGCCTGGGAGGGTGTGCGTTATCCCCTGAGCTATGAATTCGAACCCACCAGTGAGCGGGATGGCGTCACCCTGCAGGTGCCGTTGATGGCGCTCAAGCAGATTCCCTCCAGGCGCCTCGAGTGGCTGGTGCCGGGTCTGCTCCGGGAGAAGTGTATCGCGCTGGTAAAGGGCCTGCCGAAGGCCCTGCGGCGTAACTTCGTGCCGGTACCGGATTTTGTGGAAGCGGCACTGGGCAATATGCAGCCCTCGAATGAGCCCCTGGCGATGCAACTGGGGGAGCAGTTGCGACGGATGACCGGGGTGCGGATTGATCCAGACGCCTGGCCACAGGAGGCGTTGCCCCGTCACCTGCGGATGAACCTTCGGGTGATCGGTGATGGCGGCAAGGTCGTGGCGGAAAGCCGTGATACCAGCGAGCTGATGGCCCGGCTGGAGGGGCAGGCGGAGCAGGCGCTGGCGTCGGTGACGGACGACACGCCAGTGGATGAGCCGTCTGGTGAGCACGAGGACTGGCAGTTCGGCGCCTTGCCGGAGCAGGTCCGGACCGAGAAGGGCGGTATGCAGGTGACGGTGTATCCGGCGCTGGAGGATCTGGGCAGGCGGGTAAGGCAGATACGGTGCCTGGATCGGCTGACAGCGGACGATACCAGTGGCCGGGGCATTGCCCGCCTGCTGTTGAACCGGTTTGGCAGTACCCTGGACGATCTCGAACGCAAGTTACCGAAATTCCGGCAGTCGGCGCTGATGTTTGCGCCGGTGGGTCAGGCCCGGGCATTGCTGGATGACCTGCTGGTGGCCACGGCCATTCAGCACTTCCTGGCGGACGGATTACCCCGGAATCCGGAGGATTTCGAGCGATTGTTTGATCGCCACCGGGGCGACTTCATTCCCGCCCTGGAGCAGGCCGATGAGCGACTGTACGAAGCCATGACCGGTTATCAGCAGGTGGCCCGACAGTTGAAAGGAAAAATCAGCCTGGCGTTGGCAAACAGCATGGCGGATCTGAAGTTCCAGCTTCAGCACCTGGTCTACCCCGGGTTCCTGGTGGCGACGCCGTCGGAGTGGCTCGCCGAATTCCGGCGCTATTTTGAAGCGGCCCTGATCCGGCTGGAAAAAATGCCACGGGAACCGGGCCGGGAGCGGGAGTTTCTGCACACCATTGAGCCCCTGTGGGCCCGCTATGCGAAGAAACACGATGAACTGCAGCGTCAGGGCGTTCGGGACCCGGAGCTGATCCGGTACCGCTGGATGCTGGAAGAGTTCCGGGTATCGTTCTTCGCCCAACAACTGGGCACGGCGATGACGGTGTCGGTTAAACGGCTGGACAAGCAGTGGGAACAGATCCGGGTGTGATGCCGGTTGTGAGAGTGCATCCGGGCCACAGGCAAATCAACAAGACTGTGTTAATATTTCCGACAGTGTGACGTTTCAGTCTTTCTGTTATTTCATTTATGACGTGGGGTTAGCGTGATTAAAGCCGTCATCAGCGGAACCGGTCTCTACACACCGCCGGCAACCATCGATAACGACGAACTGGTGGAAGCCTTCAACCGGTTTGTCGAGTTGTACAACGCCGAGCATGCCGGGGCCATAGAACGGGGCGAGCGGGAGGCTTTGCAGCCCTCGTCCTCGGCCTTCATTGAAAAGGCGTCTGGCATAAAGCGCCGCCATGTCGTTGACAAGATCGGCATTCTTGATCCTGAACGTATGGCACCGCACCTACCCGAGCGGGGCAATGACGAACCCTCGGTGCAATGTGATATGGCCGTTGCGGCCTGTCGGCAGGCGCTGGAACGGGCGGGGAAGAGCACCGTGGATGTCGATGCCGTGATTGTTGCCTGCTCCAATATGCAGCGCCCGTATCCGGCCATTTCCATCGAGGTGCAGCAGGCGCTCGCCATAGAGGGATTCGCCTACGACATGAACGTGGCCTGCAGTTCGGCCACGTTCGGCGTGCAGGCAGCCGTCAACTCCGTGGAAAACGGCGCGGCCCGATCCGTGCTGGTGGTCAGCCCGGAGATCTGTTCCGGTCACCTGAATTTTCGCGACCGCGACAGCCATTTCATTTTTGGTGATGCCTGTACGGCCATCCTCGTGGAGCGGGAGGAAGACACCCGCCCGGGGCAGGGGTTCGAGATTCTGGGCACCCGCCTGGTGACGAAATTTTCCAACAATATTCGCAACAATTTCGGTTTTCTGAACCGGGGAGATGAGTCTGGTATTGGCAAGCCGGACAAACTCTTCATCCAGCAGGGCCGGAAGGTGTTCAAGGAAGTGTCGCCGCTGGTGGCCGAGACCATTCTTCAGCAACTTTCAGGGCTGTCACTGGCTCCTGATGATCTGCGCAGAATGTGGCTGCACCAGGCGAATCTCAACATGAACCAGTTGATTTCCCGGAAAGTGTTGGGCCGGGACGCCAGTGAAGACGAGGCGCCGGTTATTCTGGACGAATACGCCAACACCAGCTCAGCCGGCTCCATTATTGCCTTTCACAAGCACCAGGATGACTTGAAAGCCGGCGACCTCGGTGTCATCTGCTCATTCGGTGCCGGCTACTCCATCGGCAGTGTGGTTGTGCGCCGCCGCTGATCGCGCTGCTACCCGGTTGCCAGAGCCCGGAGTGATTCCGGCAATCGGGTGGAGCTGCGGCGGGTGCGGTCGAACCAGACGATTTTTGCATACCCCTCCGCATACACCACGCCGGTCTCGGCGTCTGTCAGCGTATGGTAGGTATCCAGGCTGGTATTCCCGGCCTTGTCAGCGTATGTTTTCACCACCACGGTCGCCGGGTGGCTGAGCTCTTTCAGAAAGGTGGCGCTGGTCTTTATAATGATGGGCCCGGTAGGTTCTTCCGGGCCGCCCAATCCGAGCGATGAAAGCCACACAATACGAGCTTCCTCGAAAAAGCGGAAATAGACCGTATTGTTGGCATGGCCATACGCATCCATATCGCCCCAGCGTAGGGGTGCGTCCAGGGTGCTGACAAGATTTCCCGGTACTGACATTGGCTTTCTCCGGAACCGTGTGTGAATAACGATAATAACAGGCCGGTATTTTCGACGAACAGGAACAGAATTACGAATGAATCATCAAGCACGGCCTGGCCGCTTGATTTCACACGGACGAGTTGCAACCCAAGAGCTGACAATGACACTGACTTTTTTCCGGCGTTTCCCGCATGCCCTTGTGCTGATGGCCGGTCTGGCCCTGCTGATTCCCGCCGAATCCGTCCTGGCCCAGACAGTGCAGGAGCCACCGCCGCCGGGCTCCGCTACCGTTGACCCGAAGGACCCCTACGAACACTGGAACCGAAAGGTATTCCGGTTTAACGAGACCGTGGATCGCTGGTTTCTGAAGCCCGTCGCCCAGACCTATCGCGCCGTGGTCCCGAACCTGGCCGACCGGGCCATCACCAACTTTTTCAACAACCTGCAGGAAATCCGTAACTTCGCCAACAGTCTGTTTCAGCTGAAGGGTGAATCCGCAGTGGTGGCCGCTGGCCGCTTCACCTATAACACGGTCTTCGGGCTTGGCGGGCTGATTGATGTGGCCACCATGTTCGATTTGCCCGAACGCCCCGAGGACTTTGGCCAGACCCTGGGTTACTGGGGCTCCGGTTCCGGGCCTTACCTGATGCTGCCACTGCTGGGCCCATCCACGCCGAGGCACCTGACCGGCGTCGCAACGGATGGCTTTGTGCTACCGTCACTCTGGGATACGGTGGAAAGCCCGGAGGTTTACTATGCCCGGGTTGTTCAGGTCGTTGATAAACGGGCGGACCTGATTCCGGCGGAAGGGTTTATTTCCGGTGATACCTATATCTTCGTTCGCAATGCCTTTCTCCAGCGTCGGGAATTCTTGATTAATGACGGCAAGGTGATGCGTGATCCCTTTGCGAGCGGCGACAGCGAAGATCTGATGCTTGATAATTTCTGAACCCAGGGGTGACGACGGAGGTTAGCGCGTGATCAGGGACCCGAGAATCACCAAATTCCGCAACATGCTGGCGAACGCTCCGAACTACGAGGTCTGGAAAGCGGCGGCTCTCGAACTCGATTTTCTGGAAGGCAACACCGAATGGAAAGAGGCGTTTGCCTCAGATCTCTACCATTATGAATTGATCTACGATCGCCTCAGCAACCTGAAACAGTATCGCCAGCAGAACGACGTGGAACGGCTCAAACGCGCCCTGCGGGAAGGCTTGCATCACGATCTTGGCAATATGGGGAATTCGGCGCTGTATACCCGCTCGCGGGTTGGCACCAAGCACCTGATCGAGGAGTACATCACCCAGGTCTGCGAATCACTGGATTATCTCTGTGACCAGCCGGTGCCCGGCTTTCCGGTTACCGAGAAACTCCAGTTTTTCCGGGACACCCTCACCAGTTATGGCCGGCCAACGCTGCTGCTCAGCGGGGGCGCGACCCTTGGCATGTTCCACTTCGGGGTGATCAAGGCCCTTTGGGAGAAAGGCCTATTGCCCCAGGTGATTGCCGGCTCCAGTGTCGGGGCAATCATTGCCGGTATCCTGGGGGTGCACACCGATGCCGAAATTCCCGACATGCTGATCCCGGAAAACCATGATCTCAAGGCCTGGAAGTGGCGGGGCCTGCTCAGCGCTGTCCGGGGCGACGGCCTGATGGACCAGGAGCAGCTGCGTCACTGCCTGCGCGCCAACATCGGGGAATACACCTTTGAAGAGGCGTACCAGCGCACCGGCCGCTCGATCAACGTCAGCGTGTCGCCGGTGCAGAACCACCAGAAGGCCCGCTTGCTGTGCGGTTACACCTCGCCCTACCTGATGGTGTGGAGTGCCGTGCTCGCCAGCGCTGCGGTACCCGGTATTTTCCCGCCGGTGACGCTGATGAAGAAAGACCTGTACGGGAATACCCTGCCGTACATGCCGAAACTGAAATTCGTTGATGGCTCGGTGGTCAGTGACCTGCCCATTGAGCGCCTGATGCATCTGTACGATGTCAACTACACCATCGTCAGCCAGACCAATCCCCATGTGGTGCCGTTCCTGAACCGGCGTGGGCGGGATGAAAAACTGTCACTGGCCAGTCTGCCGTTGCACCTTCTGAAATCGGAATTCCAGTTTCACGGCCAGGGTGTCTTTGACTACCTGCGCAAACGGGTGCGACCGGAATTGATGCGGCAAGTGTCGGGCCAGTTATACACCATTATGGCCCAGCGTTATTCCGGCGATGTCACCATTGCGCCGTCCTATACCATGAGGGATTATCGTCGCATGCTGGCCAACCCCGAGCCCGCGTATGTCCGCGAGATGATTCTGGCGGGGGAGCGGGCCACCTGGCCGAAAATTTCGATGATCCGCTCCCATGCCCGGATTTCCAAAACCCTGGAGCGCTGTGTGCGCCGGTTGAAGCAACGCAATACCCGGGCTGCGGAGCTCCGGCTCGTCAACGCCACGGATTCCGGGCACAGCTGAGATGACAGGCCCGTGAGCCGGGCGGTATGATACGGCGGTAGCACGCCGGGAACGGCCTTCGGCCGGCGCTCCCGATGCCTGAGCACCAGACTGGACACCCATGTATTACGATTTTTTCGGCTTCAGGGAACCGCCGTTTTCCATAGCGCCCGATCCCCGCTATCTCTATCTCAGTGAACGCCACAAAGAGGCGCTTGCCCACCTTATGTACGGTGTACAGGGGCAGGGCGGCTTTATTGTGATCACCGGCGAAGTCGGCACCGGAAAAACCACGGTAAGCCGTTGTTTTATCGAGAACGCACCGGACCACGTGGACATCGCCCTGGTGCTGAATCCGAGGTTGTCGGCGCGGGAGCTGCTGTCTTCCGTGTGCGATGAGCTGGAGATCGGTCACCCGGTGGGTGCCAGCATCAAGGAACTTGTAGACCTGATTAACCAGGATCTGCTGAAGGCCCACGGCGCGGGCAGGCACAAGGTGCTGATGATCGACGAGGCGCAAAACCTCTCGGCGGACGTGCTTGAGCAACTTCGCCTGCTGACCAACCTTGAAACCGCGGAAAAGAAGCTGTTGCAGATTGTCCTGCTCGGACAACCGGAATTGCAGCAGTTACTGGCGTTGCCGGAACTGCGGCAACTCAATCAGCGGGTTACTGCGCGCTATCATCTGGATGCCATTGGCAAAGACGAGCTGACGGCCTATTTGAGATACCGATTGAACGTTGCCGGCATGCGGGGAGAGATTTTTACCGCGGCGGCGGTGCAGAAGCTGTATCGGGAAAGCCAGGGCATTCCCCGCCTGATCAACCTGATCAGTGACCGGGCCCTGCTGGGCGCCTATGCCGAGGGTGAGCACGAAATTACCGCCAATCACGTGCGCCAGGCCGCCCGGGAAGTCAGCGGTAACCGTGTGGGCCCCTTGCTGTCACCCGCGCGGAAACATCCGGATCGTTCCCGCTACCTGATCGTACTGGCGCTGTTGCTGTTGGCTGTGATTACCACGGCGTGGCTGGTTGATCGCTGGGTACCGGCGGGCATCACGTCGGCCGGGTCGCAGGCCGAGCCCATGGGTGCCGTTCAGCGTGACGCGTCGCCCTCTGACCCGGAACCAACATCGGCCCCGCCCGCCTTGCAGACGTTCGGCATGCCCGGGCAGTTACTGGATTTTGACGGGGCTTTTGCAGCGCTGCTAGGCGTATGGGGCCGGGACTATCCGACCGGCCAGGCCGTTGGGGCGTGCGGGTTTGCCCGTGAACAGGGGCTGGGTTGCCTGGAACGGCAGGGCAGTCGCCGTAGTCTGGAATTTCTCGACCGCCCGGCCATGCTGCTGCTGCAGGACGAGTCCGGTAGCCGGGGTTACGCGGTGGTTCGGCATCTGCAGGGTGACCGGGCCGAACTGGTGTTGCCTGGAGGGCTAGCCACCGTGTCTTTTGCCAGCCTCGAGCCTTTCTGGTTCGGGGAATATCGGGTGTTATGGCGTTTGCCCGAATACCAGACCGGCGACGAATTCTATGGCGCCGGCAACGGGGAGCAGCTCTGGATTGGCGCGCGGATGATGGAACTGGCCAACAAGTATGCCGCTGACGGCCCGGAAAACGCCCGGGTAAAGCGTTTGCCGGCGGAACAGCAGATTCGGTGGTATCAGCAACGTAAGGGGCTGACCGTGGATGGCATTGCCGGCGCCATGACCATCATTCAGATCAACAACGACCTCAACGCCACCGTGCCCAGGCTGGTTCCCGTTCCGGCGACCGGTAAGGGGTGATCCATGTCCTACATACTTGATGCCTTGCGAAAATCAGAAACCGAACGGCGGCAGGGAAAGATCCCGGATCTGGGGCAGCCCATGCAACTGATTCACCGCCCCCGGAAAAAGCCGGTGTCGCCGGTGGTCTGGGTCGCGGTGGCGCTGCTGGTCAATGCCCTGGTGCTGGCGTATGTGTTCTGGCCGCAGGCGAGGGTGTCTGGCCAGACCAGTGATGCCATTGGGCCGACTTCTGCCAAGGCCCCTGATGCATCGCCGGCCGCCGAAACCGTACCGGCCCCTGAGGCGCCGGCGGTGGTGGCGGATACCCGTCGCAAGCCTGGTGAGTCGCCGGCGGGCCCTGTTGCAACAGCCCCTGGCGCCAGCGAGACGTCAACCATCATTACGCCGTCGGTGATCACGCCCGCCGCACCCACCGTCATTACACCGTCGACAGCATCAGACAATGGTGGCACTCCGGTATTGCCCGAGGCAGAATTCACGGGCAGAGTACCCCATCTTGTCGAATTGCCCGTGTCCTTTCAGAAGAGTATTCCGGATTTGATTTTCAACAGCCATATCTATTCCTCAGACCCTGCGGCGCGTCGGGTGATGATCAATGATCGCTACCTTCGCCCCGGCGACAGCTTCGACGGGATCCGGGTGGAAACCATTACCGAGGATGGCGTGGTGCTCAGCAAGCAGGGCCAGCGCTTTCGGGTTGGCAGTGTCCGGGACTGGGTGAGTCCACGCTGATGGCCTTGACCGACGACATCAAGCAACAGATTCAGCAGAGCTATCGCGATGTGCTGGCAGGCAAGGATATCCGGGCCCGCTACGGCCAGCGCCTGATGATTGCGGAAATCGCCCGCTACATGGGTGACATTACCGACAACGATGGCCAGCGGACCTCACCTCCGGCCGCCTGCGTGGTCGAAGCCGGCACGGGTACCGGGAAAACGCTGGCCTACCTGATTGCTGCCATTCCCGTGGCCAGGGCCCTGGGGAAGACCCTGGTGATTTCCACGGCCACAGTGGCGCTGCAGGACCAGATCGTGCTCAAGGACCTGCCGGACCTGAAAAAACACAGCAGGATGGACTTTACCTGGACCCTGGCCAAGGGGCGGGGGCGTTATCTCTGCATGTCCCGGCTGGAATCCAGGCTGCACGATGAAGGCCAGGGCGACAGCGACACCATGCCCCTGTTTCTCGTGGATGGCCCCACCAGCGAAGAGCCGGGAACCCGGGCATTCTTCGAGGAAATGCTTGCCAGTTATGGCTCCCGGGTGTGGGATGGCGACCGTGACCATTGGCCCGAACAGATTCCCGACGATATCTGGCGTCAGGTCACCACCGATCATCGCCAGTGCACCAATCGTCACTGCAGCTATTTTGACAGTTGCGCCTTCTTCGATGCCCGCAAGGACCTGGACGATGCCGACATTGTGGTCGCCAACCACGACCTGGTGCTGGCGGACCTGGCCCTGGGCGGCGGCGCCATTCTTCCGGAACCTGAGAATGCCCTGTTCATCTTCGATGAGGCACACCACCTTCCGGACAAGGCCCTTAATCACTTCGCGGCCTCGGTACCGCTGAATGCCACCCGCCAATGGTTAAAGCAACTGTCCCAGGCCCTGGCAAAAATGCAGCCCTATCTGGCGCCGGCAACCCAGGGCGCCAAATCACTGGACCGGATCAGTACCGCATCCCGCGATGTTGACGTCGCGCTGACCCGGGTCTATGAAGACGCGGAGAACAACACCGGCTGGGAGTTTAACGAAGAGCGACGCTCCGCACAGTGGCGGTACCCCGAGGGTACCCTGCCCGCCGCACTGGGTGAGCTGGCCGCGGAGGCCCGGGTGGCAACCGCCGGCCTGGTGCGCCATTTGGGTGTGCTGGCGGATGAACTGCAGACTGCTTTCGACGAGCGCAAGGAACATGACATTGACCGGGAGACCGCCGAGGCCTGGTATCCGGTGATCGGTTCCTTTCACAGTCGGGCGGAAGATCAGTTGCGGCTCTGGACTGCCTGGTGTGAGTTGCCGGCGGAGCTCGCCAACGAGGAACCGCGTGATTCCGGCGAGGAGTCGCCAGCGGCGCAACCCCGGGTGGCCAAGAGCCCACCGGCGGCCCGTTGGGCGGTGCGTCAGCGTTGGGATCACGCCGAGGATATCACCCTCTACAGCTCCCCGGTGCTGGCTGACAATCTGCTGTTTTCCCGGCTTTGGTCGCGGGCTTACGGCGCGGTGCTGACGAGCGCGACGCTGACCGCCCTCGGCCGCTTCGACCGGCTTCAGTCCCGGGCCGGGTTGCCGGAAGCCAGCCGCTTCCTGGTGGTGCCGAGTTCGTTCCGGTACGCCGAAATGGCGACGGTGGAAGTGCCGGCGATGACGGCCATGCCGACCGATGATACGTTTACGGATGCCCTGGTGCAGCGACTCCCCGACCTCTGGGCCGGCGAAAAGGCCACCCTGGTGCTGTTTACCTCGCGGCGGCAGATGCATCAGGTGCGAGACGCCCTGGCGCCCGATTACCCGGAGCTGATCATCACCCAGGACGACATGGCCAAGGGTGAAGTGCTTCGACAGCACTGCAGTCGGGTGGATGAAGGGCGCCCCAGTGTGCTGTTTGGCGTGGCCAGTTTTGCCGAGGGGATCGATTTGCCCGGGCGATACCTGCACCACGTGGTCATTACCCGGTTGCCGTTTTCGGTCCCGGATGACCCGATCGATGCCAGTCTGGCTGAGTGGGTGACCCAGCGCGGTGGCAATCCATTCATGGAAATCACCGTGCCGGATGCCTCCATCAAGCTGGTCCAGGCTGTGGGGCGCCTGTTACGAACCGAGCAGGACACCGGTCGGGTCACCATCCTTGATCGCCGTATCGTGGCCAGGCGTTATGGCCAGCTGTTGCTGGACGCCCTGCCACCGTTCCGCCGGGTTATTGAGCGCTGAGACCGTCAAAATCGCTGAGGCATAAAAAAAGAGCCAGTCCCGGGGGATGGCTCTCATCAAAGGGGTTCTTATCGAACCCGGGGCGTCGAAACAACGCGGAACAAGAAATCTGAAGGCCTGAAGTTTCAGAATTCGGGATGAGGGTTTGCCTCACCGTTGAATCCATCATAGGGGAGCAGGGGGCGTAAACGGATCGTCCAAAGGGCGTAGTGCCGGAAAAAAGCATTCCCGAAATGTGACGTGTGTCACAGAATGGTTACGCCTGAGACCCCAGCAGACCCAGTTCCCGGGCCCGGGCCAGGGCCTCGGTGCGCCGGCCAACCCCCAGCTTTCCGTAAAGGTTGCGGATATGTGCTTTCACGGTTGCCGGGGCCACGTGCATTCGTGCAGCGATGTCCTTGTTGGCGTGCCCTTCATGAATCAGTGTGAGCACTTCCATTTCCCGGTGGCTTAGCGGTTCAGCCAATCCTGGCTGCCCGGCTGCTGCGGGCGCCGGTGGGCGGGTTACCAAGGGGGGTTGCCCCGCCGGCCCGGGACCGGCGGGGCCGCCATCGTGAACCATCTGTCTGACGTCCCGGGCCCACGCCCCCGGTGCTTGCAGTGCCGGCGTGGCCAGCAATAATGCCCGCAAGCGTGGGTTTTCTTCCGCAAACAGCCTCATGAAGCCGGCCTCCGCCGCCAGTGCCAGTGCCCGGCTGAGGGTGTCCCGGGCGCCGGTGTGATCACCCTGAAGCGACAGGGCCTCGCCATACACCAGCAGAATTTCCACCAGGTGCCGGTTGTGCCCATTGGTTTCGGCGCCCGGTATCAGGGCATCCAGAATGGCCCGGGCCTGATCGGGTTGGTTCTGCGCAACCCGCACGCGGGCAAGGCTGATCTGGTGTTGCTCCCGGTTGAGGGGGTTGGTGAACCCGGTCTGGCGGACCGCCTCCAGGCAGGCCAGGGCCTTGTCGGCGTCTTTCCGGGCCAAAAAGCAGCGGGCGAGCAGGGCGGCGCTGGCCGGCGGTTCGAAGACAATCTGGTCGCGGCGCTTACGGCCGACCTGGATGGCATCCTCAAGCACGTCGATGGCTTCGTCGATACGGCCTTCACTGAACGCCAGGTGCCCCCGGACGTACTGGATGATCACATGCTGACCGGGTTCCGTGCCCCGGTCGACATGTTCCAGCAGGGGCGCCAGGTGAATGGCGGCCTGTTGGGTGTCGTTTCGCTCCCGGTAGATTTCCGTCAGTGCGCTGTTCTGCCAGCAGGAGATCAGCCGGGGCTGGCTTGGATCAGCGTAGTGTTGATCCACCCAGTGCCGGATAGCCGTGCAGGTATCCAGCGCCTGATCAATATCCCCACGGTTATACTGAATCCATGCCAGAAGCCCGCCGCTGGATAGCACTGTGGTGGGTTTTCGCTCTACCTGGCCATAGTGAACCGCCGAGTTGAGGGCATCCTGCGCTCCGGCCAGATCACCGGTGCCGTAGCAGTCCAGCCCGAGCCCGTAATAGGTGACGGATTTCAGGGGGATGCGGGTGTGGTCGATGTCCTCCAGAACCTGGCGGGTCAGGTCGCTGGCGCTTTTCTCATCGCTGCGGGAACGGGCGAGGTAGGAACGGATCAGCGAGATTTCGCTTTGCAATCCCAGGGCGCCTTCGGCATCCGGGTGTGAGTCGGCAACGCGCTGGTCCAGCAAATCCTCCAGTTCCGCCAGTAACAGCCCGAGATTGTCCAGGCGATTGGCAAAAAACAGCCCCCAGATACGGAGCATCTGCAGTTGGACGCTGCCGGTGACCATGGCACCTGGCAGCGCATCGAGCCAGTCCAGGACGGGCAAGTGATAGCCGCCATGTATCAGGTTGTTGCCGTGCTCGGCCAGTACCTGTGCCAGCCAGTGCCAGTCCTTGTGGCGCACCACCTCGGCGATGGCCTCCTGAACCTGCCCATGTTGCAGCAGCCAGGCAACGGTCCGTTGCCAGAGCTGGCTGGCCCGTTCCGGATCGCTTTGCTGCAGGCGCTGAAGCAGGGCATCCCGGAACAGGTCGTGATAACGGAACCATTCATTGCGGGTGTCCAGGGGAATCAGGAACAGGTTTTGTGACAGTAGTTGCTCCAGGGTGTCCTGGCTGTCGGAACGCCCACGGATGCTGTCACAAAGGGAAGCGCTCAGGCGTGGGCAACAGGCGGTGTCCAGCAGGAACCGGCGGATGTCTTCGGGCTGCTGTTCCAGCACTTCGGTCAACACGTAATCGCTGATCTGGCGCTCATCCACATCCAGCTTTACCGGCGCGGTGCCGGTGTGGCGCCCCGAACCGGAACGGGGCGACGACAGCGCTGACAACTGCATGGCCGCGACCCAGCCTTCGGTCCGCCGACACAGCGCGCGAATGTCCTCCTCCGAAAGGTTCATGCCCATGGTGGTGTGAAAGAACTGGCGACACTCTTCCTCGGAAAACGCCAGCAGGCCCGGGTGTACATCCTGCACCCAGCGCCGGACTCGCCAGCGTGACAGTGGCAGCGGCGGCTCGGTGCGTGAGGCGAGGGTGACGGTGATATCCGGCGGCAGGTAGTCCAGGAAATAGCCGACCTGACGGTGGATCTGGCTATTGGCGATCACATGGTAGTCGTCCAGTATCAGCGCCCAGGGGCTGGCATCCGCTGACAAAAGATTAATGAGTGCGGTGATTGCGCCGCTGAGATCATCGCCAGTGTGATTGCTGAGTTGTCTGACGCATTCGTCGAGCCCCGCGAGGCCGGCGTGTTCAAACGCGCCGGCGATGTAGCGCCAGAAACGCCGGGGCTCATCGTCGTGTTCATCAAGGGACAGCCAGGCCGTGGGCAGGGTGTTACGGGCGCACCATTGGCTGACCAGGGTGGTTTTGCCAAAACCGGCCGGTGCAATCAGCAGGTTCAGGCGCTTGGGGCTGTCCGGTTCCAACAGCGAGCTCAACCGGTCCCGACGCACGGCGCGCGGATCGGAGGTCGGCCGGAGAAACTTGGTGGTCAGCAGCATGGGTCCCTGAATCGCGGTAGCGCAAAGTGTCGGTAGCGGAAAGCGTGTCGATACCGGATTGTGTGCTTTGGCACAGACAAGTCAAGACCCCAAGGAACAAAAGCGCAGGTTCGGGGCTGCGGAAATGCAATTTTGGTCTAAACTGAACTAGCAGGGCTAGCTATACTGAAAACGAATGAAAACTGGCATTTTTATGCGTATTCTTGGGGCTCTCAAGTCAAGCACACGTGAAAACGCCGATGCCTTCGAACGTCGGATATCCAGGGAGCAACAGACTCAATGAAATTACAACAGTTGCGCTATATCTGGGAAGTTGCGCATCACGATCTGAACGTGTCCGCCACAGCGCAAAGCCTTTTCACCTCTCAGCCGGGTATCTCCAAGCAGATCCGTTTGCTGGAAGACGAACTGGGTCTGGAAGTGTTTGCCAGAAGCGGTAAACATCTGACCCGGATCACCCCGGGCGGGGAGATTATTATCCGGGAAGCCGGCGAAATTCTCCGGCGGGTGGAGGGCATCAAGAAAATTGCCCAGGAGTTCAGTAACCAGCGCAAGGGTGACCTGAGCATTGCGACCACTCATACCCAGGCCAGGTATGCCTTGCCGCCGATTATCAGGGGGTTCATTGAGTCTTTCCCGGATGTGTCTCTGCACATGCATCAGGGTACGCCCATGCAGATCTCCGAGATGGCCGCGAACGGGGCGGTCGACTTTGCCATTGCCACGGAGGCCATGGAGCTGTTCAACGACCTGATCATGATGCCGTGCTACAAATGGAACCGGAGCGTTATCGTACCTAAACAGCATCCCCTGGCGCAGTTGCAGGAGCTGACCCTGCCGGAACTGGCGGAATACCCGCTGGTCACCTACGTCTTCGGATTTACCGGCAGGTCAAAACTGGATGAAGCCTTTCAGTCTCAGGGCCTGACCCCGAAAGTGGTGTTTACGGCAGCGGATGCCGATGTGATCAAGACCTACGTCCGGCTGGGGCTTGGCGTCGGGATCATCGCCAGCATGGCGTTCGATCCGGAGGTTGATACCGATCTGGTGTCGCTGGATGCCCGGAAGCTGTTCCGGCCCAGTATCACCCGGATCGGGTTCCGAAAAGGCACCTTCCTCCGGGGCTATATGTATGACTTTATCCATCGGTTCGCGCCGCACCTCACCAAGGAGCGGGTCGATGAAGCGGTGAGCCACCAGGGTAGCCGCGCCGAGATCGAAGAGCTGTTCCGGGATATTGATCTGCCCACCTACTGACCGGTGAAGCGCTCGCAAGCGGGCAAAATTGTTGTCCGGGGTTACGGTTTATCCCGGGCAATCAGGTTGCCGGCGTGCAACCCGCACTCCTTCTGGGTTGCCTCTTCCCACCACCAGCGGCCTTCCCGCTCATGCTGACCGGGCAGCACTGGCCGGGTGCATGGCTGACAGCCGATGCTGACAAAGCCTTTCTCGTGCAACTCGTTGTACGGCGCTTCCGACATGCGGATGTAGTCCCAGACTTCTTTTGAAGTCCAGTTCGCCAGGGGGTTGAATTTGATCAGTGTTTTTTCATTGGTTGAAAACGCCGTGTCTTCCTGCACCACGGGCACCTCATTCCGGGTGCCCGGGCTCTGGTCCTTACGCTGGCCGGTAATCCAGGCATCCACGGTTGCCAGCTTCTTTTTCAGGGGATTCACTTTCCGGATGCCACAGCACTCGGAGTGGCCGTCTTCATAGAAGCTGAACAGGCCCTTGCGGTTAACCAGGTCCTGAAGTTCTTCGGTATCAGGGCACAGAATCTCGATGTTGATGCCGTAGTGTTTGCGCACACGTTCGATGAATTCGTAGGTTTCCGGATGCAGGCGCCCGGTATCGAGGGTAAATACCTGCAGGTTATCCGTGAGTTTGTGTGCCATCTCGATCAGCACCACGTCTTCCGCGCCACTGAAGGAAATGGCAATGTTGTTGTACTGCTTGAGGGCGGCCTTGAGGATGGCCCGGGGGCTCTGGCCGTCCAGTTCGTCCCGGAGCTGGTTGATATCAGTCATGAAGCGTTAACACCTGATCCAAATGTATGGAAAGGCTACCATTAAATGCTTCATTCCCTGAAGGAATGACAATCTATATGGTTATAGCCAGGTGATGCGGTACCCACGACGCAATGCCCGATGCAATTCCGCGCCGTTTTTCTTATCATACGCCTCTGTTCGTGACCGGGGCGATGCTCCGGACCACCTTTGACCGATCAAATCAGGAGACCACTGTGGAACTGGCATGCCTTGACCTTGAAGGAGTACTGATCCCGGAAATCTGGATCGCGTTTGCGGAAAAAACCGGGATTGAGGAGCTCAAGGCGACCACTCGCGATATTCCGGATTACGATGTGCTGATGAAGCAGCGCCTGAAGCTGCTGGACCAGCATGGCTACGGTTTGCCACAGATCCAGGAGGTGATCGGTGAACTGGATCCGCTGCCGGGCGCCCGGGAGTTCCTGGACTGGTTGCGGGAGCGATTTCAGGTCGTCATTCTGTCGGACACTTTCTACGAGTTTGCCATGCCCCTGATGAAAAAACTGGGCTACCCGGCGCTGTTGTGCCACAAGCTGGAAGTCGCCGACGATGGCCAGATCACCGACTACCTGTTGCGTCAGCGGGATCCGAAACGCCAGTCCGTTCGCGCCTTCCAGTTGCTGAATTACCGGGTGATTGCGGCCGGCGATTCCTACAACGACACCACCATGCTGTCGCAGGCAGAAGCGGGCATTCTGTTTCACGCACCTCAGAACGTGATTGACGAGTTCCCGGAGTTTCCGGCGGTCCACACCTTCGATGAATTGAAGCGGGAGTTTCTCAGGGCGAGCAGCACCCATAACGGTTGAGCAGGCGACAACGGGGCCAGATGAAATTTTCATCTGGCCCCTTCTTCATTCGACCACCAGTTCCTCCAGAAACCGCATCAGCGTCCCCACCTTCGCCAGAGTCTCCTGATACTCCGCCTCAGGGTCCGAATCCGCAACGATACCGCCGCCGCCCCAGCAACGTATGGTGCCTTGACCGTCACAAAGCATGGTGCGAATGGCAATATTGCTGTCTAGGGTGCCGTCGAGCCCGCGATAGAATACGGACCCGCAGTAGGGGCCGCGCCAGTGCGGCTCGAGCTCACGGATGATTTCCATGGCCCGGATTTTCGGGGCGCCGGTGATAGAGCCCCCGGGGAAGGCATCGAACAGCGCTTTCATGGGGGTGACGCCGGGTGCGAGCTGCGCCTGGATATGACTCACCAGGTGATGGACGTTGGCGTAGGATTCGAGGGCAAACAGCTGGTCGACTTTAACCGTGCCTGTTCGGGCATTCAGGCTCAGGTCATTTCTCAGCAGGTCCACGATCATCAGGTTTTCCGCCCGGTCCTTTTCCGACGCCTGCAGTTCAGCTGCGTAGGCGGCGTCCTGCTGTGGGGTGTTGCCCCTGGGGCGCGTGCCCTTGATCGGGCTGGTACTGACGGTGGTGCCGGTAATTTCCAGGAAACGCTCGGGTGACACCGACAGCACCGAGTAATCACCGCTCCGGATAAACGCGCTGTAGGGTGTCGGGTTGGCCCGGGCAAGTGCCTGAAACGCGCACCAGGGGTCCCCGCGATAGCGGCCGGTAAACTCCTGGGAAAGGTTGGCCTGATAGCAGTCTCCGGCTTCAATGTAGCGGCGCACCGATTGCACGGCTTGCCGGAAGGCGTCTGCCGACTGTCGTGGTAAAAACGGGCCGGTCATTTGCCAGGTCGGCGACACGTTTCGTGTACTGGTTGCCATCCAGCGGTCCAGGCGCTCCGTGATGGTGTTCGGGCACTCAGGGTGAATCCAGAGCGTATAGGTGTCTGTCTGCCGGTTATGGCTGGCCGCCCAGAGGTAAAAGCCCGCCGAGCACAGCGGGGCCGGCACGGCCGGGCACCGGGCCACCAGGCGCCGCTCCCGGACATAGCCCAGTTCGTAGCTCAGCACCCCGAGCCAGCCGCCAGTCAGAAAACCGCCCCCGGCGTTCGCATCCACCCGGTACCGGCCAACCAGAGCTTCCATGTCGTCGGCCAGCGCGTCGGTGTCCAGGACCTGCCCCGGAGGTGGGGTAATGCGCTTTTGGACGAGGG
>CBIHLH010000025.1:0-33487 GCA_966210405.1 uncultured Marinobacter sp.
CCACCGGAGCCAGCATCGTACCGACCGAAATGATCACCTGCCAGGCGATCAGGGTTTTCAGGTTGTTCGCGCCCAGGGCGCCAATCACGCCCATGGCCAGGGTGATCAGGGCCAGCGGGAACAGCCAGTCCATGCCCAGATTGGCGAGGGGGCCGGCGTTGTCACCGAAAATCAGCAGGTACACCCGCAGGATGGCGTAGATACCGACCTTGGTCATAACCGCAAACAGAGCGGCCACTGGCGCAGTGGCCTTGGCGTAGGCTTTTGGTAACCAGAAACACAGGGGCAGGATGGCGGCTTTCAGGCCGAAGACCACCAGCAGCATCATGCCGCCGGCGCGGACAAGATCCAGGTCGGCGCCCGACAGGTCCCGGACCTTTATCGCCAGGTCGGCCATGTTCAGGGTGCCGGTAACGCTGTAGATGATGCCGACGCTGATCAGGAAGATCGCCGAGCCGACCAGGTTCAGCACCACGTAGTGCAGGCCGGGGATGGTTCGCGCGGTGCCGCCACCGTGCATCAGCAGCCCGTAGGAGGCGATCAGCAGTACCTCAAAGGCTACGAACAGGTTGAACAGGTCGCCCGTGAGGAAGGCGATGTTCAGACCCATCAGTTGGAACAGGAACAGCCCGTGAAACTGGCGGTTGCCCTCATCGGCGCCACCGATGGCGTAGAGGTGACAGAACAGGGCGAGTACGGCAGTGACCAGCAGCATCAGGGCTGCCAGCCGGTCGAGTACCAGAATGATGCCGAAGGGTGGTTGCCAGTTGCCGAAGGCGTAGATCCGGTAACTGCCATCGTCGGCCAGGACCAGGAGGACAATCGCGGACACCAGGATCATAACCGTGGTGGCGAGCGCCAGCGTCCGGCGCAGACTGATCGGTGCATAGCCCATGAAAACCTGAACGATACCGCCCAGCAGGGGAATTACAATGGGTGCAATAAGCCAGTGGTTCATCGGCGGTGCGCCTCCCCGTCATCCGTTTGCGTGTCCGGAGCTTCGTTACGGCGACCGTCGACATGGTCGTCGTCGTGATCGGCGAGGCTTCGTAATGACAGCACCACCACAAACGCGGTCATGGCGAACCCGATGACGATGGCGGTCAGTACCAGAGCCTGGGGCAGCGGGTCGGTATAGCTGGCGGCGCTGCCGATGATCGGCTGCTGGCCGGTCACCAGCCGCCCCGTGGAAAACAGGAACAGGTTAACGCCATAGGAGAGAAGGGTCAGGCCAACGACTACTGGAAAAGTTCTGGCCCGTAACAGCAGGTACACACCCGACGCCGTCAGGGCACCGATCACCAGTGCGAATACAAGCTCCATTACGCGCCCTCCTTTTTGCTCTTGATGGCGGAGTGGGGAGACAGCCGGCCAATGCTGACCAGGGCCAGCAAGGTGGCACCGATCACCGTCAGATACACGCCCAGGTCAAACATCATGGCGGAGGCGACCTCGAATTTGCCCACCACCGGCCAGGTAATGTAGCCGAAGGTGGACGTGAGGAAGGGGTACCCGAAAGCAAGGCTACCGGCCCCGGTAATGGTGGCAAACAGCAGGCCGAGCCCGATGACATTATGGTACCGGAAGGAAATCCGGTGTTCGGTCCAGATCATGCCACTGGCGATGTACTGGAGAATCAGTGCCACCGAGGTGATCAGGCCGGCAATGAAGCCGCCGCCAGGCAGGTTGTGCCCCCTCAGGAAGATGAAGGCCGACACCATCAGCGCCAGGGGCAGCATGGGCCGAGCGATCTGCGCCAGCATCATCGGGTGGGCATCCCGGGTCCAGGGGTGGCCCTGGCCGTCACCGGCGGGCGGTGTCAGCATGGTGTTCTTGAGCATGGCGTAGATGCCCAGGGCGGCAATGGCCAGAACGGTAATCTCGCCGAGGGTATCGAAACCCCGGAAGTCCACCAGGATCACGTTCACCACATTGGTTCCGCCACCGCCGGGTTTGCTGTTTTCCAGGAAAAACCACGAAATGGAACTGAACGGCCGGGTGAGCATGGCCAGCGTTACCAGGGTCATGCCTACGCCGGCTACCAAAGCGATGACAATGTCGCGAATACGTCTGGGTATCGAGGTTTCCAGGGGTGTCCAGGAGGGCATGTAGTAGAGCGCGAGCATCAGCAGCACGATGGTGACTACTTCCACGGACAACTGGGTCATGGCGAGATCGGGCGCGGAAAACCGGGCAAAGCCCAACGCCACCAACAGGCCGACCACGCTCAGCAGGACCAGGGCAAAGAACCGTTCCCGATGCATGAGGGCGGTGGCGAAGGCAGACACGATCAGCACGCCGGCGGCAAAGGCCGTCGGCCAGTCTATCGGGCTCAAACCGGTTTTACCGACAAACACACCCAGGCTGGCCAGGGGCGCCACCGCCACAGCGATTACCGCAACCACCAGCAGCAGGCTGTAGCGTTGCAGGGCGCCGTTTTCGATTCTTGTGGTAAACCGGTGGGCCAGGCCAACGCACCGGGCCACAATGGCTTCGAACACCGCTTTTTCGTCTATTTCACGGAAGCGGGCGTGAAAATCAAAGAAACGCTGACGCTGGCTGTACATCAGTAAACCTCCAAAGAAGGCGGCAAAACTCATCAGCAGCGGCAGGTTGAGGCCATGGATAATTGTTAATTGGTAATCCGGAACACTGCCACCGAGGGTTGCGGATGCGGCGGCGTAAAGCAGCGGGCCCACCGAAATGGCCGGGAACATGCCCACCATGACACAGGTAAACACCAGTATCTCCACCGGAAACTTCATGTACCTGGGCGGCTCATGGGGCGGGTAGATGGGCAGATCAACCGGTTTGCCATTGAAGAAAACATCGTGGATAAAACGGGCGGAATAGGCCACGGAAAAAATGCCGGCCAGCGTCGCGACAATCGGCGGCAGCCATGCCCACATCCCGGGCAGGTTCAGTGCCAGGGATTCGGCAAAAAACATCTCCTTGCTGAGGAAGCCGTTCAGCAGCGGTACACCGGCCATGGAGGAGGCTGCCACCATGGCCAGGGTGGCGGTGTGTGGCATGTAGCGCCACAGCCCGTTGATTCGTCGCATGTCCCGGGTGCCGGTTTCATGGTCGATGATGCCAGCGGCCATGAACAGCGACGCCTTGAACGTGGCATGGTTAATTATATGAAACACGGCGGCAACGGCCGCCAGTTGGGTTCCCATGCCAAACAGCAGGGTAATCAGGCCCAGGTGACTGACCGTTGAATACGCCAGCAAGCCCTTGAGATCGTGCTTGAACATGGCCACATAGGCGCCCAGCAGCAGCGTGGCCATGCCGGTAAAACTCACCATGTAGAACCACTGCTCGGTGCCCGCCAGGGCCGGATACAGGCGAGCCATCAGGAAGACGCCGGCCTTGACCATGGTGGCCGAATGCAGGTAGGCAGAGACCGGGGTCGGCGCCTGCATGGCGTGTGGCAGCCAGAAGTGGAACGGAAACTGGGCCGACTTGGTAAACGCCCCCAGCAACACCAGTGTCAGCGCCACCGGGTACATGGCATGGGCCTTGATCTGATCGCCGGCGGCCAGCACATCGTCGAGCTCGAAACTGCCGACGATATTGCCAATGATCAGGATGCCTGCCAGCAGCGCCAGGCCGCCGCCGCCGGTCACCGCCAGGGCCATCCGCGCCCCCCGGCGGGCATCCTGTTTGTGGTTCCAGAAACTGATCAGCAGGAACGACGTCAGGCTGGTCAGTTCCCAGAAAATCATCATCAGCAACAGGTTGCTGGACATGACAATGCCGAGCATGGAGCCCTTGAAACAGAGCAGCAGGGCATAGAACTTGCCAACATTCTCGTGCGCTTTCAGGTAATAGCGGGAGTACAGGATGATCAGCAACCCGATAACCAGGATCAGCAGCGCGAACAGCAACGACAGGCCATCAAGCCGGAAACTGAAAGAAATACCCAGAGTGGGTAGCCAGGGGTAACTGTGCAGAACCGTTCCGCCGTTCGCCAGGGTTTCCCAGTGTGGATACAGCGCCGCCAGGGCAATCAGGGCCGGGACCGATGCGGCAATGGCGATCGCCGTTCGGCCGCCCTGGGCAAACAGGGGTGCGGCGATAGCGCCCAGAAAAGGCAGTAAAACAACCAGCGGTAGCGACATCGCAACCTCGTTTTGGTTTTTTCTTCTCGATGAATGTAGGCGGTTCCGCCAGAGTTTAGCCGTCAGGCCGCTCTCCTGCATCACGCGGTCACGTGCGTCCGGGCGCTTGCGGGGAGGCTCGCAAGATCATTTAGGGGGAAACGGGTGGGTCCGGAAAGTACGGAAGGCGCCCCCGATGTCGCGCGATATCCGCGATAACAGGTGGGCGAATCGATTGCCTGCAGCCGAAGGACCTTGCGGTCATGGTTGCTCCGTCAGTCAAACTGGAACATTGATGATACGTAACCAGTCCCGCAGGTCAAGTCACCTTGTGATAAATCAATGGCAGCGTCAGAGGTGACAAAAAGAGTCAGTTAGTGTCCGCTTACGCCCTTCGGTGACGACAGCGGAGGTCAGCTAACGCAATGACTGAAGCGCGTTGAAAATGGCTTGTGCCTCGGCCTCAAGCACCTGGCAACGAAGTGAATTGCCCTGCTGGCTGGCCTGGGCAAGCTGCCGTTGCTTCATGTCGTACAGTTTGTTCAGGATATCCGCCTGACTCTGTCGGATTGGTGCGTTCATGGTAAACCTCTCCATTTTTACACCCTTGTCGAACTATTTTACGTTCAGGGCCGTGAATTGGCCTTTCGCCAGAAACTGATGCATAACCCGGGCCATCCTTCTACTCTCCGGCCTGGCCGACGAAGGCCTGACAAGTTCAACAGCGGGCCGGACGTGGCGGAAATAGCCCTGGTTATGGCAAAAATGCCGGTTCCCAGGAAAAACAAGGTGTGAGAGGCTATCCGCACCAAACAGGAGACCCGCATGACCGACACCCTGATCGACCGCCGCGACCTGGCGTTCCAGCTCTACGAAGTTCTCGATACCGAAAACCTCACCACCCGCGAGCGCTTCAGCGAACACAGCCGCGACACCTTTGATGCCGTCATCGAAACCGCCGATAAAATGGCCCGGGAAAAGTTCGCGACCCATAACAGCGCCGCTGACAAGGAAGAGCCTGAATTCGTCAACGGTCAGGTCGACATGCTGCCTCAGGTCAAAGAAGCCTTTGACGCCTACGCCGAAGCCGGCTTCATCGCCGGACGCTACGATTACGACCTCGGCGGCATGCAACTGCCGGAATCCGTCATGGCCGCCTGCAACGGCTTCTTCACCGCTGCTAACCCAGGCACTGCGGGATACCCGTTCCTGACTACCGCCGCCGCCAACCTTATCCGCGTGTTCGGCGATGAACAGCAGCAGTCCACCTTCCTGCCGCCTATGCTCAGTGGCCGCTTCAGCGGCACCATGGCGCTGACCGAACCCCACGCCGGCTCCTCCCTGGCGGATATCCGAACCTCGGCATCCCCCACGGATGATGGCCATTACCTGATCAAGGGCGCCAAGATCTACATCTCCGGTGGTGAACAATCGATCACTGAAAACATCGTTCACATGGTGCTGGCCAAGATCAAAGGCGCGCCGGCGGGTGTAAAGGGCATCTCTCTGTTCATCGTGCCCAAGTTCCTGGTGGACGGCGAAGGCAACGCCACAGAACGCAACGGTGTCAGCCTCGCCGGCCTGATTCACAAGCTCGGTTACCGTGGCACTACATCAACGGCCCTCAGCTTTGGCGACGACGCCCCCTGCCACGGCTATCTGGTCGGCGAGCCCCACCAGGGTCTCAAGTACATGTTCCAGATGATGAACGAAGCACGGGTCGGCGTTGGCTTCGGCGCCGCCGTCATCGGCTATCGCGGTTACATGCACAGCCTGGCATACGCCAAAGACCGGTTGCAGGGCCGCAAGGCCAGCGAAAAGAACCCGGAATCCCCGCAGGTGCCGATCATTGACCACGCCGACGTGCGGCGCATGCTACTGGCCCAGAAAGCCTACAGCGAGGGCGGCCTGGCCCTGTGCCTCTACGGCGCCCGGCTGATGGACGACCAGCATACCCATCCGGATGAACACAAACGCGGAGAAGCCGGCAAGCTCCTGGATCTGCTCACCCCGGTGATCAAGGCCTGGCCCTCGGAATATGGCCCCAAGGCCAACGATCTGGCCATTCAGGTCTATGGTGGTGCCGGTTACACCCGGGAGTACCCGGTGGAGCAGTGCTGGCGGGATAATCGGCTGAACCCCATCCACGAAGGCACCAACGGCATCCAGGCACTGGATCTGCTCGGCCGCAAGATCTGGCAGGACCAGAGCCACGGCCTGCAACTGCTGATGCAGGAGATGCAGGTGGATCTGCAGGCGGCAACCACTGATCGCTGCCAGCAGTGGGCGCTGTCCCTGAGTGAAACCCTGCAGCAGGCTGTAAAGGTCACCCAGAGCCTGGGCAAATCCCTGATGGAGGGTGATGTTGATAAGACCCTGGCGAACGCCTCCTGCTACCTTCATCTGTTCGGCCACATCATCGTTGCCTGGATGTGGCTTCGCCAGGCCAACGCGGCGGCCCACGCCCTGGGCTCCGCCAACAGCGACCACGAGCGCAATTTCTACCAGGGCAAGCTGCAGGCAGCGCAGTACTTCTTCCACTGGGAGTTGCCGACTGTGGCGCAGGATCTGGTATTGCTGCGGAATCAGGATGATACCTGCCTGAATATGAAGTCTGACTGGTTCTGACTGGGGGCAGGCACTACCCGCCGCTCGTGCCCGTGCATCCCCATGAAAGGTCGATTATTGCACAGTGGCAGTGGCGGATTGGTCAAATCTGAACCAGACTTTCCGGTAACAAGACCAACATCAGGGATGAATTCGCCATGACCATTTCGCAGCCTTCCCCGTCCCCGCGTGGCCTGGGCCAGGGGCCTGTCACCTCCAGTGACGGGGCGGCCCGGTCCATGTTCCGGGAATACCTGTCCTGCGCCCGACTGGCGGAGGTCGTGTACCGGGACAGCGCCGGTCAGATCTGTATTGTCCACGACCGAATCCGGGATTTGTTCAGCCGTGCCGGCCAGGATTTCATTCTCCTGGGGCGAGGGACGCTTTTGCCGGTCGACCATATACTGACGGTCGACGGCCGGCTCCTGGCGAATTCCCCGGGCTAACCAAAGGGTAATCGGCAGGTAATTGTGTTGGCAGGTAGGGCGCCGTAACCTGTTCCCCGTTGTAAATGACCAACAGAGGGACATGTTATGAAAAAGCTCACACTGAGTGCACTGGCCATCGTAACCGCGCTGGGCCTGGCGGCCTGCAGTTCGGAAGACAACGAAGGCGCGAACATGGAAGAGGCCGCGGAAAATGCCGGCGAAATGATGGATGAGGCAGGCGATTCCATGGAAAATGCCGCCGAAGAGGCCACCGGCCAGGCCAACAGCGCCTGGGAAGAAACCAAGGATGCCGCCGCCGAAGCCGGTGAAGAAATGGGCGAAGCCGCGAACGATGCGGCGGATGCGGTTGAAGATGGCTATGAGAACGCCACTCAACAGTAAACAAACGTGCCGATAACAGGCCGGCTGCAATGCAGCCGGCCTGTTCGCTCAGGTAGTCAAAAAAACGATAAAAAACTGCAATAAATCAGTCATCGAACTGCCATCCGTCTCGACGATAGTAGAAGCGCCAAGAACGACACTGAAACGTTACGGAGCTTCTGATGAAAAAGTATACACCTGAAAAACTTCCCGACCTCACAAGCGTTGATAACAGAAATAACGACACATCCTCTTTCAGCGAAATCTTCAAAGCTCGTATGTCACGACGGGACACACTTCGTGGGAGTCTCGGCTTTGCGGCGGTCTCTGTATTCGCAGGCGCCGGCATTGCCGGGTGCAGCGATGATGATAGCACTGGCAGGTCATTAGGTAGTGGTGGTGGCTCGGATCTTTCCCTGAGCTTCAAAGCCGTGCCGAACAATACCGACGACAAGATTGTGGTGCCGGAAGGTTACGAAGCCCAGACTGTTGCCCCGTGGGGCGCCCCGCTGCTTGCAGGCGCGCCAGCATTTGATGTAAGTAACACAGGAGCAGACCAGGCCCTGCAGGTGGGTGATGGGCATGATGGTATGTACTTTTTCCCAACCCAGATGCCCGGTGATGGGGTACTTCCGTTTCCTTCTCCGGTGACGGATGCGGCACTATTGTGCATTAACCACGAAGCGACCACTAATTCATTGCTGCACCCCAATGGCGTTACCCGGGACAGCAGCGGGGCTCGTACGGTCGCGGATGAAGTCCGCAAGGAAATTAATGCCCATGGCATTTCTGTCATCGAGTTGATGAAATCCGGCGCCCGTTGGGACATCGTTAGCAGTGGATTCAATCGTCGTATCACGGCGGCAACGCCCGTAAGTCTGTCTGGGCCAGCAGCTGGCACAGCCATACTGCAGACAAAATACAGTCCAGACGGCACGACCGGTCGCGGAACCGTGAACAACTGCGGTTTTGGCTGGACGCCCTGGGGAACTTACCTGACCTGTGAAGAGAATATCCAGGGGTATCTGGTGGATACCAGTGGCTCGATTCCCGAGACCAAACAACGTTACGGTATCTCGGCAAACGGATTCGGTTATCACTGGAACCAGGTTGCCGGTGCCGCCAGCGAGGTAAACGACGAATTTGCCCGCTGGGATACGGCGGCAACCGGCGCAACAGCGATCGATGATTACCGCAATGAAGCCAATCAGTTCGGGTATGTTGTGGAAATTGATCCGTACAACCCCTCAGCCAGGCCTGTAAAACGCACCGCGATGGGCCGTTTCAGCCATGAGGGTGCCATTCCCGGGCTGATCCAGACTGGCCAGCAGATTGCCTTCTACATGGGCGACGATGCTCGTGGAGAGTATTGCTACAAGTACGTGACAGCTGACGCCTGGGATCCGGCGCGCGTTACGGAATTACGTGACCGAATGCTGGACGAAGGCATGTTGTATGTCGCCAGGTTCAATGAAGATGGTACCGGTACCTGGCTGGCGCTCGACTTCGATGATCCGGTCACCGGGCCGATGCTTCAACAGGCTGGATTCACCTCACAAGCAGAAGTGTGTGTATACAGCCGTTTGGCAGCGGACGCCGTGGGTGCCACCACAATGGATCGCCCTGAGTGGTCGGCGGTAGATCCGAAAACCGGTGAAATCTATTACACCCTCACCAATAACAATGACCGGGGCGACGCGGGAGAAGAGGCGGTCAACGCTGCCAATCCACGACCGGATAACGAGTATGGCCACATCATCAAGGTGCGCGAAGGAAATGATGACCCCGCAGCGACCACCTTCTCCTGGGATATCTTTGTCTTTGGTGGTCCATCCGGGGGAGATCCGAATTACCAGGACTCTAACCTTTCCGGGCTGACACTGGATAACCAGTTTGCGAGTCCTGACGGCCTGTATTTCGATCACCGGGGTGTGCTTTGGATTCAGACTGACAATGGTGGTAACAAGGTCGCAACTGATACTAATGATCAAATGTTGGCGGTAATACCGGCCAACCTGACCAAAGCGCAAGGTGCTGCCTCAGTCGTGACACCAGATAATCAGGCCCAGATCAAGCGGTTCTTTGTTGGTGTACCGGACTGTGAGATTACCGGTGTGTTCCTGACTGAAGACAATAAAACTCTGTTCCTTAATGTTCAGCATCCGGGAGATTCAGGAACCCCGGCCGAACCGACAAAGACCAGCGCCTTCCCCTATGATGGCAGTGGTCGCCCAAGGGCTTCGGTCGTCATTGTCACTCGCACTGATGGCGGTGATATCGCAATCTGATTGCGTTAACCGGACCCGCCTGCAAAACCACGCTCCCGTGAGGGAGCGTGGTTTTTTTGTTCAGAATTCGCCCAGCCGGCCGATACCCTGAAAAGTCCACTAAAGTATGAGTTATTAACTCGGGTCAATTCATTAGGCTCCGCGATAGCCTTTAATAAAAATGATAACAGATGCAGCAATAACGATGAGGTTCATATGGGGTTGCTCAGTCGGGGTACCATTATTTGGGGGGTGGCCATTGCCGGTGTGTTGGCGGTTGCGGGTGCATTGGTGGCGCCCTTGTTAGGCCTGGACGCGCCGGCGCTGCTGATCGGCCTGGCCGTCGGGCTGGTGGTTGGTGCCGGTTTTCTGGTTGTGCGGGTGCTTGAGCCGGTTGAACGGGGGCTTCGGGAACTGAACGACGGGACGTTATCGCCGCAGCACCCGCTCCGGGCCCGGTGCGGGCAGTTACTGGCAGACGCCAGGGCGGGGCGGGCGCTGGTGGAAAGCCTGTCCGGCAGCGCCGACAAAAGTGCGATCTCCGCCGCTCAGGTGTCCTTCGCCGCAGACCAGCTCAAGCTGCGACTGGATCGCCAGGTGTCGGAGACGGCCCAGATGGCCGAGTACGCCGGCCAGATCACCGAAACCGTGCGGGAATCCTCCCAACAGGCTACCGACGCTGCCACCATGGCCCACCAGGCCAGTGCCACCAGTGCTGAAGGTCGTGAAGCCCTGATTGGTGCCATTGAAAGTGTCCGCGTGGTGCACCAGCAGTCCGGGGAGAATCTGCGTCTTATCCAGGCGCTCAATGAGAAGTCCAGTCGGATCCAGGGTGTGACCACCACGATCCAGGGCATTGCCGAACAGACCAACCTGCTGGCACTGAATGCCGCCATTGAAGCCGCGAGGGCGGGAGACCAGGGCCGGGGCTTTGCCGTGGTGGCGGATGAAGTCCGTCAGCTTGCCGGCCGCACCGCCCAGGCCACCGCAGAGGTCGCCAGCACGCTGCAGGAAATCCGCGCCGACACCACGCTGATTGTATCGCGCATTGAGGATCTGGCTCGCAGTGTCGAGGAAGGGCTGGCCTCGGTGGAAAGTGTCGGTGAGCGGCTGGAGCAGATTCGTGATCAGTCTGACCGGGTCCAGCAGCAGGTGGCCCGCATCGCCGAGATCGATCAGAGCAACGAGCAAAGCCTGACGCAGGTATTCTCGGCCATTGAAACCGTTCGTGACCAGATTACCGAGAGCGATGAGAGCGTATCGTCGCTGGCCGGGCAGGCCGCTACCCTGATGGAATTGGCGGAAAAGGCCAATGCCGCTTTTGCCCTCAACAGTGATGCCAGCTACCACCGGCTCTTCTACGACCAGGCACGGGCGGGCGCGGAGCAGATCGGCCGGCTGTTCGAAGGCGCGATACGCGACGGCAAGCTCACGGAGCAGGCGCTGTTCGACAAGCAGCGTACCCCGGTCGGCAAGACCAGGCCACCGAAGTACGCCAGCAAGTTCGATGCCTTTACCGACCAGTATCTGCCCGCCATCCAGGAGCAGGTCAAGAATGCTCACGAGGCGCTGGTCTTTGCCATTGCCGCTGCGCCGGACGGCTATGTTCCCACCCATAACCGCGACTTCGCCCACGCCCCCACCGGTGACCCCCAGGTGGACCTGGTGAAGAGCCGCAGCAAGCGTTTGTTCAATGACCGGACCGGCATCCGGTGCGGCAGTCACACCCAGGACATGCTGCTGCAGACCTATCGCCGGGACACCGGGGAAATCATGCATGATCTGTCCGTCCCGATTTATGTCAACGGCAAACACTGGGGTGGATTCCGTCTGGGGTATCGTCCGGACAAACACTGATCGCCGCAGCCAGGTGCACGCTGGGGGGGCTGTGGTAAACTCCCGGCATAGCCTGAACAGGAGATTCAACGTGGCTGATCCTCAGACCTTTCCTCAAGAGCCGGGCCCGGCACCCCGGGGCCCGGACTCTGCCCGCAATCTTGCCGTAGTCGTCTACATCCTGCAGGCGCTGTCATTTTTCCTGGGCGGCATTACCGGCCTGGTGGGCGTGATCATTAATTACGTGAAGATGGAGGACGTCCGCAACACCTGGGTGGAACGCCATTTTCAATGGCAGATCCGTACCTTCTGGATCGGCCTGCTCTGGACCGTTATCGGTATTGTGACCACACCCCTGATCATTGGCTGGTTTGTCCTGCTGGGCATTTCGATCTGGGTTATCTATCGCATCGTGAAAGGGGCACTGGCCCTGAATGACGGCAAGGCCATCTGAGGACTGCCTGGTGTGTTTCAGTCCCCGGTCACTTCCCGTAGGCGCAGGGCGCTCAGGGTTCCCGCCAGCCCCATCAGGCCCAGCGTGAGTATCACCGCCACCTCCGAAATCAGCGATACCAGGGCGGTCAGCCCACCGGTGATCAGCAATATCACGCCGATCACGGTGTTGCTCACAGCGGTATAGTCGGTTCGCTTGTTGCCTCCGGCCATGTCCACCAGGTAGGTTTTCCGGCCAAGCCGGACACCGGCGTGGGCGATACTGAGCACAAAGAACGCCACCGGATATAACCAGACGCTGCCAATGGCAGTGCCCGCGATCAGCCCGGTGGTGCCAACGGCCAGGCAGGTGCCACTGGCAATGGCCGCGCCGCGGATCATGACCTGCCGGCTGGAACTGTCGGCCATCCAGCCCCAGACACTGGCACTTACCGAACTGGCCAGACTGTTGGCGAGCAGGAAGATGCCCAGCATCCAGCCGGGCTCCGACTGCGTTTGCGCCAGCACCACGAAATAGGGGGCGGCAAGGGCAGAGCACAGCAGCAGGGCGCGGGTGATCACAAAATGCCGGAAGGGCCTGTCGTCCCGCAACAGCGACAGACTGTGGATGGCCTGCCGCAAGGCATTGCCACCGCCGCCGGTTTCTCCCCGGTACTCATCGACACCCGCGAAAAGAGCGCCAGCGATCAGCCAGAGCGTGGCGGCAAGCAGCAGCAGAACGGTATAAAAGGCCAGTGTCGGATCCCCCCGGTCCCAGAACAGGAGTCCGGTCAGGACAACGGTGGCCGTTCCGCCAAGGGTGGTGGCGAGCCCGGACAGGCGACCCCGGCGGGTCTTGGGGATGCACTTGCCCTGGACATCCTTCATGGCCACGGAGCAGAACCCCCGCGACAGGGAAAAGGCGATCAGGGCAACCAGCAGGCCGCCGCCCGCCCGGTATCCTTCAAGAAACCAGACGCTGCCGGCCATGGCCAGGACACTGACTGACTGGCCAACACTGCCCAGGGTCCAGAACCATTTGCGCACCGCCTTGCGCCGGACCCAGGCGCCAATCACCATCTGCGGGATCAACGCTCCGGATTCCCGGATGGGGACCAGCCAGGCCACCAGTGCCGGCGCGCCCACGGCGCTCATTAGCCATGCCAGCACGGTTTTCGGGCTGATCAGCAGGTCGCCGAGCTTGGTGAGCACGTTGGCGGCCAGAATCAGGAAAAAATTACGGGGGACCTCCCGGCAGGCCTCGTCGGGGATATCCTTGCAGACCCGGGCGTCTTCCTCGTTGGCAATCAGGCTGTAGAGCTGATCCAGGGTGTCTTTTTTCTGGTCGGGCAAACCGGTGTCCTCGGGGGCAAATGTGCACGAAAGGATACCAGCAACATCGGCAGCCCATCACCATCGAATACGGGGAATAGGGCGGGCTGGATGATGGAGCGCCGGGGATCAGACCAGGCGGTGGTCCCAGAACAGCGGGAGATTGGCGATGTTGCGGCGTTGGTGGTCCGCGGGACTTGCCTGTTCCGGGCCGGATAAGGCTAAATGGCGGCACCACACTGATCCTACCGAACCAGGCCGACTCATTATGCTGAGCTATCTGCACGCCTTTCATGCCGGCAATTTCGCCGATGTCCAGAAGCACGCGTCGCTGACGCTGGCGCTGTCCATGATGCAGGTGAAGCCCTCCGGTATTGCCTGTTTCGACACCCATGCCGGCAGTGCGGTCTATGATCTGTCTGGCGAGAGGGCCAGGAAGACCGGCGAGGCGGATGCCGGGGTGCAGGCGTTGTGGCGAAGTCGCGGGCGGCTGGCATCGCCCGACTGGGCCCGCTTGCTGGATGTGCTTGCCGGACTGAACTCCGGTGAAGGCAGGCTTGAACGGTATCCGGGGTCGCCGGTCTGGTTTCGCCAGGTTCTCAGGCCCGCGGATACCCTGACGGCGTTTGAATTGCACCCGGCGGAGCATGATCAGCTCTCCGGGTGGGCGGCTGACCAGCGTGTCCGGGTGCTGCGCCAGGATGGGCTGGCGGGCCTGCTGAAACAGTTGCCGCCCCGGCAGCCGAGATTGCTGGTGTTGATCGATCCTTCCTATGAGATCAAGTCGGAGTACTCCGACGTCGCCGCCACCCTGGAAAAGGCCTGGCAGAAGTGCCGGCACGGAGTGTTCCTGGTGTGGTATCCGATACTGCCGGGTGGCCTTCAGGAGGCACTCAAGGACGCGGTTGAGGCGGGCCCTGTTGCCAAGGTGTTGTGCAGTGAGGTTCGCCTCAGGCAGCCACCGGAACGGGGCATGGCCGGCTCCGGCGTGCTGGTGGTGAACCCGCCCTGGGGGTTTGGTGAGCGGCTTGCCACGATGATGGAGGCGGCGGCGGAGCCCCTCGGAACAGATCACACGGTACGCTGGCTGGTTCCGGAAGCGTGAGGCCGGACTCGGGCCGGCAACGGAGTTCAGCCGACCGAATCCTGCCCGCTGTGGCGAACGTAACACATTTCGGCGGGTAGATTCCTGCCTCCACATGAGGAAGTTTATAGCATGACGAACCAGAAGCAGGCGATGCTGTACGGGCTGGCAACCGTGTTGCTTTGGTCGACCGTTGCCACGGCGTTCAAACTGTCACTGAGGGAGCTGGCGCCGGTGCAGATGCTGCTGGTTGCCTGTGCCTCATCGGTGGTGGTGATGATGGTGATCCTGCTGTTGCAGCGGCGGTGGTCATTGGTGTTTTCCCTGACCCGGAAGCAGTACGTCCAATCGTTTGGCATGGGGCTGATCAACCCCTGCCTGTACTATTTTGTGCTGTTTGGCGCCTTTGACCGCTTGCCGGCCCAGGAGGCACAGCCCCTGAACTACACCTGGGCGCTGGTTCTGGCGTACCTGTCGGTTCCTTTTCTGGGCCAGCGACTGCGCCGGCTCGACGTGATCGCCGGGTTGGTGTGCTATGCCGGTGTGGTGGTTATTGCCACCCGGGGCGCGGTCATGTCGCTGGAGTTTTCCGACCCGCTGGGGGTGTCGCTGGCCATCGGCAGTACCTTGATCTGGGCCTCTTACTGGATTCTCGCAACCCGGGATGAGCGTGATCCGGTGGTGGGGCTGTTCCTGAACTTTCTTTTTGGCCTGCCGGTGATTGCGGTGATCTGCTGGTTCACAACGGGGCTCCCGGTAGCGCTGTCCGGTGGCCTGGCGGCGGCGGTGTATGTGGGGGTGTTCGAGATGGGCATCGCCTTCGTGTTCTGGTCCTACGCCATGAAGAAGGCCGAAAACACCTCAAAAGTCAGCAATCTGATCTTCATTTCTCCGTTCCTCTCGCTGATTTTTATCCATTTCATTCTGGGCGAACAGATCCTGCCTTCAACCTACGTTGGGCTGGTACTGATCGTGGCCGGGCTCTGGTTGCAGCAGGAAAAGGTCAAGCGTCGCGAAGAGGCCCTGGGTCATGGCCGGTGACTGGTTTGTCTACATTGTGCGAACCGCCCGGGGCGCTCTTTACACGGGCATCACCACAGACGTCGCCCGCCGCTTCGACGAACACCGGGCGGGGGGTGCGAAGGGCGCCCGCAGCCTGCGTGGCAAGGGGCCGCTGGCCCTGGTATTCAGTGCGCCGGCAGGGGATCGCAGCCGGGCATCACAGCTGGAGTGGCAGATCAAGCAGTGGCCCCGGGCGCAAAAGGAGGCACTGGTCCGGGGAGAGCTCAGGCTGCCAGATGCGAGCTGATGTGATTTCCCGCCGTGGTCAGGGCGGCGGTGGCGCGTTCCAGTTGACCACTGTGGACCTGAAACACGTGCCAGAGGTTATTGAAAACCTCCAGCCGGGCCTGGACATTGTCGCGGGAGGCCGCCCGTGCCAGCCGTTCGGCGTCGTTGAGCAGGATTTCCTGGCTGCCAACCTGGATCAGCAGCGGTGGCAGCCCGCTCAGGTCGCCGAACACGGGGGAGATGAGCGGGTTGCTCAGGGGTTCCGGGCCGGCATACAGGGCCGCCGCCTTTGCGGTCCATTGGGCCTGCAGAACCGGCTCGCAAACCGGGGCGTAAAGCGCCTGTTGGGTCAGGTCGGTCCACGGAGAGAACACCGTCAGGGAGGAGGGCAGCGGCTGGTTTCGGTCCCGCAGTCGCATGGCCAGGGCAATACTGAGTCCCCCGCCGGCGGAATCGCCGGCCACCGCGATGTGTTCCGGAGCGGTACCGGCATCAAGCAGCGCCAGGTAGGTCGCTTCGGCGTCATCCAGTGCCGCCGGGAACGGGTGTTCCGGAGCCAGGCGGTAATCCGGTGTCACGATTTCGCAACCACTGGTTCTGGCCAGGTGGCCGGTGAGCCCCCGGTGTGTCGTGGAAGAGCCGATGATGTAGCCGCCGCCGTGAAGGTACAGGACGACTCCCCTGGCATGTGTGCCGTAGCGGGTTCGGGTTACCGGGATGCCGGCCAGTACGTCCTTCCGGAACCGGCAACCCCGGGGCGGAACAGAACTGCGGTAGGCCTGGCGGATCAATGACCGCTGCAGGGTAATCGGAACGGCGGGATGGAGCAGGGGCCTGACCAGCCGATTCATGGTCTGGCGCAGGCCGGTTTCAAGAACGTGTTGCAGCATCTGTGTTATGCCCCCGCTATGGGTTAGGATGACCAGCTAATACTCATTCATGACAGGCGTTTAACTCTACGTGTACTGGAAAACAGATACCATAGAAATTCCGGACTGGGATCGGCGCTCCCTGTTGGAGCGGCTTGAACCCTTCAATCCGGGCGCGGACCGCCAACTGAGTGATGAAATGGTGGCCTACTGCCGGTTTTACGGCCTCGATCTCTGGGTGGAGCACCCCGAAGTGACGTATCACCAGGGCTATGTGACCGCCGGACGGCACGACGTCATGGTGCACTACTTCCGGTTGCCCGAGGCCCTGCCGGCCCGCGGAACGGTCTTTGTCCTGCATGGCTACTTTGACCACGTCGGGCTCTACAGCCAGCTAATCGACCGATGCCTGGGTGCCGGCTTTGATGTGTTGGCTTACGACCAACCGGGCCATGGGCTGTCCAGTGGCACTCCGGCCTCCATTGGCAGTTTCGTGGAATACCAGGGCGTATTGGCTGAGGTCATGGCGCAGGTTATCGGCAAAGTTCGCGAGCCCTGGTTTGCCGTTGGGCAAAGCACAGGGGGGGCGATACTCATCGATTATCTGCTCTCCAATCAGCATTCGCAGTCGACATCCCGTTTCCGGAAAGTGGTTCTGCTGGCGCCGCTGGTTCGCCCGGCTGGCTGGCTGGGAGCCAAGGTGCTGCATAGCCTGGCAAGACCGTTTATCACCCGATGGCGTCGGGCGTTTGCGGAGAACAGTGGCGACACCCGATTCCTCCGGTTCCTGCGTGAGCATGATCCTCTGCAGGCCCGGGCAGTGCACGTAGACTGGGTCTCGGCCCTGCGGCAATGGGTACCGCACATCGAGTCCGCGAGGCCTGTGGATTTTCCGGTGACGGTGGTGCAGGGTGAGAAGGACCAGACGGTAGACTGGCAGCACAATTTACGCATTATTCGCAATAAATTTTCCTCGGTGGAGGAACTCAGGATCCCGGATGGTCGTCATCATCTGGTGAACGAAGCTCAGGATTTGCAGGCAACGGTATTCAACACCATTATTGATTCATTCACGAGTGAAACGTCAAAAGCCCGTTGAGGGCAGCATTGACAACAGGACACAGGAGATTGCTGTGAAGAAGACTATTTTTGCGTTTGCAGTTGCCACCGTCGGACTGGGTGGCTGTATGACTTACGACCCTTACACCGGCGAAAAAGAGGTCTCCAAGGCCACCACGGGCAGCATTATCGGCGCCATTGGTGGTGCCGCCATAGGTGCGGCGACGTCCAGCAAGAGCGACCGGGGCAAGGGGGCGCTGATCGGCGCCGCCAGCGGCGCGGCAGTTGGTGGTGGCATCGGCTATTACATGGATCGCCAGGAAGCCCAGTTGCGGCAGAAACTTCAGGGTTCTGGTGTGCAGGTTGTCCGCAACGGTGATCAGATCGAGTTGATCATGCCGGGTAATATTACCTTTGATCTTAACCAGTCCTCCATTCAGCCTGGTTTCGTGGATACCCTGGAGTCGGTCGCGCTGGTTCTGAAGGAGTTCGACAAGACCATTATCCAGATCGAAGGCCATACCGACAGCTCCGGTTCTGACAGCTACAACCAGTTGCTGAGCGAGCAGCGCGCTTCGTCAGTACGCGACTTTCTGCTGAACCAGGGAATCGAGCCCAAGCGTACCCGGGCCGTGGGCTATGGTGAGCGTTACCCCATTGCCTCCAACGACACCGCCGCCGGGCGTGAACAGAATCGTCGGGTGGAGTTGACTCTGGTGCCCATGCAGTAACCAGGATCGAAAATGCAGGTGATAAAAAGCCCCCCGGGACCGCGATCCCGGGGGGCTTTTTTCATTCCGGGCTGTCAGCCCCGGAGACAGGTCAGAACAGGACGCGGCAGCGAATCGTGCCCTTGACCTTCAGCAGCTTCTCAAGAGCCAGTTCGCCGTAGGCCTTGTCGACGTCGACGACCACATAACCGATGTCTTCCTTGGTTTGCAGGTACTGACCACACACGTTGATGCCGTTCTCGGAGAAGACCTGGTTGATCTCCGACATGACGCCCGGCACGTTCTCGTGAATATGCAGCAGTCGATGCTGGTTCGGGTGCGAGGGCAGGGCCACTTCCGGGAAGTTGACGGATGAAACCGAGGTGCCGTTGTCGCTGTACATGGCCAGCTTTTCCGCCACTTCCCGCCCGATATTTTCCTGGGCCTCGATGGTGGAACCGCCCACATGCGGGGTCAGGATCACATTATCGAACTCCCGCAACGGAGACACAAACTCCTCGTTGTTGGATTTGGGCTCAACCGGGAATACATCAATGGCGGCGCCCAGCAGCTTGCCGCTTGCCAGGGCACCGGCCAGGGCATCGATATCCACCACGGTGCCACGGGAGGCATTCATCAGGATGCTGCCCGGCTTCATCTGGGCAAACTGCTCGGCCTTGAACATGTACTTGGTGGCCGGCGTTTCCGGCACATGCAGGCTCACCACGTCGGCAATGTTCAACAGCTCCTGCAGTGTGCCCACCTGGGTGGCGTTGCCGATAGACAGCTTGGACACCACGTCATAGAAGTAGACATCCATGCCCAGGCCCTCGGCCAGCACACTGAACTGGGTACCGATGTTGCCGTAGCCGATGATGCCGAGTTTCTTGCCACGAATTTCATAGCTGTTGCTGGCGGACTTCAGCCATTCGCCACGATGGGCCTTGGCGTTCTTTTCCGGCACGCCGCGCAGCAGCAGGATGGCCTGGGCCAGTACCAGTTCCGCGACACTCCGGGTATTGGAGAACGGAGCGTTAAAGACGGCAATGCCACGGCGGGTGGCCGCTTTCAGGTCGACCTGATTGGTACCGATGCAGAAACAACCCACAGCCACCAGCTTTTTGGCGGCGTCGAATACTTTCTCGGTCAGTTGGGTGCGCGAGCGGATACCGACAAAGTGCGCGTCGGCGATCTTCTCCACCAGCTCGTCCTCGGCCAGCGAGTGAGTCAGGTACTCGATATTGGTATAGCCCGCAGCGTTCAGGGTATCAATAGAGGATTGATGCACGCCTTCCAGCAGCAGGATCCGGATTTTGCTCTTTTCGAGAGACGTCGTTGACATGGGATTGCTTCCGAACCTTTCGTCACGTGAAATGACCCGTGGCCAGTGATCGTCAGGGCTGGCTCACAGAACAGGGGCGGTATGATACCATAAACGCAGACTTTCACAGCGCATCGGATTGCCTGAATCAACTGCCTGGCGATTGCCCGGGTGTCGGGCATGTAATGGCCGGTTGCCGAACCCTTACGAGACGTTTAACTCCATGAATTCTGAACAGATTATCGATTCCCTTCGGGAGCTGGTCAGCTCCGGAGACAGGCCAGGCAAGGTACTCACCGACCCGGCTGACCTGGAAAACTACGGCAAAGACTGGACCAGAATCTATCCACCGAAGCCGTTGGCCATTGTGCTGCCGAAGACTACGAAGCAGGTACAGGCGCTGGTGAGGTTTGCCAATGAGAATAAGGTTGCCCTTGTTCCGTCCGGTGGTCGTACCGGCCTGAGCGCCGGTGCCGTTGCGGCCAACGGTGAGGTGGTAGTGGCCTTCGATAATATGAACCGGATTCTGGATTTCAGCGCCAGTGACCGAACGGTGAAGTGCCAGGCCGGTGTGGTGACCGGCCAGTTGCAGGCCTTCGCGGAAGAAAATGGCCTGTATTATCCGGTGGATTTCGCGTCCGCCGGCTCCAGCCAGCTGGGTGGCAATCTCTCCACCAACGCGGGCGGTATCAAGGTGATTCGCTATGGCATGAGCCGGGACTGGGTCGCCGGCCTGACGGTGGTGACGGGCAAGGGCGACGTACTGGATCTCAACAAGGATCTGGAGAAAAACAACACGGGTTACGACCTGCGCCACCTGTTTATTGGTGCGGAAGGCACCCTGGGTTTCATCACCGAAGCCACCATGAAGCTTTCCCGTAAGCCGGATAACTTGACCGTGCTGGTGCTGGGCCTGAATGACCTGACCAACACCATGGACGTGCTGCAGACCTTCCAGAAGCAGATTGACCTCACGGCCTATGAGTTCTTCTCGCATCAGGCCATGGGCCATGTACTCGCTCACGGCCAGGTGCAGGCGCCGTTCGAGACCGAGGCGCCGTATTACGCCCTGCTGGAGTTTGAAGCGGTGTCTGACCAGGTGATGGACGACGCCATGAGCCTGTTCGAGCAATGCGTGGAGAACGGCTGGGTGTTGGACGGTGTGATCAGTCAGAGCGAAACCCAGGCACAAAACCTGTGGCAGTTACGGGAGCGCATTTCGGAATCCATCGCGCCGCGCACGCCCTACAAGAACGACATTTCCGTGGTGGTCTCCAAGGTCCCGGGCTTCCTGCAGGAAATCGATGCCGTGGTGAATGAGCACTACCCGGATTTCGAGATCATCTGGTTCGGCCATATTGGTGACGGCAACCTGCACCTGAACATCCTCAAGCCGGAAGACATGGCAAAAGAGGATTTCTTTGAGAAGTGCCAGCAGGTCAACAAGTGGGTGTTCGAGATTGTCGAGCGCTATCAGGGCAGTGTGTCCGCCGAACATGGCGTGGGCATGACCAAACAGCCCTACCTGCACTACACCCGCAGTGAGGCCGAAATTGCCTATCTCCGGGGGATCAAGCAGGTCTTCGATCCCAGGGGCATCATGAACCCGGGCAAGATTTTCGACTGACGATCCTGTCATTGCACTGACCGGCGCTGGCATCAGCGCCGGGGCAGCCTTTCCCATGCGCCATGTTCTTGATTTTCCATCTGTGCACTACAATCAAGTTACGCCAGCGATGGCGTGCCCTCGCTGTCTGTGGGGCCAACAGGGTCTGACATTCAAGGAGTTGTGTGCGATGAGCATAGTGAAGGAGTTCAAGGAGTTTGCGGTCAAGGGCAACGTCATGGACATGGCGGTGGGTATCATCATTGGTGTGGCGTTCGGCAAGATTGTGTCGTCGTTCGTGGCCGATGTGCTGATGCCCCCCATCGGCCTGTTGATCGGCGGTGTGGATTTCTCCAATCTGGTGGTGACGCTCAAGGCGGCGGAAGGGGCCGCTGAAGCAGTCACGCTTCGTTACGGCGTCTTTATCCAGACGGTTTTTGACTTCGTGATTGTTGCGTTCGCGGTGTTTATGGCGGTCAAGGCGCTGAACAGCCTGCGCAAGAAGGAGGCAGAGACCCCGGCGGCTCTGCCAGCGCCCTCTGCCCAGGAGCAACTGCTGATGGAAATCCGTGATTTGCTGAAGAACAGGTCCTGACCGGACGAGGACGGAGTGACACGTCGGGCTGAGACCGTCAGCCCGGCGATTTTTGCAGGTATTTTTCCAGTTCCACGCGGAAGGCTGCCTGCACCCCCAGGCGCTTGAGCATCCAGTAATGCCCGGCAATCATCCGGTCGATAAAGATGCTTTCCACCGGCGGTCTGAAATAGTCGAGATACTTGAACACCGTGGTGGTCTTGGCGGCCACCTGCTTGTGGATGTCGGATTCCGCGAAGTCGTAGGGTTCATCCTGACTGAACGGCACGATGAGGATGTCCCGCCACATGGCGTAGTAGGCTTCGTCCACCGCTGGTTGCGATTCCACCCGCGCACCTAGGTCGATCAGGTGGTGGTCCAGAGCAGCATAATCCTCCTCCAGTGCAGAAATCAGTGCCTTGCGATAGGCTTCGACAATCTCCGGCTTCAGTTTTTTCACACAGCCAAAGTCATAGAGAATGATTGAGCCGTCGGGCCGATAGGCAAAATTGCCGGCGTGTGGATCGCCGTGGATGCACTGAAAACGGAACAGCTGGTCCGCCATCATGGTGAAGATGCGATGGCCGATCAGGTTGATGGTGTCCTGGCTGTATTTCACCGGGGTGACGGCGCTGAGGTGGTCGCCTTCGACCAGTTCCATGGTCAGCACCCGCCTTGAGGAGTGGCTGCCGAACGCCCGGGGAATAATGATCCAGTGGTCATTGGCATGAAACCGGCGGAACTCCTCCAGATTCCGGGCCTCGTTCTCGTAGTCCAGCTCTTCTTTCAGGCGAACGCGAATTTCTCCAAACAGCTGGTCCACGTGCTCTTTCGGCATCTTCAGCAGGCCGCCCAGTTTCAGGGCCAGGCGAAGCTGCTTCAGGTCACTGTCACAGGATTCGTCCACGCCCGGATACTGCACTTTGACAATCACGTCGGTGCCATCCCGCAGTCTGGCACGATGAACCTGGCCAATAGACGCGGCCGCGTATGGTGTTTCCTGAAGGTATTCAAACAGGTCGGTGACGGATTTGCCGAGTTCGGCTTCGATTTGCCCGACGATGACCTCGAACGGCATGGGCGGCGCTTCTTTCTGCAGGGTCTGAAGCGCCTCGGAAAACTCTTTCGGCAGGAAGTCCTGGGTCTGGGAAGCAATCTGGCCGACTTTCATCACCGCGCCCTTGAGTTCACCCAGGGTGCTGGCAATCTGCCCGGCCATACGGGTGTAACTCTCACTCTGGGCGCCCTCTTCATTTTCGCTGCGGAAAAGCCGGCGGGCGCGCTGGCCAGCGTATTGACCCGCCACGGAAGCGGTCATGCCGGCCAGCTTTAAAAATCGACCACTGCGGGAGGTCACCGGTTTTTTTGCCATGACAGGTTTACGTCCTTAACCGGGCAAGGGATTGCCGGTGCCTGCACCTTAAACCACTTTGGTTTCCACGAACAGCAGGTCCTCCAGTTCCAGTGACAGGGTCTGGCCGGGTGCCAGAGGGCCCACGCCCTTGGGCGTGCCGGTCAGCACCACGTCGCCGGGTATCAGCGAGAACTGGCTGCTGATGTGGGCGATGAGGGGCACGATGGGGTTGAGCATGTCGCGGGTGTCACCGGCTTGCCGGGGTTGGCCATCGATGTGCAGGGTGAAATGAATGTTGCCCCGTGGGAGTTTGTCGGCACTCACAAAAGGCGATAAAGGGCAGGCCCCGTCGAACGCCTTGGCCCGTTCCCAGGGCTGGCCCTTCTCCTTCAAACGGCTCTGGACATCACGGAGCGTGAGATCCAGGGCAAGCCCGTAACCGAGAATGGCCGTTTCGGCCTCGCTGGCGGAGGCATGGGTCAGTGGCCGGCCGATCAGCACGGCCAGCTCGGTTTCATAGTGCACGTCGCCCTGGCCAGGTGGCAGGTGCAGCGGCCGGGTAACATGCACGGCGGAGGTGGCCGGCTTGATGAACAGCAGTGGTTCATCCGGTACCGGGTTGTTCAGTTCCTTGGCGTGCTCCGCGTAGTTGCGGCCAATACAGACAATTTTCCCCAGGGGCAGGTGAACGGGGGTGCCGTCCTTCCAGTGGTGTTGATAGTCGGGCATGGCCGTCTCCTTGGTGCGGGTGCTCAGTCCCCGTCGAACGAGCACACAGTATAAACCTGAAGCCCCTCGTCCTGCAGCTTGCGGGAGCCGCCCAGGTCCGGCAGGTCGATCATGGCGGCGACCTCGATGATTTCCGCGCCAATCCGGCGAATCAGGCGGCTGGCGGCCAGCATGGTGCCGCCGGTGGCAATCAGGTCATCAACCAGGACAACCTTGTCACCGGGTTTGAAGGCGTCTTTGTGCAGCTCCACCGACGCGGTGCCGTACTCCAGTTCGTAATCTTCCACCAGGGTGTCGAAGGGCAGCTTGCCCTTCTTGCGGATCAGCACCAGCGAGGCATTGAGTTCGTAGGCCAGCGCCGAACCGATGATAAAGCCCCGGGCATCGACGGCGGCGACGGCATCAATCTCGTGGCCGTGGTATCGGTGCACAAAGGCGTCGATCAGTTTCCGGAACGCCGTTTTATCCTGCAGGACGGTGGTAATGTCACGAAATGCCACGCCGGGTTTGGGCCAGTCCGGCACCGTGCGAATGGCTTTTTTGATGCTCTCTGAGAAGTAGTCCATATCGGATCCGGTTCAAACGCTGGGCGCTGCTCAGGCAACGTCCAGGAAAATGAATTTCAGTACGAAAACAACCGCAATGGTCACCACGCTGGCGTTGAGGTCCGACCAACGGCCACTCAGGATCTTCAGGGTAGCGTAGGTAATGAAGCCCAGGGCAATACCGTTGGCGATGGAAAAGGTCAGCGGCATCATCAGGGCGGTCACGATGGCCGGTGCGGCGTCGGTAATGTCGTCCCAGGCAATCAGTTTCAGGCCACTGGCCATGAGCACTGCCACATACAGCAGGGCCGGGGCTGTCGCGTAGGCGGGAATAATGCTGGCGATGGGTGAAAGCAGCAGGCAGGCCAGGAAAAGCACCGCCACAACCACTGCCGTCAGGCCGGTACGGCCACCGGCGGATATACCGGCGGTGGACTCGATATAGCTGGTGGTGGTTGACGTCCCCAGTGCCGCGCCGGACATGGTGGCAACGGAATCAGACATCAGTGCCCGCCCGAGCCGGGGCAGCTTGCCGTCCTGGTCCAGCAGGCCACCGCGCTGGGCCGCGCCGATCAGAGTGCCGGAGGTGTCAAACAGGTCCACGAACAGAAAGGCGAATATGATACTGATCATGCCGACGTTGAAGGCCCCGGCCACATCCAGTTGCATGAAGGTGGGCGCGATACTGGGGGGCGCGGACACCAGCCCGTTGTACTCCACCATGCCCAGGGCCATGGCGATGCCGGTGATCACAATGATGCCAATCATGACCGCGCCGGTGACCTGCCGGAAAGACAACGCGCATATCAGCACGAAGCCACCGAAGAACAACAGGCTTTCAGTCACTTTGATGTCGCCCAGGCCAACCAGGGTGGCCGGGTTATCAACCACGATGCCGGCATTTTTCAGGGCAATCAGCGCGAGGAAGAATCCGATCCCGGCTGAAATACCGAAGCGCAGGGACATGGGGATGCTGTTGATGATCCATTCACGGATTTTGAAGATGCTGAGCAGGAAGAAGATCAACCCGGACAGGAACACCGCACCCAGGGCGACTTGCCAGCTGTATCCCAGGCTGCCGACAACCGTGAATGAGAAAAAAGCGTTCAGGCCCATGCCCGGGGCCAGGGCGATGGGGTAATTGGCCCAGAGTCCCATGATCAGGGTGCCGATCACCGCCGCCAGACAGGTGGCAACAAACACGGCCCCGAAGTCCATGCCGGTGGATGACAGGATGCTGGGGTTGACCACGATGATGTACGCCATGGTCAGGAAGGTAGTGATACCGGCAATCACCTCTTTACGAACGGTGGTGCCGTGGGCCTGGAGCTGGAATAGTCGTTCAAGCATGACGGGTGCCTGCCTCAAGAATGCTGGATAGTGGGGTTATGGACTCTGTTTTGAATGGCAATGTTGAATTGCGTGAAAAAACGGCAATGTTACCGATTGACGGCCTCGAGGCCAAGGAATGATTCATGGTTCAGCTTCAACACCCCGCCGTTCAGCCCGGGTGCCGGTCCCGCTGCAGGCGGATATCGAACCGAACCGCCAGCAATCGTGCCATCACAATAAACAACAGGCCGATGGTCAGTGCCAGGACTTCGCTGGCGAGCAGCCACTGGCAGACAAAGTAGAGCCAGCAGCCGGCAAAGGAAATGGAGGCGTAGATCTGATCCTTGCGGAAGATAAAGGGAACTTCATTGCAGAGGGTGTCTCGCAGGGCGCCACCAAAGGTGCCCGTCATCACGCCCAGCAGCGACGCGATAAACCAGGAGTGGCCGAGATCCAGGGCGAGCTGGGCGCCCAGAATGGAGAAAATGCCCAGGCCAATGGCATCGGGGAAAACAATGCGCGATTCCCGGATACGTGCCGCCCGGTTCCAGTAACTGAAGACGATGGCCATGGCCAGGATCAGAATGGGTTGCTCCTGGTGCTTGATCCAGTACAGCGGGTGGTTGTCCATCATCAGATCCCGCAGGGTGCCTCCGCCCAGCGCGGTAATAAAGCCGATCGTGAACACGCCCACGGGATCCATATTCTTGGAACGCGCGACAATCATGCCGGAGATGGCAAACGCGACGATCCCGATCATTTCCAGCAAGTAGATGATATCGAGCATGAGGATTCCCGGGGGTGTGACGGTGGGCCATGGGGTGGCCGGTTCTGGCGCGAAGGATAGCTGAAAACCGCTCCCGCTTCATCCTGACGTCCCGTTCGGAATCCTCGCGCTCCTTCCATGTCTGTGATCCATCACGACACACCGGAGCGTATCTTGCATTCAACTTACTCTTATCCTCGTTGTTTGGAGTTGTTATGTCCCTGATGCGTCTGGCCTATGCCAGTGAAGCCACCTTCCAGGCGAAGCCCGTGGAAAAGGGCGTTGAGCCCCACGTTGCCCGTATTCTGATGACCTCACGGCGCAACAACGGCCGCAGCATGCTGGTGGGCGGCCTCTATTATGGCGATAACCGGTTCTTCCAGTACCTGGAAGGCGAAGAAGCGGCGGTGAAAGAAACCTACGCCCGTATCCTGAAGGATGACCGGCACCGGAACGTGATTACCCTGATTGAAGAGCCGCTGGCTGAGCGTACCTTCAGCAACTGGTCGATGAAGTACGTGCCGCTGTCAGCGGACGTACGCCGGTTTCTGGAGAGGCACGGTTTGTCGCGTTTTGATCCGGCAGCTTTCACCTCTGACCAGTGCGATGAAATGATTCAGCTGATCCGTGAGTCCAGCCAGGACCAGAAACTGGTTAACTACGACGAAGCCAGATCCGCCCCTTCCGGCGCCCAGGCATTCTCGCCCGGGTTGAAGGCCGGACTGATTGTCGCGGCATTGAGCTTGTTGGGGGCACTGCTGTTCGCCGGCTCCATGCTGTGACTGCGGGATGGTCCGTATAAATCACATTGATCCGGTGGGATAAGAGATCTTTATTTGCTTCATGGCGTCACTCTGTTTAGCTTGACGGATATCCATTCACCGGGCGGAAACCCGGCCCGACATCCGATCAAACACCCACGGAGTTGCCATGAAAGCCATCCTTTGCAAGGAATACGGTCCGGCGGAAAAACTGGTTATCGACGAGGTTCCCAGCCCTGAGGTTAACGGCCACGGTGTAAAAGTCCGCGTGAGGGCGGCTGGCCTTAACTTTCCGGATACCCTCATCATCGAAGGCAAGTACCAGCTCAAGCCCAACATGCCATTTTCTCCCGGAGGGGAGATGTCCGGTGAAGTCATCGCCGTGGGCGACAAGGTGACCCGGTTCAAAACCGGTGACCGGGTCGCGGGCCTGACAGGCTACGGTGCCTTTGCCGAAGAAGTCGTGGTGCCCGAGCACAACCTGCTGCCGGTTCCGGATGGCATGTCCGACGAAAAGGCCGCCGCCTTCACCATGGTTTACGGTACCTCATATTACGCCCTAAAGCAGCGCGCCAACATACAGCCCGGCGAGACCCTGTTGGTGCTGGGGGCCAGCGGTGGCGTCGGTCTGGCCACGGTGGAGCTTGGCAAAGCCATGGGGGCGAAGGTCATTGCCGCCGCCAGTTCAAAGGAAAAACTGGCGATCGCCAAAGACGCCGGTGCCGACGAGCTGATCAACTACACCGAGCAACCCCTCAAGGACGCGGTGAAAAAACTGACCAACAGCAAGGGCGTGGATGTAATCTACGACCCTGTTGGGGGAGACTTCACCGAGCAGGCCCTGCGCGCCATGGCGTGGAACGGACGACACCTCATCGTGGGCTTCGCCGCCGGCGAGATTCCGAAAATCCCGGCAAACCTGACGTTGTTGAAAGGTTGTTCCGTGGTCGGTGTCTTCTGGGGCAGCTTCACCCAGCGCGAGCCCGAGGCCAGCGCCCGAAACATGATGGAGCTGATGACGCTTTACAGCGAGGGCAAGATAGATCCAAAGATCAGCGAGGTCTTCGAGTTTGAGGATTACGCCAAGGCCCTGGGGGCGCTCACCGAACGGCGGGCTACCGGGAAAGTTGTTCTTAAGGTTGGCTCCTGACTCGAAGGCTGGAGCCATAACAACCAGGCGAGTATCAAAATCTGACCTTACCGACATCAATGTCCGACACCAACTCAGGTGTAAGCAGGGTGTAGCCATTAGTACGAGGCAGCCAGCCATAAACCTTCTCGCTGGCATTGCCGAGTGAATAACCGGCTTTCTGAATATCCACCTTGCGGTACTTGAACGTCCCCGTTTTCTCGATGGCGTGGGTTATCCGAACAAACACCGGAACAGCGTAGGCCGGCAGGTTGTCCCGGAGGTAGCTGAACAGCCTGTTGAGGTCGAACGGGGTGCCGTTGCTCTGCGGAACGAGGGTTACCATCCCGGCTTTGCCGTTGGTGCCCGGAATCTCGACGCCGTAAACGATAGCCTCCGCCACCATGCCGGAGCCGTCGAGGACGTTCTCCACCTCCGTGGTCGAGACATTCTCGCCTTTCCAGCGGAAGGTATCGCCCATGCGGTCAACGAACTGCAGGTGGCCGCAGCCGATGCCTTTCAGCACATCGCCGGTGTTGAACCAGGCATCGCCTTTTCTGAAGGCGTCTCGCAGAATGGATTTTTCCGTGGCCTCTTTCTGGGTGTAGCCCTCAAATGACCACTTCGGGGTGATTTCGCCAATCAACAACCCGGGTTCGCCCTTGGTAACTTCCTGCATGACCCCCTTGCCGTTACGAACCGGATCCCGGGTGCCCTCGTGGAATTTCACCAGTTTGTAGGGGGCGGTGGAAAAACCGACGGTGTTGTCCATGTTGAAGAAATTGCTGAAACCGACGTTGCCCTCGCTGGAAGCATAGAGTTCCGCCACGGTTTCGATGCCGAAGCGTTCCTTGAACTCCGTCCAGATGGACGGGCGCAGGCCGTTGCCGATCATTTTGGTCAGGCTGTGGTTCCGGTCCTGCTCGTTGGGCGGCTGGTTCAGCAGATAGCGGCAGAGTTCACCTACGTAGCCGAACGTGGTGGCCCGATAACGCCGGACGTCGTCCCAGAAGGCGCTGGCGGAGAATCGGCGGCGCAGGGCGATGGCGGAGCCGCCGGCCAGTACCGAACCCCAGCACACCAGCAGTGCGGTGCCGTGGTACAGGGGCAGGGTGCAGTAGAGAACGTCTTCCGGCGCCATCGCCAGAGACATAAGACCGAACCCGCCGTAGGCCTTGATGAATTTGCGGTGGGAGCCGGGTGCGGCCTTGGGCAGGCCGGTGGTGCCGGAAGTGAACAAATAGATGGCCGTATCGCCCATCCTGGGGGGATCGCTCAGAACCGGGTTGTCGCTGTTGAAGGTGCTCACCTGCTCGGCCATGTTGGTATAGCCTGCCGGAGCATCGCTGAAGGCGCTCAGGGTGTTGGTATCGGCCAGGAACTGGAAGGGCCGGGGATGGTCTGCTTTGAGCCCTGTTTTTATCCCGTCAAATGACGCCACCAGCTCTTCGCCGACGATAACCATTTTCGGTTCAATCAGGTTGATACTGTGCTCGAGTACCTTGCCTTTCTGGGAGGTGTTGAGCATGGCGCAGGCTACGCCGAGCTTGGCAGCGCCAGCTACCACGGCAATAAGCTCTGGCCGGTTCTCCAGAAAGACGGCGATGGCGTCGCCCTTTCGGAGGCCCTGTTCCTGCAGGTATCGGGCGACACGGTTGGCCCAGCCATTGAGTTCGCCCCAGGTAATGGTGCGGTCTTCGAACAGGATAGCGGGTCGGTTGCCGACGTTCCTGGCGTTGTTTTCGATGAGCGTGCCGAGGGTCAGCTCCCGGTTTTCGTTTTTCAGGGAGTAGTAGTAAAGGCCCCGGGCGATGGTGGGCAAGCGCCGGAGAACGCCCGGCAGGCTGCGGGCGATGTCTCGTATGGATACGATGTCTTGGTTCATGAGGGTTCCTTACCCGGCTTATCGTTTTGCGTTGGTTCCTGTCCGGCGGTCTGGTTCTCGGCGATCTCCACCAGCAACTGGCTGCGTTTCACCTGGTCCCCCTTGCGGGTGTGCACCTGGCTGACCACGCCATCACGGTCGGCTTTCACCGGATGCTCCATTTTCATGGCTTCCAGAATCACCAGGGTATCGCCCTGGCGAACGCTGCCGCCGGGCTCAGCCAGTACCTCGATAATAGCGCCATCCATACTCGCCTGGATGCGACCGCTGCCCGCTCCAGTGGCCCCCGTCGTTGGCTGGTGGGTAATGTCCCTCACCGACCAGGACCGTCCGAACGCCTGCAAATATAGGGAATCGCCCTGGCGGTGATATTGGCAAGTCTGACGAACGCCGTTGTCGATAATGCATAACAAGCCATCGCCCTGGCTTTCGAGGGTCAGGGTATGCCGGGTTTCGCCCATGCTGAAGGACAACCGGTTGCCTCTGCGGGTGACCAGCAAATCAACGATGGTGTCGCCGGTTTCCAGCGTGATCGGGGTCATGGTGGCCGGCGCATTGCTCCAGGCGCTCTGGCCCGAAATGCCATGGTCGAGCACGCAGGCGGCGAGGGCCAGTTGGCGAATATCGGGAGTCTGGAGCTGCAGGGACGGGTCGTCGCTGAACGCCTGTTGCAGAAAGGCGGTGGTGGCCTCGCCAGCGCCGAAGGTGTCGTTGGCGATAATCCGGCTCAGGAAGTGGCGGTTGGTGGTGACACCGAAGATGGCGGTATCCTCCAGGGCCCGGATGAGGCGGCGGCGGGCTTCATCGCGGTTATGACCCCAGGCGATTACCTTGGCCAGCATGGGGTCGTAGTGGGGCGTGATGGTATCGCCGGAACGCACGCCGGTATCAAACCGGAGGCCTTCTCCTTCGGCAGGTTCAAAGGCATGGAGGAGGCCAGTCTGCGGGTTGAAGCCGTGGGCGGGATCTTCAGCGTAAAGCCGCACTTCAATGGCGTGGCCGGTCAGGCGGATGTCGCTCTGGGCCAGGGGCAGAGGGCGGCCTTCCGCGACCGTGAGCTGCCACGCCACGAGGTCTTGGCCAGTAATCAACTCGGTGACCGGGTGCTCCACCTGCAGGCGGGTGTTCATTTCCAGGAAATAGAAATTCCGGTGTTTGTCCACCAGGAACTCGACGGTGCCGGCGCCTTCGTAGTTGCAGGCCAGGGCGGCTTTGACGGCGGCTTCGCCCATGGCTTTGCGCAGTTCCGGTGTCACGAAGGGGGAGGGGGCTTCCTCGACGACTTTCTGGTGCCGGCGCTGAACGGAGCAGTCCCGCTCGCCCAGGTACACGGCGTTGCCGTGGCGGTCCGCGAACACCTGGATTTCCACATGGCGGGGCTCGATCACCGCTTTTTCAAGGATCAGCTCATCATCGCCAAAGGCCTGTTTTGATTCCGAGCGTGCCCGTTTGATGTTGTCGGCGAGTTCGGATTCGCTCTCGACCAGTCGCATGCCTCGGCCACCGCCGCCGGCGGAGGCTTTGATCATCAGGGGGTAGCCAATGTTTTTGGCGGCGGCAATGAGTTCGTCGTCGCTGGCGTTGTCACCTTCAAATCCTGGAACTACGGGCACGCCGGCTTGCTGCATGGCGATTTTGGAGCGCCGTTTGCTGCCCATCAGTTCGATGGCGGGCGCCGGTGGGCCAACGAATACCAGGCCGGCGTCTTGGCAGGCGGTGGCGAAGGCGGCATTCTCAGACAGGAAGCCGTAACCCGGGTGGATGCAGTCGGCGCCGGTCTTGCGGGCGGCCTCGAGAATGGCGTCGCTGTTCAGGTAGGAGGCGGATACCTGGGCCGGGCCTATGCAGACGGCTTCGTCGGCGAGTTCCACATGCAGGGCGTTGGCGTCGGCCTCGGAGTAGACGGCCACGGTGCGGTAACCCAGAGCTTTTGCGGTGCGGATGACCCGAACGGCGATTTCGCCGCGGTTGGCTATTAACAGTTTTTTTAGCATGGTCTTGTTTTCCCCTATGGAGTTCGCCGCAAGGCCGGGAGCCGTCTGGCTTCCAGAAAACCGCTACGAGCACGTCCATGTGCGCTTGTTTCCGGCCATTCATGGCCTCCAACATTTTCTGGAGGCACATCCAACCTCCCGCGCTCCGCAATCATCAGGAATCGCCTGCCCAGGCCGGCGACCGCTTTTGCATGAAAGCCATGGTGCCCTCGGTTCCTTCGCTTCCACGGATGGCGTCAGCAAACTTTCCTGCAGCGCTGTCGAGTAGACCGCTCATGGGTTCATGGCCCACCCGATGAAGCAGCGCCTTGGTTTCAGCAGTAGCTACCGGAGCGCACCGGCGAACACGGTCCAAAGCGTTGGCCAGCATATCTTCCAGTTCGTCATCCGAAGACGCCGCCTGATGGACGATTCCAAGACTGCATGCCTCGTTCGCATCGATTCTCAAACCCAGCAGGGCCAGCCGCCGGGCCTGTGTGAGGCCGATTCGCTCAACCACAAACGGCGCAATCTGGGCAGGAATCACGCCGAGGGAGGTTTCCGGCATGCCGAATTTCGCCGTTGGCCCGGCGATGGCCACGTCAGATACACAGGCCAGGCCGAATCCACCGCCCATGACGGCGCCTTCGGTAACCGCGATGACCACTTTTGAGGATTCGTTGACCTGTTGGATCATCTGGCCGAAGGCTCTGTTCAACCGGTAGAACGGGTCGTCCTCGCCTTCGGCGGCCTGCTGGCTTCGGGCACCGGCCATGTCTTTGATATCGCCACCGGCACAGAAATGCCCCCCGGCGCCCCGGATCACGACGGCGCGGATGTGCAGGTCGTCTTCGATCTGGGCAAACACCGCAGAAAGCTCGGCCACCATTTGCAGGCTCATGGCGTTGCGGACGTCTGGCCGGTTGATGGTGATGAACAGAGTCGGCCCCTGTTTTTCGATAAGCACTGTTTCGCAGTGTGATAGTTGGTCCATAACTGACTCCACGTAAAAGTTCTGGGACCTGCGGCCCGGCAGCACTGCCCAGGACCGTTGAGGGCCATGGATGGCCCGAACCGAGCCCTACAGGGACGTACTCGCGGGCGTGTCCTGGGC
>CBIHLH010000026.1:0-32939 GCA_966210405.1 uncultured Marinobacter sp.
GAACATCAGCAGCACGGGCCTTTTGCCCCGGCGCGTCGCCTGCCGGGGCTGCTGCCGGCATCGGTCCGTTTAATTGACAGCAAGGGCAGTCTCCGGGAAGACCTCGCTGCAAACCGGGCCCGCGATCAGAAAGAAATCACCCGGGAATCCGTGAGAAAGGCGAAATACAGCAGCCTCTCCACCTTTACGCTGGTGGAAACCACCGGTCTTGCGTGGGCCTGGAAGTTGCTGAAGGATACGTTGAAGCATGGCCACCAAAGCAGCAACATCCCGTGCCTTGACGGCCGCCTGGTGCATAACCACGGCGGCGACCCACTTTCGGATTCGGACAAGGTCTCTCTTGTCGCGAACATGCTCCGGGGCATGTCCTTGACCAGCGGGTTTGCGCCCTTGCTGGTGTTTGTCGGCCATGGCAGCCATACCGATAACAATCCGAACCAGGCTGGCCTGGAATGCGGCGCCTGCGGCGGCAAGAGTGGTGGTGTCAACGCACGCCTTGCCGCACGGCTGGTCAACGATCCTCAGGTGCGGGCGGGGCTGGCGGAGCAGGGAATCAAGATCCCGGATTACACCTGGGCCGTGGCGGCGGAGCACTGCACGGCCACGGATACGGTGACATTCCCGGATCGCAATTCGGTTCCGGACTCTCACGCTCACAAACTGGCGGGCCTGGAGGCCGGCTTCCAGGAAGCGGGTATTCGGGTTCGTAAGGAGCGGGCAACGCCGCTGAAACTGAACGGCCTTGGCGATGAAGATCTCAGGCTCGCCATGGAAAACCGCACCAGAGACTGGTCGGAAGTGCGGCCGGAATGGGGACTGGCGAACAATGCCGCGATTATCTTTGCCAAACGGTCCCGGACTCGTGGCCGGAACTTGTCCGGGCGGGTATTCCTGCATGACTATGATCCGGCCCTCGACGACGACGGCGACCTTCTGGAGGGCCTGCTTGCGGCGCCGATGATCGTCGCAAACTGGATCAACCTGCAGTATTTCGCGTCGGTGACGGTTCCGGAGGTGTATGGCTCGGGAAATAAGCTGTTGCATTCGGTGGTTGGTGGCAACGTGGGCGTTGTTGAAGGCAACAGCAGCCATCTGAGGATCGGCCTGCCGCTGCAATCCGTGCACGACGGTACCTGCTGGCGCCATGAACCGGTGCGGCTGACGGTGCTGATTGATGCCCCGGCGGCGCGGATAGAATCGGTTATCCGCCGGCAACCCGATGTGGCCGCGCTGGTGGAAAATCAGTGGGCCTGCCTGTGCCGGATGTCTGGCGGCGGGGTGGAGCGATACGATGACGGGGCCTGGAAACCTGTGGTCTGACGAACGGCGGCCCTGCGGGGCCGCCGTTGATTCTCTTCCTGCCTCGGTTCCTACTCCGGGTTCTGCTCCGAATTGAGTAGCTCTGGCTTCTTCAGGGCCTTCTGGAACAGGTCTTTTTCTTCGGCAATGGCCATGGCACAGCGTTCGGCCAGGTCATCGCCAAGGCCGTCCACCTTGCGGCCGAGAAACGCCTGGATTTCTTCGGCCAGCTCCAGAACCTTGTCGCGGGCGTCGGCATCGGCTTTTGAGGTGAACAGCATCGTCTCAGGATGTTTCAGTGCCATATCCAGGCCGTCCCTATCGGAAAAGTAGACTGCTTGTACTGCCATGGTCATTCCTCGCAGTGAGCGTGATGTATACTGTACAAAAAAACAGTATAGCCGACGGGGCTGGGTTAACTCAATGGCAACGGGTATCAACGGCTGCTGATACCCGTAAAAACGGGGAAGAGCGATGGGAAAGTGACAGAGAGTATCAGTATCTCAGAAGTGCCGACCCCCAGGTGAAGCCGCCGCCAAAGGCCTCCAGAAGCACCACCTCATTACGCTTGATTCGCCCGTCACGAACCGCGACGTCCAGGGCAAGCGGGATTGAGGCGGCGGAGGTATTACCGTGCTCGTTGACCGTGACAACCACCTTGTCCATGGGCATGTTCAGTTTTCTGGCGGTAGCGGAAATGATCCGCAGGTTCGCCTGATGAGGGACCAGCCAGTCAATATCGGACTTTTGCATCTGGTTGGCTTCGAGGGTTTCGTCGACGATCTTGCCGAGGGTGTTCACGGCCACTTTGAACACTTCATTGCCTTTCATTTCCACAAACGCGCGCCCGGCCTTCACCTGGTCGTATTCGTGGGCAATGCCACAGGGTACGTGGAGCAGATCTTCGTACTGGCCATCCGCGTGGATATGCGTTGACAGGATGCCGGTTTCCTCGCTGGCCTCCAGGATAACGGCACCGGCACCGTCGCCGAAGAGCACACAGGTGCCACGGTCTTCCCAGTTAATGATGCGGGAGAACACCTCGGCTCCGATGACAAGCGCCTTTTTGCTGCTGCCGGTTTTGATGAATTTTTCCGCGGTTGCCAGTGCGTAGACAAAACCGCTGCAGACCGCCTGGATATCAAACGCCGGGCAGCCATGAATACCCAGCCGGGCCTGGAGAATACAGGCAGAGCTGGGGAAGATTTTGTCGGGGGTGGACGTGGCGAATACAATCAGGTCGATATCATCAGCCTGGATACCCGCCGCGTCGATGGCGTTTTTCGCGGCCTGCTCCGCAAGGTCCACGGTGGTCTGGCCCTCAACCGCGATGTGCCTTCGCTCTATGCCCGTGCGCTCGCGAATCCACTGATCCGTGGTGTCGACCATTTTCTCAAGGTCTTTGTTGGTCACAACATTGTCTGGCAGGTAAGAGCCGGTGCCGGTAATTCGTGCAAAGGTCATTCGCGAGTGTCCCAAGGCGTATCTGATGAGCGTTTCACCATGCTATACCCCTGAACGATTGTGTGTAATTAGCGATTTGTCAAAGACGCCCTTAAATTGGCATGCTCGTCTATGCTGAATGAAGAACGTATCAGCAATACACTGTCAGAAGGAGTGCAGCAGCATGGGTATTTCCAATCACGAGCTTCACAACGAGTTTCCGCAGTACAGCAACCTGATTGACGAACTGAAAACCAACGACCTCCATTTTCAGGATCGCATGAAGCAGTACTCGGATCTGGACCAGGAAATCGAGGGGCTGGAGCTCAGGGATTCCCCGATTGGAGACGACAAACTTCACCGCATGAAGCAACAACGGGCCCATCTCAAGGATGAGCTGTATCAGGAACTTCTCCGCAAATCGAACGGGGCCGGATAGTACCCACCAGGGGAGGGATAGGTATAAATCGTTAGGCCCTGGACGGCGCGAATGGCGCCGGATAGTGGTTTCCAAGTATTTGGGGTTATGCGGGATGTCCATAAAATAGGTAACTAATTAAAACCAACGACGGTTTATCCGTTTAACTGTTACCAAAGAGTGGACATCGACATGAAAACAGCAGCAACCTGGTATAAAGGATGGAGAATGAAGCGCCATTTCGTTCATCTGGTTACAACTATGGACCCTCGTCTGCTCAAAGACGTTGGCTATCCGCCTGAGCTCGTTGAGCAGAAGCTGAGCACGCCGTTCTGGAAGTTCTGAAAACCGGAAGCTTTTAAAACCCGGAAGTGCGCATCAGGATGTCTGGGGAAGCTGTTCACCAGACATCCGCTGCTGACGCAGCCCGAAAAAGAAGATGACCAGGCCGGCCACGGCCGTGGCAGCGCCCACATACCCCGTTGATTGCCATCCCATTCCGCCACTGATCGCCAGACCACCAAGCCAGGGCCCCAGCGCATTGGCAACATTGAACGCGGCATGATGCGACGCAGCCGCAAGTGTCTGTGCGCCTTCCGCGACATCCATCAGGTGCGTTTGCAGGGCCGGGCCCAGCGCCACCATTAACGCGACCAGAAAGCAGACGGGCAACAGCGACCAGACCGATGTGGTTGCCAGCGGAAACAGCAACAACATGGCAATACTCCACACCAGCATCCAGCCAACGCTCTGAAATCCCAGTTTATCGAACAACCACCCGCCGAGCATGTTGCCCACGAAACCACCCAGGCCAAATACGGCCAGTGCGATTGGAATCCAGAAGGGGTCCGCACCAGTCACTTCCAGCAGTGTGGGCGCAAGGTAACTGAACACACAGAACATGCCGGCAAATCCGATTGCGCCGATCGCCAGTGGATACCAGATTTCACGGCGGTTGAACGCGCTCAACTCGTGGAAGGGGCTATTCCGCTGTTCGTCGGGATTTGCGGGCAGGGTGACGAAAATAAGGGCACTGGTGAGCGCGGCAATCACACCCACGAAGGCAAAGGCGTATTGCCAGTCCAGGTGTTGCCCAAGCACGGTTGCTAGCGGGTTGCCGATCAGCAACGCAGTGGCGAGCCCCATCATCACCAGGCTGACGGCCTTGGCCCGCTGGCCTGCCGGCACCAGAGAGGCCGCAACCAGGGCCGCCACACCGAAATAGGCACCGTGAGGAAGCCCGGCAATAAAGCGGAACACCAGCAGCCATTCGTATTGGGCGATGAGGGCGCTGGCCAGATTGCCGACGGCGTAGAACAGCATAAGCGCAATAAGCAGGTGGCGGCGAAACAGCTTTGCGCCGAAGATGGCGAGCAAGGGCGCACCCACTACGACCCCCAGGGCATAGGCACTGATCAGGTGGCCGATCTGGGGCTCACTGACCCCCAGATCAACCGCCATATTGGGCATCAGGCCCATGATGGCAAATTCGCCGGTGCCGATGCCAAACCCGCCCAGTGCCAGGGAGAACAGGATGAACAGGGTCCTTGCCCTGGAGAACGGGGGAGAAAGGGGGGTCGACATCAGTAGAGTCAGTGCCTGACCCGGTAGTGCTCAATGACGCCTGCCATATCATCAGCCAGTTGGGCCAGTGCCTCCTGGCCAAGCTCACGTTCCGCGACCGCTCGAAGCCCCACCAGTTGTGCCTGGAATAACCGGGCTAACCGGGGGCAATCGGTACTTTCCGCCAACTCGCCGCGGGTTTTGGCCTGCTCCAATAATGCGGTAAATGAGGACTCAATGGCGGCCATGATGGCCAGTGATTGGGATTTGATGGCCGGCTGGGTATGGCTGGACTCAAGCAGGGATTTCACGATCATGCAGGCCCTGGCCGGCGTCGTGTCGCCGGACCCACAGTCCGCGGCTACCATTCGGAGGTAATCCTGGATGCCATCGAGCACAGACTCATAGCCGGACATATGCGCGGCCATTTCCCGGCCACCCTGCTCGGCGTAGGTGGCCAGTGCCTCGGAAAACAGACCATCCTTGTTGCCAAACGTGGCGTAAATACTGCCTGGCCGCATATCCAGCGCCTGCTCGATCTGCTTCATGGAACTGCCCTGATAGCCTTTTTCCCAGAACAGGACTATTGCCTTTTCAAGGGCGGTCTTGCGATCGTAGCGGGCGTGTCTGGCCATCGGAGTTCACCTGGTTGAACCAACTGGATTAGGTGGCCAAGTATAACGCCAGTGGCCGGTCACGAAAACTCCATCACAACAGCCAGCCGTCGCTGCCGTGCTCGGGGAGTTGTGAGCCGGTGAGGAGTTGACTGTCTTCGGCACCTTTGACGCCGCTAACACCTTGTGTGCCGATTCCCATAGAATGTCGTTTTCACTACCACACGTAACCGGACGAAAAACGGGAATGGAAAAGACCGCAGCGGCGCCAGGGCAATACGCCACCCTGATCAACCCCGTGCTGATCGCCGGGTGTATCATCATTCTTGTCAGTTTTGCGGTCCGCGCCTCGTTTGGTCTGTTTCAGTTGCCCATCGCCATGGAATTCGACTGGCCAAGGGCGGATTTCTCGCTCGCCATCGCCATTCAGAACCTGTTCTGGGGCATTGGGCAGCCCCTGTTCAGTGCCTTTGCCGAGAAGTACGGTGATCGGAAAGCCATCATGGCCGGCGCGGCTTGCTACATTGTCGGCCTGGTGCTCTCGTCTTACGCCATTACGCCGGGCCAGCATCAACTGCTGGAGATACTGGTCGGTTTCGGGATCGCCGGAACCGGGTTTGGCGTTATCCTGGCGGTGGTTGGCCGCGCCGCCTCCGATAAGCACCGGTCGCTGGCACTGGGGATTGCCACGGCAGCCGGTTCAGCCGGGCAGATCGTGGGGCCGCCGGTGGCCCAGCTACTGTTGAGCCAGATGCCCTGGCAGTCCGTGTTCCTGGCGTTTGCGGGGTTCATTCTGGTGTCGTTGCTGGCACTCACGCTGATGCGTGCACCGGTGCCGGAAAAAACCTCGGATACCGACGAGCAGATGGGCACCGTGCTGAAGCGAGCCATCAAGGACCCGACCTTCCTGTTTATCTTTATCGGATTCTTCTCCTGCGGTTATCAACTGGCGTTTATTACCGCGCATTTTCCGGCTTTCATTACCGAGATGTGTGGCGCCGTGAGCCCGGGGAGTCTCATTCACTCTCTTGGCATCACCACGCTCACGTCCCTGGGGGCTATCTCCATTGCCCTGATCGGTCTGTTCAACATCGGGGGCACGTTGCTGGCGGGGTGGCTCGGGAACAAGTATTCGAGAAAGTACCTGCTGGCCACGGTTTATCTCCTCCGCACTGTGGTTGCGGCGGTGTTTATCATGACGCCCATCACGCCGGAAACCGTGGTCATGTTCTCCATTGCCATGGGCTCCCTGTGGCTGGCCACCGTACCGCTGACCTCTGGCCTGGTGGCGCAGATATATGGCCTGCGTTACATGGGCACCCTGTACGGACTGGTGTTCTTTTCCCACCAGTTGGGCGGCTTCCTCGGGGTCTGGCTTGGCGGTGCGATGTATGACCTCTATCACAATTACACCCTGGTGTGGTGGATCGGGGTGGGCGTTGGTGCGGTGTCTGCGCTGATTCACCTTCCGGTACGGGAGGAGCCCTGGTCAGAGCGTGGGAAGCTCGTTGCGGCTACGTGAGCAGTCAGACGAAAATCCGTTCGTGAACCCGTGCATCTCCTTTCAGTAAGGGTTTTGGGGTTTTCGAGCGGGTTTCAGCACTCGATTATGTTCACTGCCAGGCCGCCGCGCGACGTTTCCTTATACTTGTCCAGCATGTCCCGACCGGTTTCCCGCATGGTGTGGATGACCTTGTCGAGAGAGACAAAATGCTCGCCGTTGCCACGCAACGCCATAACGGCGGCATTGATTGCCTTAACGGCACCAACCGCGTTGCGTTCAATGCAGGGGACCTGTACCAGTCCCCCGATGGGGTCGCAGGTCAGCCCCAGGTGGTGCTCCATACCGATTTCCGCCGCGTTTTCCACCTGTCCTGGTGTGCCGCCGGTCGCGGCCGCAAGACCAGCTGCCGCCATGGCACAGGCCGAGCCCACCTCGCCCTGGCAGCCAACTTCGGCGCCGGAGATGGATGCATTTTCCTTGAACAGGATGCCAATGGCGGCGGCAGTGAGCAGGAAGCGGATGACCCCGTCTTCATTGGCATTGGGGCACCAGTGCCAATAGTAGTGCAACACCGCCGGAATAATGCCCGCCGCTCCGTTGGTCGGCGCCGTGACCATGCGGCCGCCGGCTGCGTTCTCCTCGTTCACAGCCAGGGCATAGAGATTGACCCAGTCCATGGCACTTAGCGCGGGTGTGATCAGGTCCTGCCGATCCTTTGCGATCAGCGACGCGTAAAGGGCGGCAGCCCGGCGTTTGACCTTCAGCCCGCCCGGCAGGATTCCCTCGTTGCTGATGCCATTCTGTACGCAGTCCTGCATCACCTGCCAGATGTGCAGAATGCCGTCTCGAATATCGGCTTCCGACCGCCAGACCTGTTCATTGGCCTGCATGATCTCAGCGATGGACAGGCCGTGGGTATCGCATTGCCGTAACAGCTCGGCCCCCGATTTGAATGGATAGGGCAGAGAGGTCTTGTCTTCAACAATGCGATCCGCGCCAGCGGCTTTTTCATCCACGACAAAACCACCACCAACGGAATAGTAGGTGCGTTCGCGCACAACCTTGCCATCATGGTTGTATGCAGTGAATCGCATGCCGTTGGGATGATAGGGCAGGGATTCATGGCGATGATAGGTAAGATCGTCGGCTTCTGCGAAGGCTATGGGGTGTTCGCCGTTCAGGCGTAGTTCGCCCTGGGCACGAATTTCCTCCATTCGCGGCGCCAGGATGACCGGGTCAATCGTGTCTGGCCTGTGACCTTCCAGCCCAAGGAGCACGGCGGGTCCGGTACCATGCCCTTTGCCAGTGGCGCCAAGGGAGCCAAAAAGCTGGATGTACACCCGGGCAACGTCGCGCAACCGATTGGCCTTTTCCAGACCACGCGCAAAACGGCGGGCAGCGGACATTGGTCCCATGGTATGGGAGCTGGACGGGCCGATGCCTATTTTCAACATGTCGAACAGGCTGATAGCCATGGCAGATCCCCCTTTGTGAAAGGGCTAAAAGGTCATGGTAGACCTATGCTGAATGCCTGATTTGCTCTGGCACGACATAGACAGAATAAATTGCGACAGATTTACAGGGTACGCCGAAAGCATGGTACTTTCGTGCCCGAAGACTTTGTTGATGACTACCTGAACAACTGACACTGACGAGCAGATTTTATGAACGTAATCATTATCGGCGCAGGCATTATGGGAACTACCTTTGCCACCCTGGCCAAGGAGCTGGCACCCGAGCTGGATATCACCATCCTGGAACGCCTGGACGGCCCCGGGGCGGGTAACTCCTGGGCATTCAACAACGCCGGTACGGGGCATGAAGCCAACTGTGAGCTTAACTATACCCCGGTGGATGAAGAAGTCATTTCGGTTGAAAAGGCCCTGAAGATTCATGCCCAGTTCAACGTTGCCAAGCAGTTCTGGGCGTATTTGATAGGGAAGGGCGCGATCAAGGACCCTAAAACATTCATTAACCAAACCAAGCACTGCACTATTGTTTCCGAATCCGCCATCGAAGAGCTGCGATTGCGGTTCAAGGAAATGTCGGCTCATCATTTTTTTGAGCACATGCGCTACTCGGAAGACTTCGACGAAATAAAAAGCTGGATCCCCTATACCATGGAGGGGCGCCCCCGCCATGAAAAAATGGCAGCCACCGTCATTGAAACCGGTACCGATGTTAACTTCGGGGCCTTAACGGAACGCATGGCGGAGTATGCCGTGCAAGAGCTGGGTGTCAAAATTGAATATGGCACTCATGTGCAGCGCGTGCACAAGAGCCCCAGTGGGCGCTGGGTGATTGAAGCCGAGCGCAACGGAACCCATGTTCAGCAACGAGCCGATGTGCTTTTCGTGGGTGCCGGTGGGGGCGCGTTCCCACTCCTGAAAAATAGCCACTTGCCGTTTCGGAACCGGTTTACCGGCTTTCCCGTGGGCGGGCGGTTTTTGCAGGCTCCGATCAGCGAAGAGCAGGCCAGCCAGTACACGGCCAAAACCTACGGCAAAGCAAAAGTGGGTGCGCCGCCCATGTCCGTGCCGCATCTGGATTTACGGGTGGTGGATGGCAAGCACTACCTGCTGTTTGGTCCTTTTGCGTCATTCAAGCCGGTTCTCGAGAAAGGCCGTGGATTCCTGGATTACCTCACCTCCATCCGCCTGCATGATATCCCGAGCCTGCTGAACGTTACCCTGGAGCATTTCCCCCTGGTCAAATATCTGGTGTCAGAGACCTTCAAAGGTGAAAGGAGCATGCTCGAGGAGCTCGAAAGCTTTGCTCCGGGCCTGAGTACCCGGTTTGACTGGAAGCCGGTTGACGCCGGCCAGCGCGTTCAGATTATCAAGGACGGGGACTTGCAGATGGGCACGGAAATACTCGTGTCCAAAGACAAAACCTACGGGACTTTACTGGGCGCATCGCCCGGAGCGTCGGTTTCGCCGGAGGTGATGTTGCGTTGCCTGGAGCAACTGTTGCCGTCTGTCTTTTCCAGGGAAACCGCAAAGAAGAAGCTGAAAACGATTTTTCCCGAGGATGACCTGGACACACTGGCCAGCAATCCCGAGCGTTACCGGGAGATTCGTAATGCGGTTAACAAGCAGTTGGAAATAACTCGGGTCACTGCGCCCTAGAGTGGGGTTGAACGCGTGGGGCCAGGATCTTCTGACCGGCGTAACTGAGCAGGAAGTTCATGAATACCTTGGCTGCGACGGGGTGCGGGGCGTTCCTGTGTATGAATGCCATCCGCATCATGACCAGAGCGTAGTCCTGGGGAATCTGCACAATAAGGTCTGGGTGGTTTCGCTCCCCGGCGGAGTGTGCGCAACGCATTATCGATCAGGTTGCCAATCATTTCCCGCAACAACCAGGCCTAGCCCAACACGTGAACAGGCGCGTCAGGCGTGGGTGCAAGACCCAGGCCGTGATGTCTGGGTCTTGAGCTGGCGGCTGGCGTCGGCAGTGAAGCGACCCTGACTCTAATGCCTCAACCAAATGGTCTATCAATTGCCCAGCACATCGGTTTCGTTTTTCTTTGATTTTTTCTCCTTTTTCTTTTCCTTTGCGGTTAAAAGCGGTTTCTTTTTAATGTCCTTTTTTCTGTCCTGGCTTTTACTCATACTATCTATTGACCTCTGATTACAGGTGCATCGGTATTAATGCGCTTTCTGATACCAATGCTTTCAATCTCCAGTATGGACCCAATCAGGAATAACCGATAGAGGCTGGGGAGATTACCCTAGGAAAAGCAGTCAGCGCAGATGTCGAGATGCTCGCAAGGATTGCTATATCCACAAAAGGCTAAACCAAAGGTGGGTTCACGCGGGCAAATCCCTCCTGAGTCCGATAAGGGTAATAAGGATAAGGTGGTGTCACGGCACTAGCTTGGTCAAGTCGGGTCATCTGCTCCGGGGTTAATGTCCACCCAACGGCACTGGATGAGGCGGAACGGGAAGCAAGTGGGTCGGGAAAGCCTACGGGGCACTTGAGAGTAACCGCCAGCTTCCCCGTTGCTCACTGCTACCTACTGCCGATTATTTCCAGGTTTCTGGCACTGTACCCCGGCATTACACTTGATCTGTCGTTGACTGATCAGGTAGTCGATCTGTTGGCCGAGCATACCGACGTGGCTATCCGCAACGGTCCCCTTAGGAGTTCCACTCTGGTGGCCCGCAAGCTGGGTGAAACCCGCATGGTTATAGTGGGTGCTCCGAAATACCTCGAACGGCACGGTATTCCGAAAACAATAGAAGAGTTAACAGTTTGTAACCGTCTGGATTTCAGTTTTTCCAGGCATACAACCGCCTGGCCCCTGAGGATTCATGGAGAACAGACCGAACTCATGCCCCAGGGAAATATGCTGGTCAGTGACGGTGAAACCATGCGCAAATTGGCAATCGAGGGTGTCGGGTTAGCGCGTTTAACCCACTTCCTGGTTCATGACGATATTCAGCAGGGGCGGCTTGTACCGGTAATGGAGGACCATAACCCCGGAGACTGGGAAGAAGTCCACGCAGTATTTCTGGGGCAGGGTCGTCTGATGCCAGGCCGGGTTCGGGCTTTCCTGGATTTTCTTTACGACAACATCCGGATAAAGCCGGTATGACCGGGACTCGTCAGCTCCGCTCATTCTCTCGATAAAAAGCTCGGCTTTTTTCGTAGACTGGTGCCATATCTATCAGGACAAAACCCAGCCCCATTAGACGTCTGTTATGATAAATCGGAAGAATAGAGCGGTCTAATTTACGGCAAGTCTTTAGGAGCCCCTATGCTAAAGCGACGTCACCGGGAAACACCCACAGTGGTCGCGACACTCGACGATCTCGCAACGTTGGCAGACTATTCGTTCCTGGACACTCTCGACTGCGACCCTGAGGGGCAGGCAGACGGAGCCGACCACGCGCCGCGACAGGTCTTCTCGGGCCACTATGTTCCGGTCAGCCCCACGCCCATCGAAAACCCCGAATATGTCGCGCACGGCAAACACCTGTTTCGCGAACTGGGCTTTGCCGACAGCCTGGCGCAGTCGGGCGACTTCGTCCGCATGTTCTCCGGCGACTTATCGAGTGTTCCGGAGCCGATGCGCAACGTTGGGTGGGCCTGCGGCTACGCACTTTCTATCTACGGCACCGAGTTCTACCAGCAGTGCCCATTTCAAACCGGCAATGGATACGGCGACGGTCGCGCAATGTCGGTGCTTGAGGCCGTCATCAACGGCCAGCGCTGGGAAATGCAGTTGAAAGGGGGAGGGCGCACACCCTATTGCCGGGGTGCGGATGGCCGGGCCGTTCTGCGGTCCAGTGTGCGGGAATTCCTGGCCCAAGAGCACATGCATGCGCTCGGTGTGCCCACGTCTCGGTCCCTGAGTCTGTACGTGTCGAAAACCGAAAAAGTCAGGCGGCCTTGGTATTCGGAGGGTTCGCGCTCAATAGATCCGGATGTGCTTGTATCCGAGCCCGTTGCCATCTCTACCCGCGTTGCGCCGTCGTTTATACGGGTAGGGCAGCTCGAGCTTTTCAGTCGTCGTGCCCGCAAGCAGGAACACCCGCAGGCGATGGCGGAGCTCGAGAAGATCGTCCTGCACCTGATCGATCGTGAGTATGGAGATGTGATCGACCAGGCACTGGCCACCCCCGAAAAAGTGGTGTTGCTTGCACGTGCGTTCCGCAGCCGACTGACGTCGCTTGTGGCGGACTGGATCCGTGTTGGCTATTGCCAGGGTAACTTCAACAGCGACAACTGTGCGGCCGGCGGCTTCACGCTCGACTATGGGCCCTTTGGATTCTGCGATGTGTTTGATCCGCAGTACCAACCATGGACCGGTGGCGGACGTCACTTCTCGTTCCTCAACCAACCAGCGGCGGCAGAACGCAACTTCCACTCGTTTTGTTCGGCGGTGCGGCCGTTGTTGGCTGGGCATCCGGACTGTTTGCAGCAGCTAGAGGAGATTCAAAGCGAGTTTCCGAAGGTGATGCAAGCGCAAATGGAGACGATGTGGGCTGCCAAGCTCGGACTTGACGCTTTTGACGCGGACATATTCCGTGAGCTGGCAACGCTGATGATGCAAACGCCCGTTGATTACACCCTGTTCTTCCGGGAACTTTCGTTGTTGCCCGACGACATCGGCCCGCTCAAGAAGAGCTTCTACAACGGCCCGACCTATGCTGCAGACCCCGAAGGGATCGACAAGCGCTGGTCAGCGTGGCTCACAAAATGGCAATCGCTCACTCAATCTCGCGCTCGTGAGGCGCTTTCCAGCCAGATGAAGCTCGCCAACCCGAAATACAGTTTGAGGGAGTGGTTCGTTGTGCCTGCTTATCAGCAAGCGGCAGCGGGAAACTACGGGTTACTACGAGAACTGCAGGACGTCATGACGCAGCCATACGCTGAGCAATCGGAGGAAGTAGAGAAGAAATACTACAGGCTGAAGCCGCCGGAGCTGTTTGAGTTGGGTGGATCGTCTCACTATAGCTGCTCGTCGTGACGGGCAGCCGATAGAACCTCCTTCCCAGCCCGTATCCCCGATTGAAGGGCAACCTCGAAGCAGGGCGGTGCGTTTGCTCGGCAAGGGCACTCCGCCATACGCTCGGGGATCTGCCAGGCGCGTTTATCCCGATCCAGGAAGTCTCTGAATAATTCCGGAGCATCGTTGCTCCGCGTTATCTATGCTTTAGAAACTGGCAAACCGGCCGCTAGGCAGATATGAGACCTGCGAAACATCAATCGGCCTCACTTAGTGGACGTGACTGATATGGGGAAGTGATTCATGAAATTAGGATATAAGCTGGGGCTGGCGTTCGTTATCACCTCGCTGATGACAGCAGCGACCGCGTGGATTGGTTATTCCGGCATGTCGAATCTGGAATCTGATTTTTCGCTGGTCAACGAGCTGTCTGCTGTTGTTTCTGGTGTTCAGCATCTACGCGAGGCTGAAAAGGATTATGTGATTACCGGAGACGATCGCTTTATCACCCGGGCTGACGAACTCAACAAGCAGATTCAGCAACGCATTGACCGTCTTGTCAACGAGTCGGACGGTGCCGAAGTGAATGCCCGGATGGCGCGTATACGTGAGCAGCTTGTAGGCTATGTCGGGCAGTTCCGGGCCTATGCCCAACAGCGTCGTTCGTTGGCCTCACTGGGGCGTGAAATGGAGGAAACGGCAACTGCTCTGGAGGCGCTCTTGGTCGATGTGCGCGCTGAACAGCAGAAACAATATGACGAGCTCAACAACAAACTGTTTACCAGCAAAGCCGAATTCAAAGCGCGGCTGGACAAAGTCGATACCGCCAACCTGATGATCAAACGTATGCTGGAAGCTCGCATAGAAGAGAAAAACTTCATCATCCACGAAAAGCTCGAAGCACTGATGAAAGCAAGGAAACTGGCGAGTGAGATTCTAGCATCGGCAGATGCGCTGGAGGCGACGGCGACAACTTCTGATGCTGAGGACAGCAGCGGAAACAGCGCTGGATCACAGACGGCAGACGCCAGCGCCTCCGCAGAAAAAGTTCGTGTACTGGCAAAGGATTACATTGCCGCGCTGGACCGCTATCTGGAGACCTGGCAAGTGGCGGGCAAAGCGCTGGGTTCGATGACCGAGAGCGCGACAGCGATGCGGGAACTGGCCGATCAGGAATCACAACTGGTGCTGGCTGCAATCGATACTGATTTGGATCAGAAGACCAGCCTGCTCTTGATTGTGGCTCTGATCGCCATTGTGATTGCGGTGCTGGCGGGCTACACAGTATCCCGTTATATCACCCGTGCCATTGATGCCCTGCTGACAAGCATGAAGCGGGTCGCCGAAGGTGATCTGCAGGTATCGCTCGAGGCAAAATCAAAAGACGAGCTGGGCCAGTTGTCCCTGGCTGCGAACCAGATGGTCGAGCGTTTGAAGGCTCTGCTGGGCACGATTCGTGAAACCGGCACCGAGTTGAACGGTGCCGCAGAGACTATTAACCGGTTGGGCGCTGAAAACGCCAGCGCCATCAATCAACAGCGTTCTGAAATCAGCCACATTGCCACCTCAATCAACGAGATGGCCAGCTCAATACAGGAAGTTGCCAGCAACGTTTCGGATACGGATGCATCAACACGTCAGGCGGACGAGCTCGCCGTTCAGGGGCAACAGGCGAACCAATCGGTTTCGCAGGCGGTCGAAGCCCTAAATAACAATATGCAGGCCATTATCGAATCTATTGAGTCGCTGAAGGGGGATAGTGAACACATTGGTCAGGTGCTGGATGTTATCCGCACTATCGCCGAGCAGACCAATTTGCTGGCACTCAACGCCGCAATCGAGGCGGCGCGCGCGGGTGAGCACGGGCGCGGGTTTGCCGTGGTCGCCGATGAGGTGCGCACTTTGGCCAGCCGCACCCAGGGGTCAACAGATGAAATCGAGCAGATGATTGCGGCGTTACGCAGCAGTATTGCCAGCTCGGTCGGGGTGATTAACGAAAGTGAGTCCGGCCTTAAATCCGTAGTGGCGGCCAAAGACATAGCCGAGACAACGATAAATGATATCAAACAGGCGCTAACGGCCATCGCCGAAAAAATGACCCAGGTTGCCAGTGCAACCGAGCAGCAGGGTAACGTCTCTGAGGAAATAAGCTCAAACATCACATCCATTGACGATGCCGCCGAACAGATCAGCCAGCGCGCCGGTCGCGTCAACGAGTCCAGTGAATCACTGCTACGGGTTGCCCGGCGTCTTGACGAGCAGTTGAGCGGGTTCAAGCTTTGAGGTTAGAGGCCCGCGAACGTCCATGATGTGACTCATCATGGCGTGGTTACCATACCATATTGCGCATAATGTATATTATGTTAAAGCACATGCAGTGTACCGAAAGGTTCATGAGATTTTACCCAGTATCGCTCTAACTCAATATCTGTGCGGTTATTTGCAAATTCCACCAAAATTCCTCTCCTTTTGTTATGCGCAGTCTTATAGTCGGTTCATAGACACGTAAGGACAGCGTGAAAATGAGTGCCAGGGACCGGTTCAATCTCAAGAAATTTTCCTATCACGGTCAGCTTTCGATCGTCGTAAGTGATACCGGCACGGGCCTGCCCGCATTGTTGCCGCTTTTGTATCTTCAGACCTGGGGCTTGTCGAAGGCCATCAATACCGTTCAGCAACACATGGTCTCAGTTTGTCAGTGGTACAACTATTGGCAGCAAAAGCACAACAGATCGTTTGATGAGGAGTTGTTCGAGAGCTTTCAGCCTGGTTTCCCACTATTAACTCCACTCCAAGCTCTGGACGCAGCTCTTGCCGATTATCCAGGTTTCGTCATCTTCATCGATTCCGGGAAAAAGTTAACCGACGACCCTTGGCGAGAAGATTACAGGCCGGAGATCGCTGATAGAACACGGGATGTCCGTCTAAGTTGTCTGACGCAGTTTTTGCTGTTCTTGGCGAGACGCTACGTTTCATCGCGTTATACCCAGCTCACATCGAGAGAACAAAAAATGACACTCGACAGTTATCGAGTGCGCTTTCATGGGGCTCGACGTGAAGCATGTGGACGACTCAATACTCGACAAGGACAGCCTTTCTCCAAAGGGTCTGAAGGGCAATTAGTCGTCAGAGAGCGAAGTCTGAACGCAGCAGAAGTAAAAGCAATCGCGCTGTGCTCTAGGCCGTCGACCTCCAAACAGGATAATCCGCTGAATCCTTGGCAGAAGCACGTCGACAATAAGCAAAAGTCGGTTTTACAGGTGCGAAATCACCTCATTATTAGGCTACTGCTTCATTATGGACTTCGGATCGGAGAACTGTTGCTACTTCGAACAAAGAGCCTAGTTCCTTATGCCTCCGGATCTGGACAAGCGCTGGCAATAACAACATACGACGGTGCGGGGGACCCTCGAAAAGTTGCGCCCAGGCTCAAAAATGCGTGGTCAGAGAGGTTACTAGAGCTTGCCTCCGAGGACATCAAACTCTGGGAGTTGTACGTCGATCATCTGCGAGGTATGCCCAGCCCCCCTCACCCCTTTTTACTCGTCAATACACGAAAAAATCACGGTCCTCTGTCGATGCGTGCAGCCCAGAACGTGTTTGATGATCTCTACCGAACGCTGCAGCAACATTTTCCGGGGCTATGCAGTGTTGAGTTAGGCGGCACGTTGACTGCGCTCCATGCTCACATGTTCCGATTCACCTGGGCAACGGATACTTTCGAGGCTTTGGTGGAACAGGATGGCTGCGATTTCGAGACAGCAAAAGACCGGCTGCGCCAGCTCGGAGGATGGAGTCAGACAAGTCCGATGCCGCAGAAATACGCCGCCAGATACATTTCCAAGAGCGCAAATGCCGCGAATCTTCGTCGCTTAAAGGCTCAGCGTCGAATGAGCGCCCAGTCGCAAGAAAAACAAATGGAGCCAGAGTACCGATGAGGGTTTCAGTAAAACCGGGACGAAATAGCGAGCCGACTTCGGCCCAGAGTGCATCGGAGGGCTGGACGGTTCTAGGAGAGCTGCTCTCCGAAGACTTGGTTAAGGCTATTTCCGAGCGACCAATGAGAAGATTCATCCCGTTATTCGCGCCTGATCCAAATGATACTCAGTATCTCGACACTTCCGAACAATCATGGGCTTTGCGGTCATCTGGGAATAATTTTGTTTTTGACTTTGAGCGTTATGCTGAAAAAGCAGCCAAGACCGCAGGTGATGAGCGTTTCCTCGCAGATCGCACGGTTGCCATCACTCATTTGCTCCGTTGGGCGGCGGGTCGATTTCTGGGATCCTACTCACCTGCATACGCGTTCAGGCTTCTTGAGTATTGCTCGGTCATGTTCACGGGTTTAAGTGTGTTTGACTCGAAAAACTGCATCGAGCGTCTCAAGAAGCTGAAGGAGCGAGACGCCTATTTCCCCTGGAAACGATTGATTGCTCTGTGTTGCGAAAATGAGCTCCCGGGATTCTCATCCGATGATTTGTTTGACCTTGAGGCGCTTCAACCATTAACACCAAGGGACGAATGGCAAGCTTATTATGATCTTGAACTGAAACTAAAACCGGCAGTCATTCGCTTCATAGAGATGGGTGTAGGTCGTGATCTTGCGATTCTCCATGATAGAACGACCAGTGAGCTCAGAGGGCTAGCCACGCTTGTCTTGTGTTTAGAGGGTGGCATGCGCCCTGCCCAGCTATTCAAATTGAAAGAAGAAGACTTCAAGAACCTGCACAATCGCTATTTCTCCCTCAGCATACCGCCTGCCAAACAGGCCAAGCGGGTCGACAAGGCTCCATTTGAACTGGATTTGAGCCCGGAAGCCGGCACCGTCATCCAGGCTTTGATAGATCGATGTCGGGCGGATCTGGCAAACGGCCAGCTGCTGCGGTTCCCCGATGGATCCCTTGCGATGGCCAAAAGCTTTGACAAGGCTCTGAATTCTCGATTAAAAGCCTGGGCCGCCCGCAATTTCGTCGGCCCAATGCCAGAAACCGCCGAGCTCAAGGATTTCCTATGCCACCTCCCTCACCTGACTGCCTATGATTTCCGGCACCATGTTGGCCATAGCCTGGCGTTGTCTGGCGCATCGGCCGATCAGATTGCCCGAGTACTTGGCCACAGCAGCACCGTGGCGGCCCGCCACTACATAGCCGCAACGCCGGAATTGGCGGTGATCAAACAAAAAACTCTTGGTGAAAACGCGGCCTACCAGGAAATGATGGGGATGATCCTTACCGGTGAAATCGGCGAGGAATCGGATTGGCGCGGCCGGAAAGTCGCGGGCATGGTCGATAACCGTTTATTTACAGGCATTGGTGGATGCAGTTCCAGCTCCTGCGATTTTGAACCAGTCCGGAGTTGTTATGGCTGCAGCGACTTCAATCCCTTCCTGGATGGAGACCACGCCGGCGTCAGGGACGCGTTAAAGGCCGAGGCTGCGAGTCAGCTTGCGATTTCAGAAGCCGCCGGCCAAACGCACCGAAATCCTGCCGTTCTGCAACTCGAGGGCGTGATCGCCGAAGTCCAGGTGGTGATCAACCATTGCAAGCATCGGAAGGGCTGCCAGTGAAGCAGGTTATCGAGAACCTTCAGCGCTTCACCCAGGCCCGCCGGGACTATTATGAGGCCGAGATCGAGCCTGTAACTCAGCAACCCTGGAGTGCGACGACCTGGGGTAATCAAAGCACCGGTTGGCTATCCATTCGAGCGGGAAAAAGCTCAATGGCTCACACCGAAATTTCCCGCATGAAGGGATTTGAGAGCCAGGTGATCGCCGACAGGGATTATGTCGATTTCATCAAGGCAGTTGTGGTGCACCAGTATGAGAAAGCCCCGGCCAATAGAAAGCCTTCACCCCAGAGCCTACTGCTCACCCACCTGACTCTGAAACGCATCTATGCTGGCCTCAGAGCGACTTGCCAGCAGACCAATCCAATCTACATTGACACATCGGTCTTCCAGTACATCGACGAAACGCTCGTCTCTGTGGGCTACAAGAACGTCTTCGATGCCATGACGAACGCGAATACCGTTCAGCGGCTATTGATCCAGGAAGGCCTGACGTTGACCGCGCCACAGTACGAGCACAAACATACAGCGGATAACAAAAAGAACCGCGGTAAAGTTGCACGGAAAGCGGTAGAGGAAGGTGTGGTTGATGACCGGTCCAGAGATGATGACGAACAAAGGCTGATCACGTTCGCCGCTCTGAAAGGCTTTGCCGCGATCACGACCAGCCCTCGCCACTATTGGGAAGAGCTGGGTTGCCGGGTGGTGGACCTCTTGTTCTGCACCGGTCTGCGAGGTGATGAAGTGCTTTTCCTCCCCCGAGATTGCTGGGTTACCCGCCCTTTGCAGAGCAAAGAGACGGGGATGCCACTAATTGCAGTAGACGGCTCACCAATGGAGCAGCACGGAATCCGCTATTACGCCGAGAAGCATGCTGAAAACCGCATTCACTGGTTCGAAAGCAATGCCGCGCCAATTGCCAGGCGGGCTTATCTTCGAATTCTCGAACTGACGAACCCGTTTCATCAGCACGCTCGGTGGCTCGTTGAATCTGGCGGAAAGCACATCCTGAACTGGAAGGAATCCACCGTTACCGAGTCGGACCTGATCAACCAAATCATCGAAAGTAACGTTCGATACACCGAGACGAAAGATGAGCGCCCTCTCTACCAGCGCCTCCAAAATGGCGTTCGCAGTTGGGTTAAAGCCAGAAAGCTCTCGCCTATTGGATTTCAGACTAGACTCGGAGTTGCGCGGGGTACAGTTCAAGAGCCCATATACAGTTTTGCCGATGTCGAGGAAGTGGTGCGATCGTATCTGCCGGATCCGGCAAACCCGATTAATTACGAATTCCTGGTCGGCCAGCGCCGTGTCACCATGCGAATCGACGAACTGCTTATAGTCGGCCCCAGCAGCCCTCTGGGTTTGGCGCGCGGCGCCCGAGTGTTATCGGCGGTACAGCCGATGAAGCTCGGTGATCTAAATGCGTTTATTGGTGGTAACGCTGCTAATAAAAGTGTTTTCGATGTTCGGGAGTACACAGAGGAAAACGGTGGCCGTATCGAGTGGAAGTCCCACCATCCACGCCACAACCTGAACACGTTTTTAGCGTTAGCCGGTGTGTCAGAGCATCTGCAGGCCATGATCATGGGCAGGATGGACATCACTCAGAACCGCTATTACCAACACCTCACGGAAAACGAGCGCCAGTCTGCCCAAAAGCGGTTGATCGAATACCGAAAAACTCCCCTGCCAAGCACCAACCAACATGGCGATGCCGCGCCTGAGGGTACCGCAAGTTCTGCCTCTGCCCTGGCTGAACTCGGCGACACCCTGCTCACCGAACTGGTACAGGACCTCGGCATTGCTAAGGCCGCCCCGCAGGATCTCGAGCGCCCCCTACGCCAAGCGTTTCACGCCTTCGACACCGAAGAGCAAACACTGAACTTTGTTTCCACGGCCCTGGATGCCGACGTTTTGGTCGGCGAGTTACAAAACGACTACAACCATACTAAAACCCAGGAAGGTCCCGAGCATGCACAAACCTTCATTGAAACCCACGGCCGGGATTTTCACCTGGTGGTGAACGGCGCCTGCACCCGCAACCTGGCACTCCATGGATGTCCCAAGAAGCTCAAATGCCTACAGGGCGGCGGTTGTGGCAATCTCCTGGCAACCGGCCGCCCGGGCGAACTGGAGGGGCTGGAGCGCAACTACACGAACATGGCAGCGCATCTGGAGCAGCTTGAACGGCACCAAGCAAACGACCCCTCTTACGAACAGGCAGTTCAGGAAAGTCGTGAAATGACGAACCAAATGAAAATTACCGTCGAGCGTGCCCGAGAAGCCCGCGACAAGAATCTGATATTGCAGGTATTCCCCTCGGGATTACTCCATAACGTATCTCGCCCGGAAACCCTGGCAGACCGCTTTGCGGCTGCCCTGCCCGACTCGAATCAGCCTCAGGAGGAAAGCCATGGCGCTGCAAGGTGAAAAGCTGACCCAGGCCATCGAGCATGAACTCATGCTGATGCTGGCGTTCGGCTATGAAGAGGCGCCAATCACGCCAGCGTCCCTCCACAAAAGGCTGGTCGCGAAGGCCATCATCAAAGGCAAACTCAGCTCATTGAGCAGCCGCCGGCCCCTAATTGATCGTTACGCCAACCTGCAGATGGAGCGTGCCGGCATAAAAAGCGCACGTGACAAAAACAGCGCAAAGCACGGACGAACTCGGGCCGGCTATAAACAACGTTACGAGGAAAGTCAGCTTGAAATCAGGGCTTTAAAGAGCAAGCTGGATGGGAATATCTCGACGATCATTGACCTGGTACGGCATATTGAGTCGACCTCCCCTGTTCCCGTAGAGAAGCTTTTGGCGCCGCATCTGCTTGAAGCCTATGTCGGGCGCAATGGAGCCAGTTTAAAAGAAGAATAACCTCTGAACTGCGGGCAAGATCGGATAGCGATATGCATCTTGCCAAATGATGCAGCAGCAACTACGCTGCTCACACTAAATGCATCATTGAGCATACTGCATGGAACGCGCGCGAAAAAAAGGGGCGCTCCTGTTACAAGATTTAGCCTCCATCCGGCCCGGGTACCCGTTTCGCGGCAAACTGCCCTTGCAGGAGCGCGGAAACACCTTCGTCGTGCAGTATCGGCACCTTGTTTTGGGCCAGCCGCTGACAGACAAGCTGGGTGTAACCTTGGATCGGGTTACCCTGCCCGGACGAAAGCGACCGGATTACCTCTGGCCGGGCGACATCATTTTTATGGCAAAAGGCACCCGGAACGACGCTGCCCTGGTCGCCGAGCTCCCCCATAACACCGTCTGCACCCCAAATTTCTATCATATCCGGCTCAAGCCTGATGCCTACAACTTGATGCCGGAATTTCTAGCGTGGCAGCTAAACCACGTGGATGCCCAGAGGTACTTTGCCGCTTGCTCCCAGGGCTCCGTGGCGCCTAGCATCACCAAATCTCAGTTGGGCAGCCTACCCATCGTGGTGCCACCTATCGAGCGGCAGAAACGGATGGTGAAGCTGGCCGATGCCGCCACCCGTGAAGTGCAGCTCTACCAACAGTTAATCGAAAACCGGCAACGCATGGTTGATGCTGTCGGCCAACAATTACTTCGTCCTGATACGACCACAGAGAACTGATATGAGTAACGATGCCATCAAGCAGGATCAAATCAACAAAGCGGTATGGAACGCCTGTGATACCTTCCGGGGCACCGTAGATCCCAGTATCTACAAGGACTACGTGCTCACAATGCTGTTCGTGAAATACCTGTCGGACGTCTGGCAGGACCATTACGACACCTACAAAAAACAGTATGGCGACACCCCGGAACTGATCCAGGAATTGATGAAGAACGAGCGTTTCGTCCTCCCTCAGAGTGCTGGCTTCTATTCCCTGTATGAGCATCGACATGAACCGGGCAACGGTGAGCGGATCGACAAGGCCCTGCACGCCATTGAAGAGGCCAACATTGTCAAACTCGCCGATGTGTTCCAGGACATCAGCTTTAACTCCAACAAGCTGGGCGATGAGAAGCATAAGCAAGATATTCTTCGCCACCTATTGGAGGATTTTGCCCGACCTGAGCTGAACCTGCGTCCGAGTCGAATCGGGAAGCTGGATGTGATCGGTAACGCCTACGAATACCTGATCAAAAACTTTGCGGCTACCTCCGGCAAGAAGGCCGGTGAGTTTTATACCCCGCCGGAAGTCTCCGAGCTGATGGCTGAGATCGTCGAGCCGAAGGAAGGCGATGAGATCTGCGATCCGGCCTGCGGTTCCGCGTCCCTGTTGCTCAAGTGCGCCAACCAGATCCGCAAGAGCCACGACGGCTCCAAGAACTTCGCCCTGTTCGGTCAGGAAGCCATCGGCAGCACCTGGGCGCTGGCGAAGATGAACATGTTTCTGCACGGGATCGATAACCACAAGCTGGAATGGGGCGACACCATCCGTAACCCCAAGCTGCTCGATGAGAACGGCGGCCTGAAACACTTCGACATCGTGGTGGCCAATCCTCCGTTCTCACTGGAGAAGTGGGGCTTTGAAGGTGCCGACAGCGACCCCTACGCCCGGTTCCGGCGCGGCGTCCCGCCCAAGTCCAAGGGCGACTATGCGTTCATCTTGCACATGATCGAGACCCTGAAGCCGAAGACCGGCCGCATGGCGGTGGTCGTGCCCCACGGTGTCCTGTTCCGGGGCTCCAGTGAGGGCAAGATTCGGCAGAAGCTGATCGAGGAGAACCTGCTGGATGCCGTGATCGGCCTGCCTGAGAAGCTATTCTACGGCACCGGCATCCCGGCGGCGGTACTGGTGTTCCGTAAGGATAAGGCCGACAACAACGTGCTGTTCATCGACGCCAGCCGCGAGTTCAAGGCCGGCAAAAACCAGAACCAGTTGTCCGATGAGAATATCGCCAAGGTGGTCGAGACCTACAAGCAGCGCGAGAACCTCGACAAGTACGCCTATCTGGCCAGCCTGGAGGAGATCCAGGAAAACGACTTCAACCTCAACATCCCCCGCTACGTGGACACCTTCGAGGAAGAGGAAGAGATCGACCTAATGGCCGTGCAAGCCGAGCGGAAGGAGATCGAGGCCGAGATTGCGAAGCTGAACGAGCAGATGGACGGGTATCTGAAGGAGTTGGGTTATGGTGCGTAAAACCGTAGCCGGCATACTTCCAGACCAGTGGGAAGGAAGGCTGATTAAAGACGTTTCCAAAGTCGTTCGTGGAAGCTCGCCGAGACCGGCGGGTGATCCTCGCTATTTCAACGGTGATTATTTGCCTTGGGTAACCGTTGCAGATGTGACAGGAGATCAGTCGATGTATCTCGACTCAACCAAAACCTGTTTAACATCAGAAGGGGCTGAGAAAACAAGAGTCACGGAACCAGGCACCCTAATGCTCACGAATAGTGGCGCAACTCTCGGAGTACCGAAAATCTCTCGAATCAAAAGTGGCGCGAATGACGGCATCGCCATGCTTCTGAATCTTAGAGGTATTATTTCTGAGTTTGCCTATTACTATTTAGCATCTAAAACTGACTTTTTTAGAGATGTGTTAGCTCCTGGTGTTGGGCAGCCAAACTTAAATACTGAGCTGATTGGAGATTTTCCAATACCGGTCCCCCCCCTCCCCGAACAAAAAAAGATCGCCCAGATCCTCTCCACCTGGGATCAGGCCATCACCGCCACCGAGCGCCTGCTTGAGAACAGCCAGCAGCGGAAGAAAGGGTTGATGCAGCAGTTGCTGACCGGGAAGAAGCGGCTAGTTGAGAATGAAACACAACTCACACTGAAGAAGACAAGAACCGGTGATATACCTGGTGACTGGGAGTATCCCAAAATCGCTGAGGTGTGCTCGCAAATCACAGACAAGAACTCTGATGATCACCGGTACCCCGTACTTGCTTGCTCAAAGCACTATGGCTTCGTGGATTCATTGAGCTATTTCAAAAAGAGGGTCTATAGCGAAGATCTAACCGGGTATCGAATCATTCCACGAGGATGCATTGGTTTCCCAGCAAACCATGTTGAAGAAGGATCGATTGGACTCCAGAACTTGTATGATTTTGGCTTGGTAAGCCCAATCTACGTGGTTGCAAGGCCTAATTCGAAAAAGGTCAACGCTGATTATCTGTATGCCGTACTGAAAACAGACCACTACCGGCAAATCTTCAGCGCCGCCACAAATGCATCCGTGGATCGACGAGGAAGCCTGCGGTGGAAAGAGTTCAGTCAGATCCGCATTCCTCTCCCGCCCTTGGCTGAGCAGAACAAGATAGCGGAGTTTCTGAAGCTAGCAACCAGTGGCATTGATGTCCTCGAAACCGATCTGGAGCTTCTGAGACAAGAAAAAAGAGCGCTAATGCAACAACTCCTCACCGGCAAGCGTCGGGTGCGAGTAGACACGGAGGCCGCATGAACACCACCCCTCAAGGGAATGAGCAGCATTCCAGCCACATCCCGGCCCTGGCCACTCTGATGAACCTTGGCTGGACGTTTATGCCGGCTACGGAGTGTCAGGACCTTCGGGGCAGCCAGCGGGAAGTGGTGATGAAGCCAGTGCTGGAGCGGGTGTTGCGCCGGCGTAAGTTTGAGTTCAAGGGACAGTGGTACCCGTTGTCCGAGCAGGCCGTGGATCAGGTGATCCGGGAGGTCACCACACCCTCGATGGCCCAGGGCCTGATGGACGCCAACCAGTCCGTGTACGACATGCTGACCCTCGGCATCACCGTGACCGAGTTCATCGGTGGCAAGAAGGCCCAGCCCACGATCCATCTGATCGACTGGGAGAACCCGGACAACAACGAGTTCCATGTCACCGAAGAGATGGAAGTGCTGTCCACCCAGGGTACCCACACCCGACGGCCGGATGTGGTGGCGTTCATCAACGGCATTCCCCTGGCGGTGATCGAGGCCAAGAAAGCGGCCTCCGGCAACCCCAACAAGAACATGGTGGAGGAAGGCATCAGCCAGCACCTCCGCAACCAGAAGAACGACGAAGTGCCGTACCTCTACGCCTTCGCCCAGCTGCTGTTTGCGATCAGTCGTAACGACGGGCGCTACGGCACCACGCACACCCCGTTGAAGTTCTGGTCGAAGTGGACGGACGAGGAGTTCGACGACCGGTACGTGCAGGACATCAAGAACCGCTCGTTGTCCGTGTCCGACAAGGACGCCCTGTTCAAGTACAAGCCCGCGAAGATCCGGGCCTACTTCGAGCAACTCTGGTCACAGTCGGTCATGCCCACAGAACAGGATCGGCTCCTGATCGGCTTGCTCGACCGGTACCGGTTTCTGGAGTTTCTGCGCCTGTTCGTCCTGTTCGACCGGAAGATCGGCAAAATTGCCGCCCGGTACCCACAGGCTTTCGGCATCAAAGCCCTGCTGGAGCGCATCTCGGAGTTTAAGCCCAGTGGTGAGCGCAAGGGCGGCGTGCTCTGGCACACCACCGGCTCCGGCAAGTCCTTCACCATGGTGTATCTGTGCCGGGCCCTGCTACTCAGTGATGCCCTGAAGAACTGCCGGATTATCGTGGTCACCGACCGGGTAGACCTGGAGAAGCAGCTGTCCAAGACCTTCCTGACCGGCGGAGCCTTTGGTTCCGACATCGCCGGCAAGAAAAGCGGTGATTCACTGGCGAAAACCCGCTCCGGAAAGGATCTGGCCAAGCGCATCGGCCAGGGTAACGAACGGATCATTTTTACCATCATCAACAAGTTCGCATCGGCCGCAAAGCAGCCAGAGTGCTACAACCCGTCTGAAAACATCATAGTGATCGTCGACGAGGGCCACCGTAGCCAGGGCGGCGAGAACCATCAACGGATGCGCCAGGCCCTGCCCAAAGCCTCGTTCATCGCGTTCACAGGTACGCCACTGCTCAAAGAAGAGAAAAGCGAAACAGCGGAGCGATTCGGCGCCATTATTCACGCCTACACTATGAAGCGCGCGGTCGATGACGGCACCATCACTCCCCTGCTCTATGAGGAGCGAAAGCCCCTACTGGACGTGAACCAGAAGGCGGTTGATACCTGGTTCGAGAAAGTTACTGCAGCGCTTTCAGACAACCAGAAATCTGACCTGAAGCGCAAATACACCCAGCAGGGCCAGATCTACACCGCCCAGGATCGCATCAAGCTAAACGCCTTCGATATCAGCGTGCACTTCAGCGAAAACTTCAAGAAAGCGCATCTGGAGCTGAAGGGCCAGCTCGCTACGGACAGTAAACTCAGCGCCATCCGGTACAAGCAGCATCTCGACAGCCTGGGCCTGGTCACCAGCGCTATCGTGATCTCACCGCCAGATACCCGGGAAGGCCACACCGATGTGGACGAGACCAATCTGCCGCTGGTGCAGGATTGGTGGAAGAAGAACGTGCCTGGAGACCCTCAGGACTACGAGAAGGCCATTATCGAGGATTTTGGTACAGATGGCCCGCCTGACATTCTGATTGTCGTAGATAAGCTCCTAACCGGCTTTGATGAGCCTCGGAATACGGTTCTCTATATCGACAAACAACTCAAAGGCCACAACCTCATCCAGGCCATCGCCAGGGTGAACCGCCTGCACCCTCAGAAGCCATTCGGTTACTTGATCGACTACCGTGGCATTCTCAAAGAGTTGGATACCGCCATCCGCGACTATCAGAACTTCGAAGACCAGACCCAGGGTGGCTTTGCCCTCGAGGATATCGAAGGCCTGTACGCCAATGTCGATACCGAGTACAAGAAACTCCCTGCGTTGCACGAAAAGCTGTGGAGCTTTTTCACCTACATCGACAATAAGCTCGATCAGGAGCAGTACCGGCAAGTCTTCATGCCGAAGTACGAAACCGACTCCGAAGGTTTGGAGGTTGATGTTCGTCAGGCGCTGCGGGAAGACTTCTACGAAGCGGTGACTGATTTCGGCATGTGTTTGAAGACTGCCCTGTCAACCCAGAGCTTTTTTGACGACCGGGCCTTCACAGAGGCGGATATCCGGCGCTACAAGCAGGATCTGAGATGGTTCTCTGAGTTGCGGAAGACGGTTCGGCTGGATGCACAGGAGACCGTAGATTATTCGGCTTATGAGGGACAAATCCGAGACCTGATCGACCGGTACGTGACCGGTATTGACGTCAAAAAAGGTGATCAGCCGGTGGTCATCGAATCCATCGGCGAAACCAATCCTGATTATTGGTCCGATGACAAAGCCCGGAACGAAACCGACAAAATCAAAACGCGCACCAAAAAGACCATTGAGGAGCGCCTAGGCGACGACCCTTACGCCCAGAAAGTCTTCGCTGCCCTGCTGAAGGAGGCCATCGAGAAAGCAGAGGCCATGTTCGACTACAAAGCCCAGTTCCGCATGTTCAGCGACCTGGAGAAGATGGTGGAAGAGCGGGATGTGCCGGATCTTCCTGTCAGCGCCTTTGATGGAAACAAGCACGCCCAAGCCTACTACGGTGCCTTCAAGCTGGTATTGGTGAAGGAGTTCGATGCTCTGGAGGCGGAAAAGGGTGACCAATTGGTCGAGGAGGCGTTCGAGATCGACAAGGTAGTGAATCGTGCTGTAGCCGAAAACTCCCTGAACCCGGCCGGTATCGAACAAGACGTACGCAAGAACCTCCTGCCTCGCCTGTTCTCCCTGGTGGGTCTCGACAAGGCCAAAGCAGTGCTCGATGAAGTGGTGCAAATTCTACGTAATGGAGTGGCCAAGTGACGACGACTGTCGAGCCAGTCCAACACGAGCAGCCAACGGAGCACCGGGCTCGCTATGGCGACCGGGAGTTTCTCTACCACCTCTGCCACGTACCAGGTCATCAGCGTCGATCCATACGGGTGCACGTTCATCCGAATGGGACAGTTCAGGTGGATGCCCCGGAGGACTCTTCCCTTTCCGAAATCAAAGCTGCGGTTCAGCGCCGGGCCCGCTGGGTTCTGAAGCACCTGGACGACATCGAGCAGCGCCATCGTGACGTGCTGCCGCGGCAATGGGTCAGTGGAGAAAGCGTGCTGTATCTAGGGCGCCGTTACGTGCTCAAAACGATCCAGGACCCTGAGCAACGCAAAGTAACCTGCAAACTCATCGGTGGACAGTTGCGAGTGCGAGGCAAGGATCTCATCCCAGAACGTGCACAGGCGGCCGTCCAGCAATGGTATCGGGATCGGGCCTCGGATGTGTTTCAGCGCAGGTTAGATCTTTTGGTAGACGCCCTACCCTGGCTTAAAACGCCGCCTGAGTGGCGCATGGTAGCAATGCAGACACAATGGGGAAGTTGTGCGGCCAGCGGCGCCGTTCTGCTGAACCCGCATCTGGTCAAAGCGCCGACCCGGGCTATTGATTACGTTTTGCTCCACGAGCTGTGCCATCTGGTTGAGCACAATCACAGCCCCCGGTTCTACAACCTGCTGGACCGGTTTATGCCGGATTGGCGTTCGGTTAAGGAGCGGCTGGATGGTCAGGCTGAAGTGATCCTTCGGGGATCAGGAGGCTAAGTCATTTTCTGCCGTTACGTCACGGTCTTGGCGGCTCACGTCGATTTAGCTTTTTCGGTTCTCCGGCGCTCAATCGCTCTCTTCAAGGCGCTGTTCGGGGGCCCCGGCTGTTCACAATCGGCAATGAACGCGTCGAAAGATTCACTGTCCAGGGTGATGGTTTCGGCAGACTCCAGAATTCGCGAGGCTCTCTCCACCGCAGCTTGCAGGACAAAATCGGACAACGAAGCAATCCCTGCCAATGTAGAGGCGCGTCGAAGGAGTTGCTCGTTATCGGGGGACAATTTTAATGACAGTTTGGTGTCTCTCGGTGGCATGAATCATCCTCCGGGCGAAATATCCTCATAGCTAAACACACCGCACGTGGCAGCGGTACCTATGTTTCGCAATCCTGTTAAAAAGCAACCAAATAGCGGTCGAGCAACATCGTCTCAACGATGAACGTAAACCTGCAGATGTCGGGCGCAATCACCCTCGCAGCGCGCGCAAAATCGCCACATTCACCAGTTGGCCCTGGAGTAAGTGAATGCCAACGGCAACCAGATGACGGTCATATCGCACGACTAATTCAGCCGAACCAACGTTTAAGCCACTGCCAGAGTTTTTGCACGACTGTTACAGGTGTATCATTGATGCCTCTGTCAAAGTAGCTTCTTCTCCTTAACTGTTCAGACTTTCGACCCTCCTCAATCTCGGCGCGAGTCCACTCTCTGGCCCAGATAATGTTGCCATTGGCTATCCAGTAATGGGACTTACAGCGTAGCTGCCAATTACCGATTGAAGGTTTCAGAGATGGCCCTTTCTCAGTATTAGTAAGCTGCCATTCAGTGGGAGTTAAAGGCGTTCTTACCTTCTCACCGCATCCGCACGCGCACAGATGCGCTGCCGTGTTGAACTCCTGCGATACGTATAACACTCCATTCTGTAGGACTTTGGGCATGTAATGCACATATTCAATCTTCATTTTCATTGAATGCATTTTCCCTCACCATCAAGAACGAACTCACATTGAAACGAGTATCAAAAGTGCGGTTTTCTCCCTCATAAAACCCTTTGATTTGCTTGTATTGCAGTACCGCCATACAAGCGTTTAAAGCGTTTAGCTCACTAATCTGGATGTTTGATTTGTAAAGATTATTGGGATCCTCAGATTCATTTGCGCACTTCTTCTCCCTTACCTTACTAGCGTCTTCGGTAGAAAAGTACGTTGCCCTGAGCATTCCACTGAGATCGCCAGCTGAGCTTCGCTTAACTCCCAACCCAGTGTCGATGAACGGTATCCTCATTCGAATCAAGATATCAAAAATTTCTTTACGCGAATCACCATTGTCGACGCATACGAAGGCAAAGGTGACATTTTCGAGCAAATGGCTTGACTCCTCATCGAGACATTGGTTTTTTAGGGATAGACCGTGGCGGAAATTTTGGTACCGGCGCTCGTAAACCTTAGCTTTTGGAAGGCCTAACTCTTCTTCATCTAGACGTCCAGGAGAGCGATACGTGTTGTGCACGTGAAAGTAATCGTTATCGAATCCTATAATTTCTTTTACCGGGGTTTTGGATAGGAAGTCCAATAGATAGGCACCTGTTCCACCCAGGCCTATTATTGCAACCACTTCGTTCGAGAGCCTCTCTGAAAGATCCCCTAGATCAGAACGACTAGTAAGCGTATCTCGAAATTTGAATACGGGATCTTCCAAAACCTCTTCTCGTAAGCGAAAAGTGTAGGGGTTGGCGTTGTGCTTATTGATTGCTGGGCCAGAGATCATTCCAACATACGTTTCCAACTTATGAAAATGGTCCTTGTATTTTCCAGCCCCTTTGGGCTTTACCGAGAAGGACCGCTGGACGACGACGTCGTTAAATGTTGGGCTGAGATTAATTGTGCAGGCTCCCCCTCCCAGCCCTCGAACCGGGTTTCCGTCCGCAGCATACGGCGTATCTCCGGCAAAATAGATTTGGTGGTCGTTTTGTTCGAAGCGAAATTTGTCAAGAAATTTCAACTTGCACACAATCGCGCCTATCCTCAACTGTCCCGTGCTGTCCAAGTAAGGAATATCATGCACGATTAGGTGGTTAGTGGTGTCGACTGATAGCGCGTAACCTTTATCGACCAACTGCTTCAAATCACTATTAAGATTGACCAGTTTCTGAAACATGGAACACCATACCTTCTTTCACTTTTACAGACGCGCCAGGATACAGCGAGCCAGCAGGCTTATTGCCCAGGCCCCGCTCATACATCACTGAATAGGTGGTTTGAGATTCAGGGCTGTGACCGGGCACTTCTAGTGCCACCACCTCGTCGTACGAAATCTCACCTTTGGGCCACTCGTGAGGAGTTGCTTCGACAACGATAGTGACCAACTTTTTGTCTGGGTTCATGATCAGAATTCCTCTATTACGATCTTGGATTTTCTATTTCATCTATGAAAATTAGTTGCTAGACTGAAACTCGCAAAACAATAATTTCACATGTCGAATAATGTTGCAACTCTAAAACTGGAAAAAATTATGCCCAAAGGTCAATTTGATGCTGACGCATTTTTTGAAGCCTTAGATAAAACCCGTAATAACAAGAAGATAACTTGGAGGAAGGTGGCGGAAGAGGCTGGTGTTAGTGCTTCCACTCTCACTCGTATGGCACAAGGAAAGCGGCCTGACGTGGACACGTTGGCGGCACTGGCAGCATGGTCTCAGTTGAAAGTGGACAATTTTATTCAGCGGGATACACATGATTCAAAGCCCGCAGAGAACTCAATAGAGGACGTTGCTGCTCTGTTCAGAGCTGACCCAACCCTATCTTCGGATGCTAAAGTTGCAATAGAGGCGATTGTTCGGACAGCTCACGAAAACTTGAGAAATCATTAACATGGAACCGTAGTTCATGGCATTAAGGCGTGGATTTAAAAGTGAAGCCAATAAGTACGCCAAAGAGATGCGAGAAGAGCTCGGGAGGCAACCCCACGAGCCACTCTGCCCGTGGGAATTGGCAAGTTTGTTGGAAATCCCAATTCTTCCATTGAGTGAATTCTCTGCTAGCGATCCGCAGGCAGTTTCCGTTTTGTCCAACGGTGCTCAAGATAACTTCTCGGCAGTCTCCGTTTTCGAGGGCAGGAAACGATTGATCGTTCATAACGATGCTCATCATCCCTACCGGCAAGCCGCCAACATTGCCCACGAGTTGAGCCACGCAATTTTGTTACACCCCCCTACTCCGCCATTTACAGGCGATGGGGAGCGCAACTTCAATGCTGAAGTAAGGTCCATGGAGGAAGAGGCAAACTGGCTCGGACCTGCTCTGCTAGTTTCGGAGGAAGCAGCCCTTCAGATTGTACGTAACAAGATGTCCATGAGCGATGCGAGTAAGCTCTACTCGGCCAGCGAACAACTGATCACGATGAGAATAAACGTCACCGGCGCCCGCAAGCGGACGAGCCGCTTCAGAAGACCAAAATAAATGGCAGTTAGACACCTCGTTTAAAAGGGCGATCTTAGCAACCCAGAGGTGACCGAATTCATCAAACTGCTGCAGTCAGCGTCCCCTAGGTCGATTTCGACTCGATATTTTCTCCCAGAGTCTTCGGCCCGTTTATTTGATCGCTAATTTCCTTGAGCTTCTGCATCATGTCAGCAA
>CBIHLH010000027.1:0-32454 GCA_966210405.1 uncultured Marinobacter sp.
GCTCATACCCGGGTGTAAAAAAAAGCCCGATGATCGCGCCAATTCCCGGGTAGCCCGATTTTCCTGTGCTACCCTTTTTTTGTGCCCGATGTCCATTGACGAGGAGAACTTCACCGGATGAATCAGGAAGCCAACGCCAACATCGCCGACTACTACGACGCCGACACCTTCAAGCGGATCAAATCGTTCGCGGAGACCAAAGAGACTCCGTTCGTGGTCATTGATACCGCCACGATTGACCGCCAGTACGACGAGTTGGTGGATGGCTTTCCCTACGCCCGGGTGTACTACGCGGTGAAGGCCAACCCGGCCCCGCAAATCCTGACCATGCTGCGGGACAAGGGCGCGAATTTTGACATCGCCTCGGTGTACGAGCTGGACAAGGTGCTGGCCCTGGGTGTCAGCGGTGAGCGTATCAGCTACGGCAACACCATCAAGAAGGCGCGGGACATCCGAACCTTCTACGAGAAGGGCGTGCGGCTGTTCGCGACCGACTCCGAGGCGGACTTGCGCAACATTGCCAAGGCGGCGCCGGGCTCGAAGGTGTATGTGCGTATCCTCACCGAGGGCACGCTGACGGCGGACTGGCCGCTGTCCCGCAAGTTTGGCTGCCAGACCGACATGGCCATGGATCTGCTGATCCTGGCCCGTGATCTGGGCCTGGTGCCTTATGGTGTCTCCTTCCACGTGGGTTCCCAGCAACGGGAAATCGGTGCCTGGGACGCGGCCCTGAGCAAGGTGAAGGTGATTTTCGAGCGCCTCAAGGAAGAAGACGGCATCGAACTGAAGATGATCAATATGGGCGGTGGTTTTCCGGCCAATTACATCACCCGTACCAACGAGCTGAAGGTGTACGCGGAGGAGATTGCCCGGTTCCTGCATGAGGATTTTGGTGCCGACCTGCCGGAGATCATCATTGAGCCGGGTCGTTCACTGATTTCCAACGCCGGGGTGCTGGTGAGCGAGGTGGTGCTGATTTCCCGGAAGTCCCGTACTGCCCTGCACCGTTGGGTGTTTACCGATGTGGGCAAGTTTTCGGGGCTGATCGAGACGCTGGACGAGGCGATCAAGTTTCCGATCTGGACCGAGAAAGTCGGCGAAGGTGAGGACTGTGTGATTGCGGGGCCAACCTGTGACAGCGCGGACATCATGTACGAGCATCACAAGTATCCGTTGCCGTTGAATCTGGCCATTGGGGACCGGATGTACTGGCTGTCTACGGGGGCTTATACCACCACGTACAGTGCCATTGAGTTTAACGGGTTTCCTCCGTTGAAGGATTACTATATCTAGTTCGGAGGCTGGCCGTGAGGCGGGAGCTTTTTCTTCTGGGAAAAACAACTCGCTTCGCTCAGACATCTTTTTCCCGGCAGAAAAAGCTCCCGCCCCACGGCCGTTCTGGCCTCATTCGTGGAGTCCGCGAGAGCGAATTCGTTGTTTTGAAGAAGGATCAGCTTTCGGGCGGGTCCTTTTTTCGTTTCAGGTTCAGGGTGAATGCCAGGGGGAGAACGAGGACGCTGTAGGCGACGATGGTGAGGATGGCGTGTCGGGCGTCGCCGGTCCAGTCGGCGATCAGGCCGCCGAGCATGGGGATGGTGAATGCCATGGTGTAGCCGACCAGAAAGGTGCCGGCGGAGAGGCGGCCGGTTTCTTCGGAGCTGGTGACCAGTGGTGGTACGGCGACCAGCAGGATCAGCAGAATGCCGGCGGTCAGGCTCATGAGTGTGGCGCTGGCGATGGACCACCAGCCGGTGAAGGCGATGGCGCCGAGGGTGCCGATGATGCTCAGGGTGGCGGTGACGATGATCACGGTGCGGCGGCCGACCCAGACCCGGGCCATTTTGAGCATGATCAGGGAGGCGAAGACCTGGGCGATGTTGTACCAGAACAGGGCGTCGGCGAGTTTGTGGAACTGGCCCTGCTGTTCCAGCAGGCTGCCCATGTAGGCGTTGAGGCCAAAGAACAGGGAGCCGGAGAGGCCCAGTGGCAGGCCGATTCTGACAGTGAGTGGGTTGCGCCAGTCGGGCAGCCAGGCGACTTTACGAACCGGGCGGGCCCGGTCCCGCTTTGGCAGGAACAGGGCGCCGGCCACCAGCAGGGCTGGTAGCGACCAGGCCAGCAGGGTGGCGCGCCAGCTGTGGTCGAGCAGGGGCATAAGCACGGGCAGGGTGATGCCGGCGCCGATGAATTCGCCCATCAGCATACCGTTCATGTAGATGGCGGAGCCGAGGGCCAGGTGATGGGGTTCGAGCCACCGGGGCAGCAGGGCCGGCAGGGCCGGCTGCATCATGGCGACGCCGAAGCCCATGACGGCACTGGCGAGCATCAGGGTGACAGTGTCCGGAACCAGGCCCCGGCCGGCGGAGCCGATCACCATGATCACCATGGCCAGGGCCAGGGTGTTTCTGGGGCCAATCCGGGAGATCGCCAATGAGCCGGGCATGGAGCCGATGGCCAGCATCAGGATGGGCAGGGTTGTCAGGGCGCCGGTGAGGGCCTGGGTCAGTCCCAGCTCGTCGCTGATAAACGGTGCCAGGGGTGGGGCCACCAGTACCGGTATGCGCAGATAAATGCCAGCCAGCCAAAGCAACACCGCCACCGGCAGCAGCCTGGCTGGCGGTGGCGGTGTGGTTGCGGCCTGGTGTTCAGCCACGGCGCAGCAAATCAGTCTTCGCTGGTGTCTGGCAGGTAGGCGCCGTCTTCGTCGTGTACTTCCGCGCCGGTGACCGGTGGGTTGAAGGCACAGATCAGGCGCATGTCTTCGGTGCCCCCACGGAGGGTGTGAGGGTCATGCTTGTCGAGTGCGTACAGGGTGCCATCGCTGATCTGGTGAGTTTCACCGGTAGCCTTGTCCAGAATACTGCCGTTTCCCGATACGCAATATACCGCTTCCAAATGGTGTTTATACCAGAGGTTGAGTTCAGCGCCGGCCGGGATGATGGTTTCGTGGAAGGAGAACCCCATGCCATCTTTCTTCAGCAACATCCGCCGGCTGGTCCAGCCCGGGCCGTGTACTTCGCGTTCGGTACCAATGATGTCTTGCACTCGTACGATTTTCATCCGCATTCCTCATTCTGTGATGGAACAGCCTTTTAGTATAAACATCCCCGTCAGGTCCGGTTCAACCGCCAATTGTCATAGGCCGCCATGGATCGCTCGATGGCCGCGTTGAATTTCTCCCGCTGGCGCTCATCCGGAGAGCGCCGTTTACGGCACTTGTCAAAGGCTCGCTGGATGTCCTGTCGGCTGACTTTGTCAAGGTTTTCAAGCCAATGGTGACCTGCGGGTTCCAGGTCCAGCAAGTCCCGGCCGGCGTGGTTCCGGTGGCTGATGTGCCACCAGTGATTTATTGCACGTCCTAATACAACATAGCCGAACTGGCTGTCCTGTACAGGTCCGAAGGTGGCGGTTTGCAATCCATCCCGGAGCACGCCGATGTTCAGTGCTGGCAGGGCGAGCCGGTCACCGTAAAAATAACTGCCGGCGGCGCCGATCAGGCCGCCCACCAGGGCACCGGTGCCCAGGGAAGAGCCGAGAGTCAGGGCATCAATGCCCGCGCCGCTCACCGCCCCGGCCCCGAAGCCGGCTGTGGCCAGGTAGCGTTTACTGACCGCCCAGGCCTTGCGGCTGTTTTCGGAGAACAGGTCATGCTCACTGTGCCATGCCAGTTCGGCTTCCTGGCGGCGAATGCGCTGGTGCTGGTACAGGTGCTCGATGTCCACCCGCAGGCTCTGTTCCCGTTGGCGCTGATGGCGATACCAGCTCTGGCGGAGCTGTTCGGCCAATGAGCCATCGCTGGTTTCGGCGGCCTGGCTGGCGGTCAGGGTTCGCTTTTCCCGAAACGACATCATGTTCTCAAGGGCTCTGCCAATCAGTGCGGCGGCCTGCCGTCGGCGCCGGTTTTGCTGGTCAGACAGAAAGTGGGTTGCCTGTTCCAGGGGCGATTCCCAGGCTGGCTCCAGTTGACCAAATGCTCGTAAAAGTCCGAGATGTTGCTCAAAGGGAGCGCGAACGGCATCGAATCTGCGAACAACCTGGAAGAACTGACCCAGTGCCGCCTGCCAGGTGTCGCTATAGTCCTCGGCGCCGATACTGTTGATCAGCGCGAGGCTCGGCCGGCCGGTCCAGCGCAGGATGGTCATCTCTGCCTCGTGCTCGGCGCTATAGGGCACCGAGCCATCCACCACATAGATAATGCCGGCGCCGTCCAGCAAGGGCGTCAGCAGCTCGCATTCATCGGTAAACCGGCCGTCGCCCCGATGCTGAGTCACGAACGATCTTACGGTGTCCGCGTGATCCGATGCTGACACACTGTGGGCTTCCAGCCACTCGAGCACCCGGCGCGGGCGCTGAAAGCCGGGGGTGTCCACCAGGGTGTACAGGGTTTGTCCGTCTACCTTCAGCGGGTAGGCCTGGTGCTTGCGGGTGGTGCCCGGTTCCAGGGCAATGGCGATGGCGTCGTTCTGGGACAGAGTGGCCACCACGCTGGATTTGCCCTTGTTCGGGTGTCCGACCACGGCGAAGGTCGGTGCCTGTGTCATGGGTACTCTCCGCGGACGGCGTCAGGGGGCTGGCCATGCAGGGGAGGCAGTGACACCCGGACGAAGTCGTTGCTGAACCTTTCGGAGAACCGAAGCCAGGGCTGGATCTGGTGGGCGTCCGGCTCGCGATTGCTGTCAGCGGCCAGGGGCACCAGGGCGACCTGGGTGCCGCCGGGCCAGAGGTCGCGGGCCGCGTCCAGGAAGTCATGAAGCTCGCCGGTCGGCGGTTCCCAGCAGCGAGTGAGCAGAATCACGGCGTTATCCCGGGTCTTCAGGTGGTCTGCAATTTGGTTCAGGGTCTGTTCATCGTCGGTGAGGCTGGCTCTGCCGCCGGCCCGAAGGATCCGTTGTTTGCCGGAACGCAGGGCCTCCGGCAGTTCCGGTTCACCGGCGCCGGCCCAGCACAGCAGGGTGTCGCTGTCCGGCAGGGGCAACAGGTTGTTGCGGATGCGGGTATCCGGAAGGTCGTCGGCGTCGTTGTGGTCACTGCCGGTGTCCAGGGCCGGCGTTTCCATGCGGTACAGCAGGGCGTGCATCGCCGGATGACTGTTGAGCAGCCGGCGGGCCCGCTGTCGGATGAGCGCCGTGGCCAGAAGCCACAGCAGCAGACGTGGCAGCAGCACCCAGGTGGTCCACAGCATGATGACAAACGGCCACCACTGGCCCCAGAGGGCCGGATCTGCGCTGGCAGTTTCGGTACCGGCCCGGAAAAACCGGGTGGCTTCGACCAGGGCAAGGTCCGGCAATGCCGAGGGCCATAGCCAGGCCCAGGGCGCGGCGATGATCCGTATCAGTTGCTGGTAGCTGACAGCCGCCGTTTCCAGGGTCGTGCTCCAGCCGAAGGCCAGGTCCTGTACCACCACCATGGCCAGTAATGTTCCCAGTCCCGAGAGGGCAAAACAAAGGCCACCGAGGTGGGCTGCCTTCGCCATCAGCAGCGGGTGCAGTTTTCTAATCACTCCTTGACTCACTCTTTGATTCACCCCGTTGCCCGGACTGGCCGGAAAGCGTCTTAGTAGCCAGTGCCAGGGTTGCCAGCCGGCCAGTGCCTGCACGCTGGTGAACAGGGCCAGCACCAGCTGCAACAGCACGAAGGCCAGCAACACGGTGATGTTGATACGTTGGCCACCGTCATAGAACAGTAGCCCGGTCATGGTGAGCACGCCGATGATCAGTCCCGCCGCGATAAAGCCGACACTGACCCGGCGCCAGAATCCCAGGGTCTGCTCCGCCGCTGATGGGGTCGCGTCGGGTCCGCTCAGGCGGTTCAGGTGAGTCAGCCAGCGGGCGGCCTCCGGGGCCAGGCCCTGTTCTCGGCAGACCAGCGCGAACTTGCGGTCCCGGCGGTGGAGAAATGCCGCCGGTTGTGAGTGATCCCGTCGGGCCTGGGCATCAAAACCCAGCAGCAATCGGAGGGGGTTATCGGTCATTCAGAGTCCCGGCTGTTGAATTCGGCCAATCGTGCATTGGTGCTAGGATATAGGGATTCCCGTACCGGATACCAGACAGCGAGCCCGCATGCCCCAACACCTGATGAACCTGCGCCATGTTCCCGACGACGAAGCCGACGAAATCCGGGCTTTGTTCGAAGCTCACGGTGTGGTCTGGTACGAAACACCGCCAAGCCGTTGGGGCATCAGTATGGGCGGTTTCTGGGTGCACGATGATGAAGAAGCTGCCCGGGCCCGGGCGCTGCTTGAGGCCTACCATCGGCAGCGTCAGGAAACCCAGCGGCAGACCTATGAAGATCTGCTGGCCCGGGGCGAATCCGGCGGTGTCTGGTTCATGCTCCGGCGTCATCCCGTCAGAACCCTGGCCGCCTGCCTGGCCATTCTGGTGATGATGGGTCTGAGCCTGCTGCCGTTTATCCGGATCGGCTAGGCTCGGGCTTTTCGCCGGATTGTCCGGTTTTCCATACAGTGTCCGATAGTCTGGACATCCTGCCCTGGGCTCATGCTCACTGCTATTTTCCGTTATTTCCCTCTCCAAACTGTCCGGATATCCGGATTTGTCGCTTCCATTATCTCGCCAAATAATATTTAGTTGTTCAAAATCAGTGTGTTAGCCGATTGGCACAGGATCCGCATGGTATCCGAGGGGGTCCGGCTGAGGGCCTGGCCCGTTCGTCAACAACAACAAACAAGGAACGACCATGACACGATTACTGCTCTGCGCCCTGATCGGCGCGACGGGGTTTGCGTTGACCGCCTGCAAGGACGGCAAACCTCCCTTTAACGAACGCCCGGACTTTGTTCAGGGCGATATCCGGCAGACCTGGTATGACGGTGTCACCGACGACCTGCTGACCGCCGGCCTCGGGGCCAGTGGTCTGGCCAGCACGCCGGCACCCGCTTTCGATGATCCGTTGAATCCCACCCCTGCTGAATTACGACGACTGGCCATCTACAACAATTACCGGGCCCTGGTCGACACGGCATCCGGTGGTGGTTATGGCACCTTCTTCGGGCCTCAGGTGGGCGCTTCGGGGGAGGGCCTGATTGCCGGTGAAGAATACCTGGCGTACATGTCCGTGCCCGGCACGGATGTTCCGGTGACGGTGATGGCTCAGGTGCCCGATGCGTTTGATCCGCGGCGGCCTTGCATGGTCACCGCGCCGTCTTCCGGTTCCCGGGGTATCTACGGCGCGATCGGTACCGCCGGCGAGTGGGGTCTGAAAAAGGGCTGCGCGGTGGTCTACACCGATAAGGGCACCGGTACCGGCTCCCACAACCTGGAGACCGGTGCCGCCCAGCGGCTGGACGGCACGCTGACCGAGGCAGGCGAACCGGTCCAGTTCCGCGCCGACCTCAGCGCCACCTGGCCCAACCGCTTCGCCTGGAAGCACGCCCACTCCAAAGCCAATCCGGAAGCAGACTGGGGTCGCCATGTGCTGCGGTCCATCGAGTTCGGCTTCTACGTGCTGAACGAGAAATTCGGCCGGGAACTGGGGAACGGTGAAACCCTGTTAACCATCAATCCGAAAAATACCCTGGTCATTGCCTCCAGTGTCTCCAATGGCGGTGGTTCGTCGGTGCGCGCGGCGGAACAGGACCAGCACGGGCTGATTGACGGAGTCGCGGTGTCCGAGCCCAATGTCAACCCCACCGTGGACACCGGATTCACGATCCGCCAGGGTGACGGCCCGGTGATCAGCAACCACAGCCGAAGCCTGCTGGATTACACCACGGCGCTGGCGGTGTATCAGGGCTGCGCCAACCAGGCGCCGGCCATCCGGGATATCGCGCCCCTGAACAGCACCTTCAATCCGCCAGCGGTGGGTGAGAACATCTGTAACTCGCTGGCCAACAAGGGACTGGTGTCCGGCGCCACCCTGGACGACCGCGCCACCGATGCCCTGCGCATACTGAATGAGGAATTCAGGATTCAGCCCGAACAGAATCTGCTGGCTCCGGTGCACTTTGGCCTGGCGGTGGCCCAGAGCATCTCCATGACCTACGCCAATGCCTATGGTCGGGCCGGTGTCGAAGACCGGATCTGCGAGCTCAGCCTGGCGGCCACCGGTGCCGGTGGCGGGGTGACACCGCTGTCCGGCACGGTTGAAGCGGCGTTGTTCTCCGCCAGTAACGGGATTCCGCCCACCGCCGGGGTAAACATCGTCTACGACGGCGCTGCGGGCCAGCCCACGCATCTGGCCGCCAGCGCTTCGCCCAGTTCCAGTCAGCCGGACTACGGCCTGGATGCCCTGCTCTGCCTGCGTAGCCTGGCCAGTGGCCAGGATGCCGTCACCGGTGGAGACCTGACCGGCGAGGCGGCCGAACTGGCCGATGCCATTGCCGGGGGTATTTCCGAAGTGCGGGCTTCCGGCAATCTGCGGGGCAAACCAGCGGTGTTCGTGACCGGCCGTTCCGATGCGATTTTGCCGATCAACCACACCTCAAGGCCCTACTACGGCCTGAACCAGCGTGTGGAGGGCCACCAAAGCAACCTGCGGTACTACGAAATCCTGAACGCTCACCACCTGGACGTACTCAATGGCTTCCCCGGCGTTGCAGATCGCTATGTTCCCCTGCACCACTATTATTTCCAGGCGCTGGATCTGGTCTGGGCGAACCTCACCGGGAAGCAGCCCCTGCCGCCGAGCCAGGTGGTGAGAACGGTGCCCCGGGGCGACATAGGCACGCCGCTGTCGGAAGCCAATCTGCCCGGGATTGACCCGGATCCGGACGCTGGGGACCGGATTGTGTTCGTCGACAATCAGCTTCGTATTCCCGAATAGTCCGGCCGGACACCGGCCCGGGACTGTCCGGGCCGGCTTCGTTTGCCCCGGCTCCGGTGGCCCCATATACTTCCGTGACGATATCCGGCCCGCCGGGTGTCGGGGGCGCTTCCTTATGAACGATACTCAATCCGGTGGTGGTACGCGGTACATGACAGAGCTGTTCACCGACAATAACCGAAGTGGCCTGACCAGGGATCTGATCGAGGCCCTGTTTCCCATGTTTGAGGAGGCCAGCGCCGGTGCCATTGCCGTGGACCGTGACAGCCGGATTACCTGGATCAACGGCAGTTACTCCCAACTGCTGGGTCTCGGCGACCCGGCGTCCGTGATTGGCCAGCCGGTCCGGCAGGTGATTCCCCAGACCCGGATGCCCGAGGTGGTGGAGACCGGCAAGCCCCTGTTGCTTGACATCATGGAGCACAACCAGCAGCAACTGGTGGTCACCCGCCTGCCGTATTACGACGACGCCGGCCAGATCGTCGGCGCGGTTGCCTTCGTGCTCTACGATGACCTGCAACCACTGACGCCGCTGGTGTCCAAGTATCGCCGTCTGCACCAGGATCTCGCCGCCGCACGCAAGGCGTTGGCGAAAAAGACCCGGAGCACCCGATACAGCCTGGGTGACTTTGTCGGGGCCAGCCCCGCCGCCCTGGAAGTGAAGCGCCGGGCCCGCCTGGCCGCCGGTCGCGATATGCCGGTGCTGCTTCTGGGGGAGACCGGTACCGGCAAGGAAGTCCTGGCCCAGGCCATACACTCAGTCTCCACGCGGGCGGACAAACCCTTTGTCGGTGTCAATGTGGCGGCCATTCCCGACAATCTTCTGGAGGCGGAATTTTTTGGTGTGGCACCCGGTGCCTATACCGGCGCTGACCGACGCACTCGGGATGGCAAATTCCAGCTCGCCAACGGCGGCACCCTGTTCCTCGATGAGGTGGGCGATATGCCTCTGCCGTTGCAGGCCAAACTGCTGCGGGCGTTGCAGGAAGGTGAGATTGAGCCACTGGGCTCCAACAAGGTGGTGCAGGTGGACGTGCGGGTTATCGCCGCCACCAGTCGCAACCTGGAAACCATGATTGCCGAGGGGCAGTTCCGGTCTGACCTCTATTACCGGCTGAATGTCCTGGAAATTCCCATTCCCCCGCTGCGAGACCGGCTGGCGGACCTTGGCGTATTGTGTGAAGCCCTGCTGGGCGATATCTGCGATGGCCTGGAGTTGCGCGGCGAAATTACCGATGCGGGAGTCGCCGCCCTTGGCAGCTATGACTGGCCCGGCAATATCCGGGAGCTGCGCAACGTGCTTGAGCGGGCTTTGACCATGGGCGAGGAAGGCGGGTTGCTGGACGCCGATGCCATCTTCAAGGTGCTCCCGAGAGGCGGTAGACGCCCGGCGTCTGCCCTGTGTCCGCAACCTGTCCGCCCGCTGGCGCAAACCCTCGCAGACGCCGAGGCCCAGGCTATTGAGGCGGCGCTCGTTGCCAGCCGGGGTAACCGTACGAGGGCTGCCAAGCTGTTGGGCATTTCCCGGTCCGTGCTGTACGAAAAGCTTGGCAGAATGTCCTGATTTCAGGACATTTGTCCAGAATTCCGCACAAATACCTACGACTGACGTCTTAATGCGTCCGGAATAACAGACATCGCTTAAGAAAATCCTACCTTCTGTTTTCTATTACTATCTGATCTATAACAGAAAAATAATTTTGGCATGGTGTCTGCAATAGTCGGATTGCAGGACGCCAGAACAATGCAGAGAACAAGACTGACGCCAATCGTTGGACCCGAACGTTACCTGTCCGTCTGTTCCGGCGCTGTCTGGCTGTACTCAGACCAGGCCTTTCAGGGTGTCATCCGCCAGGCCAGATACAATAACAATGCTAGGAGACTTGCCAATGAAACTTCTCAAGACTCTCACCGGGGTCGCCGGTGCGATCGCACTTGCCACGGGCTCCGCGTTTGCAGATGACCTGCGCTGGAAGATGCCGGTCGCATTCGCCACCAACCTGCCCGGCCTGGGTTCACCCGCCGCCTGGGTTGCAGACAATCTCACCACCGCCTCCGACGGCAGCATCCAGGTCCGGGTGTACGAGCCCGGTAAGCTGGTGCCGCCGTTCGACATCCTGCAGGCCGTATCCGACGGCAAGATTGAAGCGGGCTACACCTGGATTGGTTACGACCAGGGTAAGGTGCCTGCGATCCCCCTGTTCGCCGCAGTACCCTTTGGTATGAAGCCCTGGGCCTATACTGCCTGGTATTACTACGGTGGCGGCCATGAAATGCTGCAGGAAGTCTATGCCAACAAAGGCTTCGACGTGCACGCCCAGCTGTGCGGTATTATCGGGCCTGAAACGGCGGGCTGGTATGCGAAACCAATCAAAACACTGGAAGACTATGAAGGCCTGAAGATTCGCTTCGCAGGCCTGGGTGGCAAGGTTCTGGAAAAGCTGGGCGCCTCCGTCACCATGATGCCCGGCGGTGAGCTCTACCAGGCTCTGGAGAAAGGTACCATCGATGCCACCGAGTTCTCCATGCCCGCCATCGACCAGATCCTGGGTTTCAACCAGGTGGTCAAGTACAACCTGTTCCCGGGCTGGCACCAGCAGTTTACCGCCCAGTACATGCTGATCAACCAGGATCAGTGGGACAAAACCACGGAAGCACAGAAAGCGCTGGTCAAGGCTTCCTGTACTGCTGCGACAACGCTTGCCCTGGCCGAGGGTGAATACAAGAATGGCAAGGTTCTGGCCGAGTTCCAGGACAAGGGTGTCCAGGCTGATCAGATCCCCCGTGACGTCCTGAAAAAGCTGAAAGCGGTCACCGAGGAAGTACTGAAACAAGAAGCCGCCAAGGACGCCGACTTCAAGCGAGTCTATGAAAGCCAGAACGAGTTCATGGAAACCTACAAGGTGTGGGATACACGCGCCTACGTTCCGTCGGACCTGTAAGCATTAAGGCCACCTGAGCTCGAAGCAGTGGAGTTGCCTCCGCTGCCTGTTGACCAGTGGATGGCCCTTCGGGGCCATCCCTGCTTCACACCATTAGCCTTATCTTAGCGGAGTATCCACCCATGACGGTGTCTGATCAGGACTCACCGCGGACGACGCGGGCGTCAGTGAGCGACGCAGACGAATTCCTTCATCACCATACCGAGTTACCCACGACCCATTTGAGCCAGTGGCTGGATGCCGTGCTCACAGCCATCGGCAAGGCTGCCTCCTGGCTCTGGATCGTGGTCACCGGGGTGATTATCTGGGCGGTCGTTGGCCGCTATGTGTTTGGCCAGGGCTCGGTTCTGCTGGAGGAGATCCAGTGGCACCTGGCGGGCATTGGCTGGCTGCTCGGGCTGGCCTACACCCTGGTGGTGGATGACCATGTCCGGGTCGACGTGATCCACGAGCGCTTGTCTCTCAGGGCCCAGGGTTGGGTCGAACTGTTCGGCCTTGCGTTTCTGTTGTTGCCCTTTCTCGTTATCTCGGTCAATGAGATGGTGCCCTATGCCATCAACTCCTGGGAGGTTGACGAAACCAGCCAGGCCCCGGGCGGCCTGCCCCACCGCTGGGTGCTCAAATTCATCATTGCCCTGGCGTTCACTCTGATCATTGTGGCGGCCCTGTCCCGACTGTTGAAAGTCACGGCTCTGCTGTTCGGATTTCCGAGGCCGGTTCCGGCCACGCCCGGCGAGAACAAGAAAGAGGATCGGTCCTGATGGAGCTTGAACCCCTGTTTGTAATCGGCATGTTCCTGACCTTCGGTGTCTTGCTGATGACCGGCTACCCGGTGGCCTGGGTGCTCGGTGGTACGGCCGTCATCTGGACCCTGGTGGGCGTTGTGGCGGTCGAAAATTTCGGCGCTAATCTCTGGTTCGATTACTCGTCCTCCATGGGTCTGGTTCCCGAGCGGATCTGGGGCATCGTCGGGAGTGAAACCCTGGTGGCGCTGCCCATGTTTATCTTCATGGGCATCATGCTGGATCAGTCCGGCGTGGCGGAGCGGCTGATGAACAGCATGGTCAAGCTGTTCGGTAATGTTCGCGGCGGCTTTGCCGTCACCGTGATCGTGATTGGCGTCCTGCTGGCGGCTACCACCGGCATTATCGGGGCCTCCGTGGTTCTTCTCGGCATGTTGTCCCTGCCGGTGATGATGGAGAACAAATACGACAAGGGCTTTGCGGTGGGCACGGCCTGCGCCACCGGGACCCTGGGTATCCTGATACCGCCGTCGATCATGCTGGTCCTGATGGCGGACCGGCTGGCCGTGCCGGAAGCCTCGGTGGGCGACCTGTTTATGGGCGCCTTCCTGCCCGGGCTGATGCTGGGGACTATGTACGTGGCCTATGCCATGCTTCGCCCGCTTCTGCAGCCCCATGTGGCGCCGGTTCCGAAAGGGCTTGAAAAAGTCAGCTGGGCGGTGGTCTGGGACGTGGCCAAAGCGGTTCTGCCTACCACTGCGCTGATTCTCGGCGTACTGGGCTCCATTTTTGCCGGGATCGCCACACCGACCGAGGCCTCTGGCGTCGGTGCCTTGGGTGCGTTGATCCTGGCCCTGATGGCGCGCCGGCTGAATCTGAAGGTGCTGAATGCCTCCCTGCACCAGACGACCCGGACCACGGCGTTTATCTTCGCGATCTTTCTCGGGGCCATCGCTTTTTCGGTGGTGCTTCGTGGTCTGGGCGGTGACCGGGTGATCGAAGAGGCGCTGCTGGGATTGCCCTTTGGCCCCTACGGCGTGGTGCTGACCATCCTGTTCGCAGTGTTCCTGCTGGGCTTTTTCCTGGACTGGGTGGAGATTACCCTGATTATCCTGCCGCTGGTCGCCCCTGTGGTCCAGCAGCTCGGTTTTGATCTGGTCTGGTTTACCATCCTGTTTGCCATGTGCCTGCAGACCTCGTTCCTGACACCCCCGGTCGGTTTTGCCCTGTTCTACATCAAGGGTGTGGCGCCCCCGGAGATCAAGGTGACGGATATCTATCGGGGTGTGGTTCCGTTTATCATCATTCAACTGGTTGCGCTGGTCATCGTGTTCCTGGTGCCAGAGATCGCCACCTGGCTACCGGGCGTGGCGTACGAGTAAGAGGACAACCATTATGCGTCTGAAAAACCGCATTGCACTGATTACCGGCGCCGGCCGCGGCATCGGCCGGGCCATCGCCGAACACTATGGCCGCGAAGGGGCCCGGGTCGCGGTCGCCGACCTGACCCTGGACAGTGCCCGTGACACGGTACAGGCCATCGAAGCCGCCGGCGGTACCGCCATGGCCCTGGCCATGGATGTTACCAGTGAGCAGGCCGTTGATGACGGTGTTGCCGCTATTGTGGATACCTGGGGCGGGCTGGACATTGCCCTGGCCAACGCCGGTATCCAGCACATCGATCCGGTGCACAAACTGGCGTTCTCGGACTGGAGCAAGGTCCTGAGCGTGCATCTGGATGGTGCCTTCCTGGTCACCCGGGCGGCGCTCCGCCAGATGTACGCCAACGGCGGTGGCACCATGCTGTACATGGGCTCGGTGCATTCCCTGGAAGCCTCGCCCCTGAAGTCGCCCTATGTGGCCGCCAAACACGGCATGCTCGGGCTCTGCCGGGCGGTCGCCAAAGAGGGCGCCGAGCACGGGGTGCGCAGCAACATCATCTGCCCCGGATTTGTCCGCACACCACTGGTGGACAAGCAGATTCCGGAACAGGCAAGGGAGCTTGGGATCTCCGAGGATGAAGTGATCAGCAAGGTGATGCTGAAAAACACGGTGGACGGCGAATTCACAACGCTGGAAGATGTATCCGAGCTGGCGGTACACCTGGCGGCCTTCCCTTCCGCCGCTCTGACCGGCCAATCCATCGTGGTCAGCCACGGCTGGCATATGCAGTAAGACACAGGAGAGACGGATGAGTCACACAGAACAGTCACCGGTAGTCTGGTCTCCCTCGGAGGACACTCTGAAGAACGCCCGGATGGGCCAGTTCAAGGCCTGGCTTGAGCAGCAGGGATTTGGCCCCTTTGCCGACTACCACGCCCTGCACCAGTGGTCTGTCGACGACCTCGAAACCTTCTGGCAGAAGGTGTGGGACTATTGCGGCCTGGTTTGCGATAGCCCGGCTGATCAGGTCCTGGGCAAGCGCGACCTTCCCGGCGCCGAGTGGTTCCCGGGCATGACACTGAACTTCGCCGCCAACCTGCTCCGGCTGGCGGATGGTGAACACGCAGACCGGGAAGCGGTGGTGGCCTACTGCGAAACCCGGCCCGTGCTCAGACGCACCTATGCCCAGCTCAAGGCGGACGCCGGCGCCCTGGAAGCCTTCCTGCGCAGCAAGGATGTCCGCCAGGGGGATCGCGTTGCCGGCGTGGTCACCAACGGCTACGAAGCCCTGGTGGGCATGCTGGCCACCACCAGCCTGGGGGCCATCTGGAGCTCCGCTTCCCCCGATTTCGGTGTGGGTGCCATTCTCGACCGCTTCGGCCAGATTGAACCCTCGGCCCTGATCGTGGTGAATGGCTATGGTTACGGCGGCAAGGTCTTTGCCCGCCAGCAGGACTTTGCCGAACTGATCGCCGGCCTGCCGACCCTGAAAGCGGTGGTCAGCGTTCAGCAACTGCCAGACGCGGCGCCGGTTGCCGGTGATCGGGTCAGCACCTGGGAAAATGCCCTGACCTTCGGCGCCGGCCAGGCGCCCTCGTTCACCCCCCTGCCGCCGGACCATCCGGTTTACATCCTGTACTCTTCCGGCACCACCGGCAAACCCAAGTGCATCGTCCACGGCAACGCCGGCCTGGTGGTCACTCACGCCAAGGAACTGATGCTGCACGGCGATGTGGGGCCGGAAGACCGGTTCCTCTACTTCACCACCTGTGGCTGGATGATGTGGAACTGGCAGGCCTCCGCCCTGCTGACCGGCGCAGCCGTGATTACCGTGGACGGCTCCCCGGGCTACCCGAGCCTCGGCGTCCTGTGGGATACCGTGGCACAGGAAAAAGTCACCCACTTCGGCACCAGCGCCCGGTTCATCGCCGGCTGCCGGAAAGCCGAACTTCAGCCTGCCAAAACCCTGGATCAGAGCGCCTTGCGCGTGGTGTTCTCCACCGGCTCACCGCTGCTGCCGGAAGACTACGACTGGGTCTACTCCGACGGCGCCCCCCATGCCCTGCTTGGCTCCATTGCCGGCGGCACCGACATCTGCGGCTGCTTTGTTGGCGCCACTCCGCTGTTGCCGGTACGCCGTGGCGAAATCCAGTGCCGCTTCCTGGGTGTGGATGCCGTGGCCTACGGCGACGACGGCCAGCCGGTCAGCGAAGGCCGCGGCGAACTGGTCTGCCGCCAGCCCCTGCCCTCCATGCCGGTGCGCTTTTGGGACGACCCCGAGGGTGAGCGTTACCGCGACGCCTACTTCAACACTTTCCCCGGCGTCTGGGCCCATGGGGACTTTATTGAGTTCACCGAACACGGTGGCGCCATCATCTATGGCCGCTCCGACGCTACCCTCAACCCCGGCGGCGTGCGCATCGGCACCGCGGAAATCTACCGCCAGGTTGAAACCGTGGCCGAAGTCAAAGACAGCCTGGTGGTTGGCCGCCAGATCCACGGCGATGTGGAAGTCGTCCTGCTGGTGGTCCCGGCCGATGGCCAGGCCATCACCGACGACCTGCTCAAACAGCTAAAGAGCCGGATCCGCGAAGGCGCCAGCCCACGGCACGTGCCGAGGTACATCGTGCAGGTGAACGACATTCCGTACACCCGCAGCGGCAAGAAGGTGGAGCTGGCCGTGGCCCGGTTGATCAATGGTTCGAAAAAAGCCGATAACCGGGATGCCTTGGGTAATCCGGAAGCGCTGGACCATATCCGGGAGCGGTTGGCGGAGGCTGGGTTGTTGCCGGAGTGATGGTCTGAAACGTTGATGGTGGTTGTCGGATTACGCCGTTGGCTAATCCGACCTACTCTCAATGTTTAGCTGATTTTGTCGACAAAAAGGCTCACTAAACAGCTTGGGCTTTCACCGTGTCGTTCTACCCGCATGCCCGATGTAAGAAAGTTTCGTAAATTCCCGCCATTTCATCGTCTTGTAACCGAAGATCCGGCATTTTTAGTCCGTTCTTATACTAAGATCGTAACCAAAATTCACCAAAAAATGGTATCTTAGTAGGTCTATCAAAAGTTCCTAATCAGTCATTGTCCGGGTCGAACGTTCACAAGACGCCTGACCTCGCCATGACCGTCCTGAATCCACCCAATAGCCTGAGGACGAAAATGTCATCATCCAAAGCCAAGATCATCTACACCCTGACCGATGAGGCACCCGCCCTCGCGACACGGTCGCTTCTTCCCATTCTGGAAACCTACGCCAAGCCGGCCGGCATTGAATTCGGCACCAGCGACATCTCCCTGGCGGCACGTATCCTGGCGAACTTCCCGGATTACCTCGAAGAAGACCAGCGGGTTCCGGATGCCCTGACAGAACTCGGTGAGTACACCAAAGACCCCGATGCCAACATCATCAAGCTGCCCAACATTTCAGCCTCCATCCCGCAGCTTCGGGCTGCCATCAAGGAACTGAACGAACAGGGCTATAAGGTGCCCGAATACAAGGAACACCCCGGAAACGATGAGGAAAAGGACATCCAGGCGCGCTACGCCAAAGTCCTTGGCAGTGCGGTAAATCCGGTGCTGCGTGAGGGCAACTCCGACCGCCGTGCGCCGGCAGCCGTCAAGGCGTTCGCCCGTAAATACCCGCATTCCATGGGTGAGTGGAGCCCGGCCTCCCGGACCCACGTGGCCCACATGCGCGGTGGTGACTTCTACTCCAACGAACAGTCCGTCACGGTCGACAAGGCCACCAATACCCGTATCGTGTTCGAGAACCGGAAGGGTGAGCAGACCGTTCTGAAGTCTGACCTGCCCCTGCAGGACGGCGAAGTGCTGGACGGCATGTTCATGAGCAAAAAGGCCCTGATCAAGTTCTTCGAGAGCGCCATCGAAGACTGCGAAAAGACCGGCGTCATGTTTTCCCTGCACGTGAAAGCCACCATGATGAAAATCTCCCACCCGATCGTCTTCGGCCATGCGGTGAAGGTTTTCTACAAGGAGCTGTTCGACAAATACGGCGACCTGTTCAATGAGCTCGGGGTCAACCCGAACAACGGCCTGTCATCAGTTATCGAGAAGATCAAACAGCTGCCGGAGTCCAAGCAGGAGCAGATCCAGGAAGACCTGCACGCCTGCTATGAGCATCGTCCGGAAATCGCCATGGTGGACTCGGTCAAGGGCATCACCAACCTGCACGTGCCCAGCGACGTGATCGTTGACGCCTCCATGCCGGCAATGATCCGTAATTCCGGCAAGATGTGGGCTCGCGATGGCAAGCTCAAGGACACCAAGGCCCTTATGCCGGAGTCCACCTACGCCACCATCTACCAGGAAGTGATCAACTTCTGTAAGACCCACGGCGCCTTCGATCCCACCACCATGGGCACCGTGCCGAACGTGGGCCTGATGGCCCAGAAAGCGGAAGAGTACGGCTCCCACGACAAAACCTATGAGATCAAGGAAGACGGTATTATCCGCGTCGTCGCGGAAGACGGTACCGTGCTGACCGAGCACAAGGTTGAGCAGGGTGATATCTGGCGTGCTTGCCAGACCAAGGACCTGCCGATTCGTGACTGGGTCAAGCTGGCGGTCAGCCGTGCCCGCGCCACTGGCATGCCGGCGCTGTTCTGGCTGGACGACGAGCGTCCGCACGACGCCCAGCTGATCAAGAAGGTCGAGATGTACCTGAAGGAGCACGACACCGAAGGCCTGGACATCCTGATCAAGTCGCCGGTTCGCGCCATTCGCTGGACCATGGAGCGGCTGATTCGTGGCCTGGATACCATCTCCGTGACCGGCAACGTGTTGCGGGACTACCTCACCGACCTGTTCCCCATTCTCGAGCTGGGCACCAGCGCCAAGATGCTCTCGATCGTACCGCTGCTCAATGGCGGCGGCCTGTATGAGACCGGTGCCGGTGGTTCCGCGCCCAAGCACGTCCAGCAGCTGGTGCAGGAAAATCACTTGCGCTGGGACTCCCTGGGTGAGTTCCTGGCCATCGCCGTGTCCCTGGACGAGCTGGGCGAGAAGCACGGCAACGAGCGCGCCCGCCTGCTGGGCCAGACCCTGGACAAGGCTACCGAACGCCTGCTGGAGAACAACCAGTCTCCGTCCCGTGTGACCGGTGAGCTGGATAATCGCGGTTCCCATTTCCACCTGGCCCGTTACTGGGCGGAAGAGCTGTCCAGACAGGACAGTGACAAGGAGCTGAAGGAATTCTTCGGGAAATTGTCCGGGCAGTTGGAAGAGAACAAGGACAAGATCCTGGAGGAAATGAGTGTGATCCAGGGTCATCCGGCAGACATTGGTGGTTACTATCACCCACCCGCAGACAAGGTGTGTGCGGTGATGCAGCCCAGTGAAACCCTGAACAGCATCCTGGCGGATGCCCGTGCGTCTGTGAAATAGGCGTCGGGGCTTACAAGAAAACCGGGCGGTCGTGAGGCTGCCCGGTTTTTTTATGCTCCGGAGTGTGCAATCAGGTTTCGGCCTGCAATGGCACGAACCGGGCGGCGGTCAGGGTGGCCAGATCCTGTGGTGACAGTTCGATTTCAAGGCCGCGGCGACCGGCACTGACGTAGACCGTGTCAAAGTCCCGGGCGGAGGCGTCGATAAAGGTTTTCAGGCGTTTTTTCTGGCCAAGTGGGCTGACGCCACCCAGAACGTAGCCGGTGCTGCGCTGAACCGCCTGTTTGTCCGCCATGGCGGCTTTCTTGGCGCCGGCCGCCCGGGCAACGTGTTTCATGTTCAGCAGAGCGGTGACCGGTACAATCGCGACGGCCAGTTCACCCCCATCCAGGGCCACCACCAGGGTCTTGAATACCCGGGTGGCGTTCACGTCCATTTTTTCCGCTGCCTCCGTGCCGTAGCTGTCGCTGGCCGGATCGTGTTCATATTCATGCAACGTGTGGGCAACCCCGGCTTTCCGGGCTGCATTAATGCCGGGTGTCATGGTGTACTCCAGGTGGATAATCAGGCCCGGAAATTAAACCAGTTGATGCGACAGTCGACAAGCGGGAACGATAGGCCTCGACTTCGCCTTAGCTTATGGCTATTTTTCGTACATCATAAACGTTCAAGACCAATGGCTGTGCATTGATGGAGCCTTCTCGGCAGGATAATCAGGGAATGAAAACGCTCTACAACGATCAGAGCCCGGCCCGGCGGGCATTCTGGGCGGTGTTCGTGTATCTGCTGGTGGGGGTTGCCTGGATCCTGTTTTCCGACCGTGTCGCTGAAGCCTGGTTTCCCGACCCGCAAACGCTCTCCATGGTACAGACCTGGAAGGGTTTCCTGTTTGTCCTGATCACGGGCGCGGTACTGTTCATGGTGCTCTGGCGACAGCTTGCCAAGGATAGGGTCCTGCTCCGGCTTCAGGCCGGCCAGAGGCGCGCCCTGATCCGGCGAGAGCGGCAGATGACGGTATTGATGGATAATTTGCCGGGTATGGCGTATCGCTGCCGGTTTGACCAGCACTGGACCATGCTGTTTGTTTCCCAGGGTTGCACCCAGCTCACGGGTTATGAACCTGATGAACTGACTCACAACCGGGTGACCAGCTACGCCAGCCTGATCGGGGATGCGGAAAACGAACGTCTGATCTGCGAAGTGGAAGAGGCGCTTGAGCAGGGCCAGCCATTTGCACTGGAATATGCGCTGACCCGCAAGGATGGCCGCACTCTCTGGGTGTGGGAACGTGGTCGGGGGGTAGAGGACGACAATGGTGCCCTGGCTCTTGAGGGTATTATCCTCGACATTTCCGGCCGCAAGGCGCTGGAAAACGAACTGGAAAAACTGGCGACGCAGGACCCGCTGACCGGCCTCTGCAACCGCCGTGAGCTCAGCCGCATACTGGATGAAGAACTGGCCCGGGCAACGCGTTATCAGCGGTCCCTGGCCGTGCTCTGGATCGATGTTGACCACTTCAAGGATATCAACGATACCCACGGCCATGCCGCAGGTGATTCGGTGCTCCGGTCGGTGAGCCAGCTGCTGGCCGGCAGCATTCGAACAGTGGATGCCATTGGCCGGTTCGGGGGCGAAGAGTTTGTCATCGTGCTGCCGGAGATGGATGCGGAGTCTGCCCAGGACACCGCCGATCGCTTGCGCCGCAGGATTGCCGACACACCACAGCCCCTGGGTGACGGCCAGACGGTGACCCTGACCGTCAGCGTCGGTATCTCGGCCTATCCGGAACATGGACAAACCGCTGACCAGCTCTGCGCGGCCGCTGACAAGGCCATGTATCTCGCCAAGGAGCGGGGCCGGAACTGCGTTGTGATGGCCCACCTGCATGAGCGGCTACACCATGGTTCCTGGCGGTCCGGAGAACTGTGAGGTGGAAGTGCTGACAGTACCCCGCCTGACATCTGGCCAATGATTGCCCGGAGTGCCTGAGACAAGATATCGGCAAAACCATTAGTAACAGCAAGGTTTACCTTATGAACTCCATTGCCCGTCGTGCGCTGCACAGTTTTCAGGTTCCCAGGGATCTGTCGTCCATTACTCACCGGGATGCGGCCGGTGAGCAGCCGGAGGCGGCCGGCGTTGATGCCGGAACGGTCAACGCGATCTGGAACAGCGTGGAAGCGCTGTACCGGACCGGTGTGCACCCCGGCCTTCAGATTTCGGTGCGGCACCGGGGTCATCAGGTACTGCACCGGGCCATTGGCCACGCCAGCGGCAACGGCCCCCACGATCCGCCCGATGCGGTGAAGGTGCCGATGACCACGGACACCCCCGTCTGCTATTTCTCGGCGTCCAAGGCGGTCACGGCGCTGTTGATTCACATACTGGCGGAACGGGGCCTGATCAACCTGATGGACCCGGTGTCCTATTACTGCCCGGAGTTTGCCAGCGGTGGCAAGCGCACCATTACCGTTCACCAGATCCTGTCGCACCGGGGCGGCATACCGGCGATTCCCCGGGAAACGTCGATTGATGTGTTGTGGGACCGGGAGGAGATCTGGCGCTTGTTGTGTGCCGCCACGCCGGTGGAGGTGGACGGCTCCAAGGTGGCTTACCACGCGATTACCGGTGGTTACGTGCTGCAGCGGGTGCTGGAGAAGGTCACCGGTGACAGCATTGAGAATTTTCTGGATCGCACGCTGCGCCAGCCCATGGGCATGACCTGGTTCACCTATGGCATAGCGCCGGAACACCTGAATGACCTGGCCTGTAACTACGCCACCGGGCCCACGCCGCGTTTTCCGGTGTCCTGGATTGTCCATCGCGCCCTGGGCGGGGATATCCGCACGGTGGAGCGCGTCAGCAATGATCCGCGCTTCCAGGAGGCGGTGATTCCGGCAGGCAATCTGTGTGGCACTGCCGAGGAGATGGGGCGGTTCTTCCAGATGATGCTGAACGGCGGGGTCTGGAACGGTAAGCGTATCTGCAGTGAAATGACTGTTCGGCGCGCCATCCAGCAGTTTGGCTCACTGCAGATTGACCGGACCATGATGATACCCATGCGCTTCAGCGCCGGCATGATGCTGGGTGGCAACCCCGTCGGACTGTGGGGGCAGCAGAGCCGATACGCCTTTGGCCATGTGGGGCTGATCAACAAGCTCTGCTGGGCCGACGCCGCCCGGGATATTTCGGTCAGCCTGCTGAACACCGGCATCCCGATTGTTGGCCACCACATTCCGGCGCTGGCGAAGTTCGTCTACACCGTGTGCCGCCGGTTCCCGCTGATTCCCGAGGCACAGCGCCCGTTGATTGCGGCCTGACTGGCCGGACGGAAACTCAGGATCAGAGCGTTCGTAACTGGGCTTCGAGAATGCCCAGCACCGAGGACAGGATGTCCCGGAAGTCGGTCAGGGTCTGGGTTCTCTGGATCACGTCTTCACGGTTCTCATCCAGCCGTTCGAGTTTGGGGACTACCCGGCGAATGCCTTCGGTGATCACTTCATAGGGGTAGTGATGATCCTGAACACTGAGTTTGTTGATCTCGGCCACTTCCTGGCTGAAGATGCTGATGATGTCGTAGAGCAGATCCTTGTGGTGGATACTGCTGGCTTCCCAGTAGGCATCGTCGAGCAGTTCCAGCAGGGACAGGTACTCGCGGAGGGTGTCGGCAACGGAAGTCTGGGTCATAAGCGGTCTCGGTGTTTCCGGGACAGCGGATTAACCGGCCCCGGAAAAAGCTGGATTCCTGTGGAACTATAGCAGGGTATGGCACGTCTGGTATTAAAGCATGGCGCCAATGGCTGAAACAGAAATGAAGCTCTATTCATTTTAATTGCGCCTGGTTCGACAGTTGGGCACACTTCAGCCATCGGAAAAGGACTTTTCACGACTCAACGGACGAGAACCCGAATGGACAAACCGACATCCCCCCAGGAACAGCCGAGGTCCGAAGTCAGACTGGACCAGTATGACAGCGTACGCAGCCATGTGCGCCAGCAGGTGAGTTCCGAAGTCGAGCGCCTGGAGCGCCGCATTGAAACCCTCCGCCTCACCCGGGCCCCCCACGCCGCCATTATGATCTCCACCTACGAGCGCATGATTGACCGCAAAAAGGGGTTTCTGAAGAACCACGATCTTAAGGAAACCGGCGCCTACTGAGCGGCCCCGACCCAGGGCCGTGCTCAGTTATCGGTCAGTTTCGCCCGCCGGACGTTGCAGTCTGATAGCTGGCGGTCGGGGAATCCAGATTCAGGCAGTATTGTTCGTTGTTCCTGGTCTGGCCCGGGTTGTCGGGGTCGTCTTCCTGCGGCGGCTGGTCCAGTGAGGTGAACAGGTCCACGGTGCCGGCCTCATAATCCAACCGGATCTTCAGACAGTCCACGGTGTCTCCGGCAAATTCGAACTCCGGTCCGCCCGTGGAGCCCTGTTGGGTGCCCACCGCCGTGCCGTCGATATTGAGGGTATCCGTGTTCGCGCCCTCGTACTCCCGGACAAACGACATCTCCCGTTCACCGGCAATGACAATGCTGCCTTCGGTATGCAGGCGGGCTCCGTCGTTGTAGCCGGAGACCTGGAAATCCCGGGGCAGGAACTGGGTGCCCAGGGTGGCGCTGGGCCGGGTGGAGCTCTCGGCAAAGGTGCCCGAAGCTACCCAGTTCAGGATCCGGGTCACCTGGTTGGAGGTGTCCGGGGTGTACACCCATTTCACAATGGGGTAACGCCACTCGTACTCGGACACGGGGCGGCCATCGACGAAGGCGCCCTGGTCGGTAAAGCGGATGTAGACGTCGTTGGTGGTGTTGCTGTATTCGCCAGCCTGGGCAACGTCAATGCGGGCGCTGATGTACTGCCTGGCGTCGTTGAAGTTGGCGATGTTATTTTCCCCGATGACCCGGCGCATCAGGTCCAGGGGGTTACGCACCGAATCCAGTGCCGGTGTCGGGTCACCGCTGACCGTCAGGCCCAGAAACGTCGCCAGTTGACTCCGGATACCCGAGGCCCTGGCCTCGGCGTCGCTGCCCTCGGTCGACGCGGGATACACCGCCCGGATCAGGTCGGCGAACAGGGTATTGCCGGTCTGCTCGGTCTGGGTGTAAGTGGAGAACGTGACGTCGACGTTGGTGGCCGGGTTAACGGCCGTGGGCCCGGTATCTTCCAGCCCGCAGCCCACAAGGCCCAGAAACGGCAGGGAAAAAGCGGCGAAAAGGCAGGAATGTCTCATTTCAGAAGGCCCCGAGGTGCGTCAACCGGCGTAAACGGCTAAAGTGAATGTCCGCGGGGCACTGCGCCCCGGCCAGACTGCTGACAATAAACCAAAGAACGGCCATCTACCCTCGCGGAGATCACATTTTGCGGCAATGGCTCAACTCGATTGCGGAACGGCTGACGCTCCGGATACTGGTGCTTCTGGTGGTGTCGCTGCCGACGGTGTCCGATGCTGCCGGCGCTTGTCGCGATGGTGAGATCGTCCTGACGCCCGGTACCGAGAGTGTGCGTGATCTGGGGGGCTGCATCTGGTACCTGGAAGACCCCCGTCAGGAATACCGGCTGGACGAGATCCGGGCCATGCCCCAGGGGCGTTTCACCCGTCATGACAGTGGCGTGCTGAATTTCGGCTACACCGAGTCCGCCTACTGGACTCGCTTTGATATCAGCCTGTCCGGCCGGGACCCGCAGACCGACTGGATACTGGAACTGGCGTTGCCGCTGGTCGACAAAGTCGCCCTCTATCTGGTCCGGGATGGCAAGCTGGTGGCCCAGCGCAGTGCCGGCTACCTGGACGACTGGGCCGACCGGGACCTGGCGGTGCCCAATCCCACGTTCCGTCTGAATCTCGCCCCGGACACCGTGAACACGGTCTACCTCCGCATCACCAACACCAACACCTTCCGGCTTCCCATCAGCCTGTGGCATCCGGACCGCTATATTGAAAAGGTGTCGGTGGACGAGGCGGTGCGTGGCCTGCTGCTGGGCAGCATTCTTGCGATTCTCGCCTACAACCTGTTTGTGGCGGTGTCGGTGCGGGAAAGGAGCAACATCTATTATGTGCTCTATCTGGTGTCGGCGTCGGTCTTCATTGCCACCGAGCAGGTCCACGGGGTCCAGCTGCTGGACAGCCGGCCCACCATTTTCAACAAGGAATACCTGCACTTCCAGATCATTCTGACCTGGTTCTGGGGCTTGTTAATGGCCCGTTCGCTGCTGGAGACCCGGGAGCGGTCCGCGGATCTGGATCAGATCATACGGCTGTGCCTGTATTCGGTGGTGGCCACCTTTGTACTGTCCATCTTCCTGCCCTACCACGTGGCGATGGAGTGGATTGTGGTGGGGTCGGTGTTGCTCAGCATGATCCTGATTCTGGTCAGCTATCTGTCGTGGCGTTATTACAATCCGGCCGCGCGCGCCTACTTTTTCGCCTGGACCCTGGCCCTGGTGGGTTTTGGTATCTACGCCCTGACCGTGATGGGCTACTTGCCGCTCAATACCTTCACGCTCTATTCACCGCAGATCGGGCTTACGGCGCAAATCATCCTGTTTTCCTTTGCCCTCGCCGACCGCATCAAACAGGTGCAGGGGCAGGCCCTGGGCTGGAGCCAGCGGGCGCTGTCGAACCTGCAGCGGTACCAGTCGCTGTTTGATAACGCCATCGAAGGCGTGTTCCAGATGTCTCTGGACCGCCGGTTTGTCACCGCCAATCCGGCCATGGCCCGGATGATGGGCTATAACACCAGCCGCGAGATGCTGGCGCGCAACCCGGATGTGCTGGAAGCCTGCATGGCCGATGACCGCGTGCGGCGGCTGGTGGTGGAGCAACTGGAGGCCCGGGGCACGGTGAAGGGCATTGACGCCCGATACCTGACCCGGGATGGCGCCGAGCGCTGGGCCACGATATCCCTGCACACGGTCTACGATGCCGAGGGGCAGCCGACGCATCTGGAAGGCACCTGCATTGACGCCACCGAAAGCCACCAGCGCCAGCAAATCGAGCGGGAGCGCGAGCAGGAGCGGCTGGAGAAGGAACTGGCCCGCAACTCCGCGGAAGCCAAAAGCCAGTTTCTGGCCAACATGAGCCACGAAATCCGGACCCCGCTGGCCGCCATCATCGGCTACGGTGAAACTCTGCTGGACCCGGATCTGAACGCGCAGGAAAAACGCAGCAGTGCTGAAACTGTGGTGCGCAGTGGCCGGCATCTGCTGGATCTGGTGAATGATATCCTCGATCACTCCAAAATCGATGCCAACAAGCTGGATGTGGATGTGGTGTCGGTCAACCTGCCGGAACTGCTGGACGAAATCCGGGCCTTTTTCGCCCCCCGGGCCCGGGAGAAGGGGCTGGATTTCAGCATTATCTGCGACTTTCCGCTGCCGGAGCAGATTCAGACCGACCCCACCCGGCTGCGTCAGATTATTATTAATTTGTGCGGAAATGCGCTCAAATTTACGGAAAAGGGGTCTATTTCCCTGATTGTACGTTGCGACCGGGCCAGTGAAATGCTGATTGCCCGAGTGGTGGACACCGGCATCGGCATGAAACCCGAGCAGTTGGGCCGGCTGTTCGATCCCTTTGCCCAGGGCAGTGCCGCGATCTCCCGCCAGTACGGCGGCACCGGGCTGGGCCTGAGCATTTCCCGGCGCCTGGCAGAAATGCTGGGCGGCAGTATTACCGTCAACAGCACCTATGGGGAAGGCAGTGAGTTCGAACTGTCGATCCGCACCGGGGCCCTGGCCCAGGTGCACTTCCTGCGCGATGCCTCCGAGCTCAGTCAACGGCGCCGAACCATTCCGATGGTGGTGGCACCGCAACTGGCCGGTCGGATACTCTGTGCCGAGGACAACGATGTGAACCGGCGGCTGGTGTCGCTGCTGGTGGCCCGGACCGGGGCCGACATGACACACGTCAGCAATGGCGCGGAAGCGCTGGAAATGGCTATCCGCGAGCGGTTTGACCTGATCCTGATGGATATCCAGATGCCGGTGATGAATGGCCGGGATGCCACAGCGGCCCTACGGGAGGCGGGGGTTAACACGCCGATCATCGCGCTGACCGCCAACGTGATGTCCGAGGACATCGCGGACTACCGGTTGGCGGGGTGTAACGAGCACCTGGCCAAACCCATCGACAAGCAACGGTTTTATGAAGTGTTGGCCCGGTATCTGGTGGTCCGGCCCGAGTCGCTGCAGACCCCGGTACAGCGCTACCATGGTCGGGTCCTGGTCGCAGAGGACAACGACGACAACCGCCAGTTGGTCGAGCGCATGTTGCATCGTCAGGGACTTGAGGTGATTACGGTAACCGGGGGCGACGAAGCGGTGCGCACCGCGCTGTCGGACTCGGTGCAGATGGTGCTGATGGATCGGCATATGCCCGGGATGGATGGCGTCGCCGCGACCCGGCTGCTGCGCCAGACCGGATTCCGGCGCCCGATTGTGGCCTTTACTGCCGGCGATGAGCAGGAAACAGACGCCCTGTTGGAGGCAGGCTGTGACAGCGTGCTCAACAAACCCATTGACCAGACCCGCCTGCAGGCGTTACTCGGTCGGTTCCTGGCCCCGTCGGATCCGGAGGGAAACGCCGACAGCGAGGACGACGACATTCGCCATCTGGTGAAACAGTTTCTCGAGGGCCTGGAGGCCCGCCGGCAGCGGATGCTCCGGGCCCTCGCCGCCAGGGAACCGCAGTCCCTGCAGACCGAGGCCCATCAGATCAAGGGCACGGCGGGGGCCATGGGGTATCCGATGATGACCCGACAGGCCGGGCTGCTTGAAGCGCTGGTCAAGGCCGAAGCACCAGACTGGGACCGGGTTCGCAGCGAGCTTGACGGGCTCAGTGAAATGATAACGCGTGCCCTGGCGACCGCCGAGACGCCAACCTGAGGGCACATGCTTGACCGACAACGGAACAACGCCCATGAGTGACAATCAGAACCGCAACGAACATTATTCGCTGAGCATGATGTACGGCACCTACGCCGACATTCTGTTCGTGCTTTTTCCGTTTCTGGTGATCGCGATGCAGCGCCTGTGGGATGGCCGGCTCTACGACACCCTGATGCGGGCAGACCTGAGCATCGCCGCCGCCATTCTTGCCGGCCTCGCCATTGGCAAGTTCGTGCTGGGGCTGGTGACCAACCGGGACCTGGGGCGCTACAAGGAGCGCATCGTGTTCTTCATCGCACTGACCCTGTTTGTGGTTCTCGGCCCCGCCATCATCCTGATGCTGAGTATTATGGGTAGTGCCGAGGTGCCCGGGTTCGTGGCTTTTGTCCAGCCCATACTGCTGATTATCGCCATTTCCCTGTATACAACCGCGGTCAGCATCAGCAACATCCTGACCCGCCATGGCACCGAAGGTCAGGCACCGGAACCCGGTGATGAACTGCCGGCGGCCGGACAGTCACCGTCCCCGGACCGGCGCCCGGCGCCGCTGGATCTGCCGCGCCGGACCGGAAATGATTCGCACTAGCCGGCCGGATGACCGACACTATTTACTGACAGGAGACAGACCATGAGTGATCTGAGGGTGCTGGTGGTGGAGGACGAGCCGGTCATGCGGGCGCGGCTGGTAGACATGCTGTACAACGCTGGAGCGTCCCAGGTATCAGAGAGCCCGAACGTGGCCTCCGCCCGGGCGGCCTTCGACGCCCAGGAATTCCAGATTGTACTGCTGGATCTTGGGCTGCCCGACGGCGACGGCCACGAACTGATGAATGAATTCAAGCGCCAGCGGGAGGGCCAGCATGTGGTGCTGGTTACGGCCGATGATTCCATCGACAGCATTCAGCGAGCCATCAGTGCTGGTGCCAACGGCTATGTGGTCAAACCCTATTCCCAGGAAAAGATACACGACGTGGTGAACAACTACGCCATGGTTCACGGAGGTGACATGGCGCTGGTGCGGGGGCTGAACCGGCCTCACTGACGGATTCAGCCTCCCGCGAGGCAGGTTCAGGCAACCTGGCGCGCAATCCAGGAGTTGTAGCGGTTGGCCAGGGCGCGCAGATAGCGCGCTTCGGCTTCGCCGGGGTTGCTCAGCACACCCTTGAAGATCCAGCCGCGTTCGTACAGTCCCAATACCCGCTGCTCATCATCCAGATTGACCCGCTGATTCAGTTTCTTGCAGATGGCATCCAGCAGTGGCAGCTTCTCGGGGCGCTTGATCGGGCCCTGACGGCTGTTCACCGGTTGATTGGCGGCACGTGGTGTCGGATGTCTTTTCATGATGTTCCCCTTGTCGTTTTGCGGCTGCAAAAACAAAACCCCGGAGCCAGAAGCAACCGGGGTTTTCGGAGAAGCGGACCCGGTCGCTGCGTAGGCTCCCGGGACTGACCGAAAGCCGTTAGATGTCTTTTACCAACGCGCGTACGGATTGCCCGTTGTGGCAACCCATGGCTGTGAAAACAGTTAGCTGTGGAATCATTCTGGTCATATCGGCTTTTTTGAGTTCGGTTCACTGCTCAGTGTATCGGTTAGCAGGCGGTTTGCAATAGCCCGGCGGCTTCGGCAAACGCGTACAGACGCGGGTGCCAGTGCCTGGCGATAATAACCAAGTCACGTGTTTTACGTTGTGCAATCCAGGGTGTCTGTTGTGTCGGACGCCCCATGGATCTCTCCTTTCTACGCAGCCTTCGGGCTGCGTTTTTTTTGGCTCAGGCCTGGTGGCTGTGGTTTGAAAGGGTGGTCCTCGGAAGATCCGGGTCTGTCACCCGTCCCCAGGTTTTGTGCAGGATCAGCGCATCATTGGCGGCCCGGTGAACCGGCAGCCCCAGCTCCGATATAACCTGCTGGCGTACCGGGGCCCATTCGCGAACCTGCTGCGGGCCCAGTAGCATGGAGATGGATTCGAGCTGGAACTGAGGTTGAATGCCGGCCGCCCGGAACAGCCGGTGCAGCCAGAAGCTGTCGAAGGTCCAGGCGTCGCAGAATACCTGCTCCGGTAACAGTGCGTTCAGGCCACTGGCGACCTCCCGGACCTGGGCGCCTTCCGCCTCCAGGGTGGCGCGGGAAATGCCGTGGATCTGTTCCGCATTCTCGGACCAGTCCTGCCAGAGTACATGGGGGGCGATCAGCCAGCTGTGCAGATGGCCATCCGGCAGGCAAATGCCGACCTCAATCGGATAGCTTGCGATCAGGTCGAGGCTGGAGGCCTCAAAATCGATAAATGCCGGGCTGAAGTCGGTGGCCATTGCGTCAGTCTGGTTGATGGGTTGTTTTTCGTTGAGTTTACCCGCCCCACATCCGAGACGCGAACCCAACGTGTCCGTGCACTGTTACAATATGTCCACTCAATGTAAAAGCCCGATGACACCGGCCAGTCCGGTGCGCGATGGGCGATGATCCGTTCACCCGAATGACTGTCAGGGAGCCCGAATGACTGACACCGTGGTTGTAATCTATTCCGGAGGCATGGACTCCTTTACTCTGCTCCACGAGGCCCGGGCGCGGGGCCACCGGGTCCATGCCCTGTCCTTCAATTATGGCCAGCGCCATGTGCGGGAACTGGCCTGTGCCCGGTCGGTGTGCGCAGCCCTGGCCATCCCCCACAAGGTGATCGATATCCGCGCCATGGGTGAGGTGATGGCCGGCTCGTCCCTGACCTCGGATCTTGAGGTGCCGGAGGGGCACTACGAGGAAGACAGCATGAAGGCCACGGTGGTGCCCAATCGCAACATGATCCTGCTGTCGCTGGCCACTGGCTACGCCGTGACCGTCGGCGCCGGCGCTGTGTGGTATGGCGCCCATGGCGGGGATCATGCCATTTACCCGGATTGCCGGCCGGAGTTTGTCGCCAGAATGGACGCGGTCTGCCGGGTGGCAAACTATGAGCCGGTGGCCGTTGAGGCGCCGTTCATGGCGCTGACCAAAGGCGACATTCTGGCCCGGGGCCTGGCGCTGGGTCTGGACTATGCCCGGACCTGGACCTGCTACAACGGTCGCGAGCAGGCCTGTGGACGCTGTGGTTCCTGCGTCGAACGGCTGGAGGCGTTTGCCGAGAATGGTGTCTCTGATCCATTGTCCTATGAGGCGGGGTGCTGATGTACCGGGTTAAGGAGGCGTTCTACACACTCCAGGGCGAAGGCGCCCAGGCGGGTCGTGCCGCGGTATTCTGCCGATTCAGCAAATGCAATCTGTGGACCGGCCGGGAAAAGGATCGCGGCTCGGCGGTCTGTCAGTTCTGCGATACGGATTTTGTTGGCACCGACGGCCAGAATGGCGGTCGGTTTGCCACCGCCGAGGCGCTGGCGGCTCATATCCGTGCCCTGTGGCCGGAGGCGCCGGGTAGGCCCTATGTGGTCTGTACCGGGGGTGAGCCGTTGCTGCAGCTGGATGAGCCCCTGATTGCGGCATTTCACCGGGCAGGACTGGAAGTGGGGGTGGAAACCAACGGAACCCTGCCGGCGCCGGAAGGCATTGACTGGCTCTGTGTCAGCCCGAAGGCGGATGCGCCCGTGGTAATCACCACGTGTGATGAACTCAAGCTGGTGTACCCGCAGGTTCTGGCCATGCCGGAACGGTTTACCGGGATGGCGGCCCGGCATTTCTTCCTGTCGCCCATGGCCTCACCGTCCACATCTGACGGCGACACCGATCCGGTGAAACTCAGCAATACCCGTAAAGCCACCGAGTACTGCCTGGCCCATCCCCAATGGCGGCTGACACTGCAGATGCACAAAATAATCGGTATCGATTAAGTCACCGGCGGATAACGGATTACAGGGGCGCCGGGCTGGTTGACCGGATCGTCGCTGTCACCGGTCGGCGCGCCTCGGCACGGTAGTGGCTGGGGCTGTCTCCGGTCCACCGTTTGAACGCCCGGGTGAAATTGGCGGCATCGGCGTACCCCAGGGCGTCGGCAATCTGGCCCAGGGTCATGCCGGTGTTTGCCAGCAGGTCCCCGGCCCGCTCCAGACGTACCTGGTCCACCAGGGTCTGGAAGCTGGCCTCTTCTTCCTGCAGACGGCGCTTCAGGGTGCGCTCGGAGACGAACAGTGTGCCGGCCACCCGGGCGAGTTTGGGTGGAAACGGATGGCTGGTCTCGATGACCCGTCGAACCCGGCAGGCGAAGCCTGCATCTGCCGTCAGTTCCCGGAGCGCCTGCTCGCATTGGGCCCGGGCGGTGATTGCGAGTTGGTCATCGCTGAAGCGAACCGGCAGTGACAGGCTGGAGATGGGCACCACCAGAGCGTCCTCGGCGGCACCGTAGT
>CBIHLH010000028.1:0-31878 GCA_966210405.1 uncultured Marinobacter sp.
CATCAATGTAGGAAGTAAACCCTTCAGGGTCTTTGGGGAGTTCAATTTCCAGCCCTTCCAGGGCCTTGATCATGGCGTCGGTATCCGAGACGTCCCCGACCATACCGACCGCCTTTGCAATAACCATCATGCCGGCATAGGCACCTTGCGCCGAATAACTCGGGTAACGGCCAGACAGCGCGTGAAACGCCTGCACGAACCGGCGATTCCGCTCGGTGGCGGGCCAGTTAAGGTGGTGGCGGGCGGACAGGATCAGGCCCGGCGGTGGATTCTTGCCCAACGCCACGAGGGTATCGTAATTGCCTCCGGTGTCGAAGTTTGCGACCGGCATTTTCCGGAACAGATCGGTGGTGCGGGCTTGTTCGATAAAAGCATTGAAATCACCGCCCCACAGCGCGGTGACCAGTATATCTGGCGGAGACTCCAGCAGTGACTGGATGTAGAGGGTGTAATCGGGTTCGTAGAGTTTAGGCCAGTACTGGCCGACTACCTGATACTCCACCCCGAGCATTTCCAGTGCCTGCCGCAGGTCACGCCAGGCCACACGCCCGTACTCGTAGTCCGGCCCCAGGAAGGCCAGTGTCCGCCAGCCGGTTTTCGCCTGTAACTCCTTGAGATAGCGGGCACCGGCGGCGTGGGAATACCAGGTATCGCTGGACACCCGGAAATAATAGCGGTGGCCTTCCTCCAGCACACTGCGGGAGCTGGCGTGGTCGGTGCCAATCATAATAATGCGCCGGTCCCGGGCAACGCGGCTGACCGCAAGCCCTACCCCGGAGCTGACCACACCGCAGAGAATATCGGCCTGATCAGTCTCGATAAAATTCTCCGCCATCTGCACGGCAAATGACGCCTTGGACCGGGAATCGTCCACAATGACTCTAAGCTTTGGGGCATGGGGCTGCCGTGCCAGCTCCGCCAAAGCCACCCGAATCCCTGTAATACTGTCGCGGCCATAGCTGGCCGGGCGCCCTGTCATCGGGTACATGCAGGCCACGGTCACGTCCGCTTCGGCGGCTGAGGCTCCGAGTTCTACCCGTCCGGCAGGCTCGGTGGCAGCGGCGCTTTCGACCGCCGCCAGCAGGCTGATGACCAGCCCTGCCAGTTTGCCCCACTGGATCATGTCGGATTCTCCTGGTCTAGCCCAAGACGTTGCAGGCGACGCTTGAATGCATGCCGGGACAAACCCAGAAACTCCGCCGCTTTGCCCTTGTGACCGCCGGATTCCGACAGCGCCTCCAGCACGATCTGACGTTCCGTCTGTTTCATTCGTTCACCAAGGTAGTCCGGGTGCAGGTCCTCGTTCTGCATCTCGATGGGCAAATACGAAGGTTCAATTAGCTGGCCCGGGTAGAGAATGGTGAGCCGTTCAACCAGGTTTTTAAGCTCCCGGACATTGCCGGGCCAGACGTAATGCCGCAAGTGCTCCAGGGTTTCGGGGGAGTAATGAATAGGCTGGCAGCGCTCTTCTCGGGCCTGGATTCCGGCAAACTGCTCCAACATCAGGCCAATATCACTGCCGCGCTCACACAGGGGCGGTATCAGCAGCTCAATCACATTGAGCCGGAAAAACAGATCTTCCCGGAAACGTCCTTCGCGCACTTCGGTTTCCAGCGGGCGGTTAGTCGCAGCGATAACCCGGGCGTTGGCCATGCGTGAGCGGTTGGAACCCACCGGTCGGTAACTGCCATCTTCCAGGAAATGCAGCAGTTTTGCCTGTAACACCAGAGGCAGTTCGCCGACCTCGTCCAGGAACAGAGTGCCACCATCTGCCAGCGCCACCAGCCCGACACGGGTCTGATGAGCGCCGGTGTAGGCACCTTTTTCAGCACCGAAAAGCTCTGCCTCAATCAATTGCTCGGGCAGGGCCGCACAATTGATTTCCACAAAAGCTTCCGCTGACCGGGGACTGCTGGAATGAATTGCGCGGGCCACCACCGCCTTGCCGGTACCGGATTCTCCCTGCAGCAGAATACGCCCAGCACTGCTGACGGCCACTCGTTGAATGGTCTGCCACAGCTGACCCATGGTTTCACTGTTCCCCACCAGGCCGGACGCCGACGCCGCGCGGTCACGATGGTAATCCAGCTCGCTGCGGATGCGGATACGCTCGGTGGTATTGCCAACCAGGTGCAGCAGTTCGTCCAGTGCGAAGGGCTTGGTGAGATAATCGGCGGCCCCTGCTTTAGCGGCCTGAACCGCAGCCCGGGTGTCACCATGGGCCGAAATCATGACCACGGGTAAACCAGGGTGTTCCCGGCCCAGCGTTTCCAGAACCTCCATGCCGCCGATGCCCGGCAAACGGAGATCCAGTAGCACGATGTCAGGCTGTTCGCGGGTGACCATCTCAAGACCCTCTTCGCCGGAATAGGCGCAGAAAGCTTCGACATCTGCTTCTTCAAGAGCGAACATCAGCGAACGGACAAAACTCTGCTCGTCATCAATAATCAGTATTCGAGTCGGCATGGTAGTGTTTTTGTGAATTATGGATATGATCGGACGCGGGCAACAGCAGGGTTACCGTAGTACCCTCGCCCAATTCGCTTTCAATGCTCATATCACCGCCGTTCAACAGAACCAACTGACGGGTGATACTGAGCCCCAGGCCGGTTCCATCAGCGCGGGTGGTAAAAAATGGTTCCGTGACTCGCGGCAGCACATCCGGTGCTACCCCGATGCCATTATCGGTAACATCAATGCGGATACGGGCGCCCTCACGGTGGGCTCTCAGTCTGACAGAGAGGGGCGCTTTCGCAATCCCGGCGCAGGCCTCGATGGCGTTGGACAACAAGTTGACCAGACATTGGGTAACCTGGTCGGGATTGGCGTACAACACCAGCCTCGAATCCCCGCTGGCCATCACCGAGATATTCAGCTCCCGAGCACGGCTTGAAGTCATCGCCACTGCCTGCCGGAATACCCGCCGCACCTCAAACTGCTCCGGCTCGGCAGATACTGGTCGGCCATAATCCAACAGATCCCCCACCACCCGGTTAAGACGGTCGATTTCACCTTCCACATCCTGCAACAGACCCCGGCGGCGACTGTCCGCTTCTCTGCGTTCGAGGGCCTGGACCGTCAGTTTAATGGTGGCAAGCGGGTTTCTCACCTCATGGGCCACTCCCGTGGCGAACTCCCCCAGTACCGCCATTTTTTCAACCTGAATCATGCGCTGAATCATTTCCCTTAACCGTTGCGCCATCGAGTTGAAAGCATAGGCCACCTGATCAATTTCGTCCTTGCGTGGGCCGGGAACGTCGAGCTGAAAGTGCAGGTCACCGGAGGAAAATGCTTCCGCTCCCTGAACCAGACGATCAATCCGGCGACGCAGACTGCGAGCCAGCGCCCAAAACAAAAGCACCGTGCCAAGCACCATAAGGCAAGCCAGACCATACATGCCAAGCTGAGCATTCCGTAAGGGACTCAGAATATCCGCGGCGGTGATCACATAGTCAATGTTCCAGCCTGGGAACACCTCCGGCCCACGAATCAACCCCGGAGGATCCCGGGGTACTTTGGCGCCAGTCGGGTCCAGCAACACACCGCCCGGGGCCCGAAGGAAAGGCTTGACGACACCGGCCAGATTTTCTGTCCGGATCTGCTCAGTGAGCGAGGCTAGCCGCACATGCAGGCCCACGGCGCCCTCGGCACCTTCATCGAACAGGTAACGCAAGGGCTGGCGAATCAGTATCCATCCGGGTAGCCCTTCCTGCGGCACAGCCGGACCGATCAGTTCGGTATTGTTCTTACTTACGCTGGGCAAGTTGGCCAGTGACCAGTCCTCATTACTCCAATATGGCGGACCGGATGCGGCCTGCCCCGCGACCACCTGGATCAGCCTGTCTTCAGCGTCGAAGAACAGGATGCCATAGAGAGCGGGAGAGTCCGCCTCTACCCGAACCAGTTCGTGGACGCCCTCCGGCACTGCCTCGGTATAGGCGAGATATAGTGGCATGGCAGGGTGACGTGAGAGCGTCTCAAGCTGGTAGATCCGATTGTCCAGAAACGCACTGAGACGATTGGCAGTGGCAGACATTTGGGCATCCAGGTGCTGCCCCGCCAGGCGCTCGGTGATGGACTCGGCCACCATCATATACAGGATGCTAAGCGCGGTTACCGAGCCGATGATCAACATCAGCGAGAGCAGCGTGTAGCGACCCACCAGACTGAGTTTGGATTTCATAACGTCGCCTTTATGCGGGATAGCCGGAACCGGGTTGTGGCTGCCTGATACTGCCCCACTCAGCCAAAATACTCCTGCATCCAGGCGAATAATGTGTTGGCATCGATATCGGCCAGGGCCATCTGCTGAAAATCGTTACCCACCTCATCATCCATCGTCACGAACTGATAGAGCAGCGTGCCCGGCTGCCCATCGTGCAGAATGAGCGTGATACGCTTGCGGGTACGAAGGCAGTCGATGGTCATCACATCCGCCGGTATACCGGCATCCCGCATGCCACGGCGCACTTCGACCACCGGATTGATATGCTGGTGAGCCGCCTGGATACGAGTGTGGGCCTCACTGGCCATATCAGACAGGGTTTTCAGGGGATCTTCAGGCATTCCAGTTAACTACTCCGAACCGAGAAACCAGACCGTTCATCGCTGTAACGAACCGTCCGTGAATGATAAACCCTTGAGAATGTGCTGTCCCGGTTTGTGCGACTATACTGACCGGAATTTCCCGCAGGAGGGTCGTTACGGCACGCGGCCCTCAATCCGTCCCACAACAAAAAGGAGTTGAGAAAAATGGCAGTATTGATTGTTGGCCTGATCCTGTTTCTGGGCGTGCATTCGCTATCCATTGTGAACGAACCGCTGCGCAACCGCCTGCACACCTCGCTTGGCGAGGGCGCCTTCAAGGGGCTCTACTCTCTGGTTTCGCTGGTGGGCCTGGTGCTAATCGTCTGGGGCTATGGTTCCGCCCGCATGGACCCGACCGTGGTCTACACGCCGCCGGGCTGGCTCAGACACCTGGCCATGCTGCTTCTGATTCCGGTTTTCCCGCTGCTGTTCGCCACCTATTTCCCGGGCAGGATCAAGGCAAAACTGGGGCACCCCATGCTGACGGCCATCAAACTCTGGGCCCTGGCCCACTTGCTGGCCAATGGAATGCTGCATGACTTGTTACTGTTCGGGGCTTTCCTGGCGTGGGCCGTTGCCGACCGGATTTCCATGAAACGCAGAACCCAGCGGCCGATTGCCACCCTCCCGGCCAGCAAGGCGAACGACGCTATTGCAGTGGCAGGCGGGCTTGCAGTGTATGTGGTGATGGTGTTCTGGGCCCATCAATGGCTCTTTGGTGTGGCGCCGGTATGATTGACAGGATCGCCCCAGGCCCATGACGCACTCCTACTTTCTCGGCTGCCCGCAATGGCAACACCCAGACTGGAATGCCCTGCTCCCGCCAGGCCAGAGCCCGCTGGCGCGTTACAGCCAGGTTCTCAATTGCGTGGAGGGCAACACCACCTTTTACGCCACACCCAGCCAGGAACAATGCCGACAGTGGCGATCACAGGTACCTGACGATTTTCGCTTCCTGTTCAAGTTTCCACGCCTGATCACCCACGATCGACTACTGAGTGGGGTACGTCCTGATGTCTCAGACTTTCTCGGGATTCTCGCCCCCCTCACGGATGTCCTTGGCCCCTTCCTGCTGCAACTTCCCGCGGCGTTCGGGCCGGAACGGCTGGATCACCTGTGGCAATTTGTCGAGGCCCTGCCCCCGCCCTTAACCTGCGCCGTCGAGGTCCGTCACAGCGCCTTCTTCGCCAAGGGGAACGCAGAGACGGCCCTGAACCGTGGCCTGCGGGAGCGCGACATCGCCCGCGTATGCCTGGACAGCCGGGCACTGTTCACGGCCGCCCCGGACAGCGAGACGACGCGGGACGCCCAGCGCAAAAAGCCCAGGGTTCCGGTGCACCTGCTTCCCGTGGATGCACCTCCGGTGGTCCGCTATGTTGGCCATCCCGACCTGGAGACCAATCGCCCCTTCCTGGCGCCCTGGATTGAGCGGGCAGCAGCCTGGATTGAGGAGGGGAAACGCCCCTTTATCTTCATGCATATGCCGAACAAGGGGGATGCCCTCTCCCTGGCCGCGCTTTGGAATGAGTTGCTGCGGAAACGGGTACCAACGGTGGGAGCCCTGAGACTTGATGAAGCACAGCCTCAAATGGGGCTGTTCTGAAAAACCTGGCTCCGACCCTTGCAGTACGCTTTGAGCATGCAACCACTCAGTAAGCCCCGGCCGGACGTGTCCCGTGCCAGACTGGCAGGTCCAGATCTTCGGGATCATCATTAGGGCCACCGGTACGACTTTTGAACGCACCTTCTCCGATTGGCACCCGGAACAGCGCGGTTGCCTTCCTCTCCTTTGCGTTCGGTGCCCGCACCTGCTCCCAGCGACCCGGCTCCAACTGGTTAATAATGGCCCGGAACGCAGCATCAAATTCATCCTCCCCGGTTACCCGCGAAGCCTTGCCAAACAGCACCAGTGATTCATAGTTGGCACTGTGGTGGAAGGCGGACTTGGTCATCACCCACTCGTTGGTCACTGCAAACGAAATGCAGAGCTGTGCCCCCGAACCCAGGCGCTGAGACAGCCGCCCGCCGTTTAACGTGTGCAGGTACAGATCGTCGCCCAGCCGCCACACCGTTAACGGGATAATCCGGGGTTCGCCATCTTCCACAAATGCCACGTGGGCGGTCTTCAGGCGATCAATAAGGGCGTAGGCCGGCTCGCGTTCGTAGCTGGCCCGCTGCGGTGCCCGCTTCACCCGACTGCGGGGGCAGCAAGTCAGGGGAGATGAGCGGGTGTGGGGTTGGTCCTTCGGTGTCATCTGGCTCTCCTTCAACACTCTATGGTTCTCAAAAGCACCGTTCCATTGAAAGACAGTTCTGATACCATCAAAAGATCCAGATTATGAATTTTCATAGGGCCAGTTGAAGTGATCAATGATATCCGCCTGGGCGGCACAGCGCCCCTCCAGCAACAGCTTTACCAGCAACTGTCCCAGCGCATCCTCAACCAGCGATACCGGCCGGGTAGCCAGCTACCCTCCAGTCGACAGATGGCCCAGGATCTGGGCGTCAGCCGGAATACCGTCAACGCCGTATACGACCAGCTCAAGGCCGAGGGCTTCCTGCAGAGCCGGGCCGGCAAAGGCGTCTTCGTGCACGAAGACATCACCGCCGTGGCAAAACCTGCCGGCCCCGGACCCAAGCACCCCATCCGAACCACCATGGCCTTGCCGCCCTTGCCATCACCTCCGGTTAACATGCTGCGAACGGTCGAAGACGCCAACCTGCCGTTCCAGCCCGGCCTGCCCGATCTTGATGCTTTCCCCATCCGAAGCTGGAACCGCATCCTTCATCACCAGGAAAGCCGACGGGCGCTCAGGGGCTATGACAGCGTCCAGGGATACCTGCCCCTGCGACGCGCCATCGCCGCCTATCTGAGCACTTCCCGGGGCGTGCGCTGCGGGGAGCATCAAGTGATCATCACCAATGGCGCCCAGCAGGCCCTGTCGCTCATTGCCGATGTATTCCTGAAACCGGGTGACCGGGTATTCTGCGAAAACCCCGGCTACCGGGGCGCCCGCTATGCCCTGGGCCGATACCGCAATCCGTTGGTGCCCGTCCCCCTGAAGAACCAGGTGCTGGATGTGGAGTCACTGACAGGCCTGGGCCCGGCAAGGCTGTTGTCTTGCACGCCCACGCATCAGTACCCCATGGGTGGCGTACTTGACCTTTCCCAGCGCATGGCTCTGGTGCAGTGGGCCCAACGCAACGGGTGCTGGATTGTTGAGGACGACTACGACAGCGAGTTCCACTTCTACCACAAACCCTTCGCGGCCATTCAGGGCATGTTCGACAACGCGCCCGTGCTGTACGTAGGCAGTTTCAGCAAAACGCTGATGCCCGGCTTACGCGTCGGTTACCTTGTCGTTCCGGAGGTCGTTGTGGAGCCGGTACTCTGGGCAAAGCAGATCAGCGGCGGAGAAACGCCCCTGCTGACCCAGGCCACCATCGCCGAATTCATCGAAAGCGGCCAGTTCAGCCGCCACCTGCGGCGCATGCGCCAGCTTTACCGAGATAAGTGGCAGCTCTTCCAGCAGCGAGTGGCCGAAGAGCTCAACGGGCTGGTGCAGCCAGTGGCTGAGAGTGCCGGCATGCACCTGGTTCTGGAAGGAGATTTCGACGACCTGGCCCTGAGCCAATGGCTGAAAACCCGGGGCTTCGGCAGCACGCCGCTCAGTGCCCATTACATCGGAAATACCGCGCAGACAGGCCTGGTAATGGGATTCGCCAGCGCCAGTGAGCGCCAGATTGAAGAGTGTGTGGCCACCTTGCGATCCGGGTTTACAGACTATTGTTAATCCCGGGGGCGCCGGGGCCGCACCAGAAACCAACTGGCCAGCACCAGTGCCCCGAACACCGTGTAGACCAGGATAAATACCCAGTCCGGCGCGTTGTAATACAGAAGGGATTGCAACCAATGCTGAATGAACGATCCCTCATAGCCTGCCTGCCCTGCCCGCTCCCTCAGCGCCATCTCCCAGGTCGTTAACGGGCACAACACGCCCAGCCACGACTGAAGAACAACGATACCGATAACCACCAGATGGCTCAGCCGAAACCAGACATTGTGCACCCATCTCCAATGGCGAACATGGCCCACGAAGATCGCCACCAGCCCCAGAACAACGAAGACCACAAGCATCGTGTGCAGGATCAGGAGCAGGTCCGCAGCTATCAGAAGCCATCGGGTGTCCATAGTCATCTCCCAACGTCTGTGCTGTCTCGGTGAGTAACCCGGGCGGTCAGTGACCTGATGGACAGGCTGGCCGGGGGCGGCGCCTGAAGCTACTCTGTGTTATTAAATTAAGCTCGCGGACGACTATCCGTAAAGGAGGCGACTTATGAGCCATACGTCACCAGCCAGACTCGCATTTCTCTATCCCGGCCATGCCGCCGAAGATGACTACCCGTTGATGGGGTCAATGGTCGAGCCGCCGGCCCAGGTACACCTGATCCACACCGAGTTTAACGAAGACGCCCACACCGTTGAGGCACTCAGTGAAATGGGCAGCGTTGGCCGCCTGTCAAAGGGCGCGGAAGCCCTTGCTGGCACAGAGATCGAATCCGTGATGTGGACGTCCACCAGCGCCAGTTTCGTACTGGGCCTGGATGGCATACGCCAACAGATCGACGCCCTCGAGAAGCTGCTGTGTGTACCCGCATCCACAACCGCCATGGCATTTGCCAGAGCGGTCAAAGCCATTGGCGCGGAACGGGTGGCCATCGCCGCTACCTATCCGGAGGATGTGGCACAGCGATTCCGTGAATTTCTCCACCATTTCGAGATCGACGTGGTGCATCTTGCGAGCCGAGGAATCGTGACCGCCGCCGAAGTGGGCACCCTGAAAAAAGACGACGTCATCCACTTCGCGCTGGCAAACACCCGCAACAATGCTGACGCGCTGCTTATTCCCGATACCGCCCTTCACTCCGCCGCCTGGCTTACCGATCTGGAGCAGGCCACGGGAATACCGGTGCTGACCGCCAATCAGGTCAGTTTCTGGGAGGCTCTGCGCTTATGTGGAAAACTGACACCCCAGTCCGGACTGGGCCGGCTGTTTGAAGACGTGCCCTGAGCTGCATCGGATTCGAAACGCATGACGGATGTGGGAAGGCGCTTGATGTCCGGCCCCTCCGATGCCAATATTCCTGCGGTTTACTCACACACCTCCGATACCCAAACCACTGGAGAATCCACCATGACACTGCACCTGGAAATCGCCCCTCTCATCAGCCTCGGCGCCGGCATCGGCATCCTGGTGTTCCCCAAGCTGCTGAATTACATTGTGGCCGGGTATCTGATCGCGCTGGGTGTACTCGGGCTATTAGGGCACTCCTTTTAACACCGGCACCTGTTTCGCTAGCGTACAGAGCTGCCCGCCACCAGACTCACATGCGGCCTTTCAGAGCACCCCGCAGAAGGGGCAGTTGCACAGAGCCCTCAAGGTTGACGAAGGGCACCAGCGCATCCCTCGACCAGCTCGCAGGGTACTGTGGATGGAAACCGTACACCAGGAGAGCGAGTTCATCTCCGGCTGCCAAAGCCTCCGCTACCCCGACCAGCTCAATGACCTCTTGATCCTTCAGCCCCCGCACCGGCTTGATCTGGTCGTCAATCAGTTGCCAGCGGCTTTCTCCTGCAACGCGCTTGCCCAGCCCGATGAACACAATCGGATCACAGCCTGCGGCATAGGGATCCTGCTCAACCTCACATGTTGAGCGGCCCGCCAGATCAGACACCGTGAGCCTTGCGGTCGGAATGCCACCTAGTATGACACCATCCTCGCCGGCCTGCCCCAGGGGCAGTGCGGCAGGCGGCTGGGTCGCGGTTGCGACGGCTTCGTAACCGGAGGCTATCGGCAATTCGTTTGCCACAGACCGCTCGACGACTCCCGCACCGTGAAGCACCCCACCCTCAGGCGCCGGTGCCGGGAAGGTGTCCACAGGGACCATAACGGACTGGCTGTCATCCAGTGACAGGCAGACATTCGAATCCGTTCCTTCGAAATACCCGGCGAGCGGTTTACCTTGCAGGTGATGCTCCAGCCAGTTCAATGTAGCGTCCGAAATGGCGATGTTACCGCACGCAAACTGACCAGCCGCGCCCTGAAAACCCGGTATTTCCAACAATCCTGCCGTCGGGTCTGCATAGTCGCCTGGTTGCAGCTCCTCTGGCGCCTCAACGGGCAAAACGTGGCCAGTCTGATGCGTAAGCAAGCGCACATCCCCGCCGAGGGACTCCAGGCACTGAAAGTTACGCCAGGCCTCATTGAAATTGAATAGCGTGTCTTTCATGCCCTGAGTCAGCAGCACATCGACTTTCGGATAAGGCGTTGGCTCAACATCAAACGCCGGAGGATTGATCTGATAACTCAACAAGCCGGTAGTATCCGATACCGATACTGACTCCCCGGTACAACGATAGGCCGGGCTGTGATAATAAAAGAAATCCAGGCCCGCGTCGGGGAAGTGGTTCAATGTTGCACCCTGCGCAAGGATTTCGCGAATGATCGGATCCAGCCCTTCATTGCCATTTCCGGTGGAACCTGCTTCGCCCCCAGCCACCAGCACCAAATCCCACCCCGTTTTGATGACGTTGCCAGGATTAAGGCTGTATCTCAGGTCGTACCAGGTAATATCCGGCACCAGAGCATCGAGCCTTTGGCGCGGGTCCTGGCCATGCAGCAAGAGCTGGAACCCACCGCCATAACTGCCGCCAATAGCACCAACCACGGGATTGGGATTCAATGCCTCCGGCAGATCGGACTCATAGCGGCGTTGCAGGTAGTCCAGATTTTCCTCGGCCCAATCCAGAATTTGCACCAGATCCCGGCCCTCGAATTCGGGGTCCATCACCCGGACAGTGCCGGTGCTTTCACCGAAGCCTCGCTGATCGATTGAAATGACCACAAAGCCCGCTTCACGATAGGTCTCAAAACCATCCATATTGCGTGATCCGCCAAATCCATGGCCGTGTAATACCAACGGGTGACCCCGTGCGCAGTCGATTCCGCCAATGGGCTCAAGCACCTGAAAGGCAATCGTTTCTCCACTGGCTGAGTTCAACTTAACCGGATAGCTGCGACCTCCCTCGGTCGGCGTACCATCCGAACAGGAAACCGGAGTGAGCTCAGACACGTCGCACCGGGAAGGCGCGCGATTACCGGGACCACCGCAGGTCTGTTGCCGGACACCGCTGTTTCGGTCAGCAGACGGGTCGGACGCAGGTTCTTCGGAACCCGGCACAATGCATCCGGCAACGGCCAGGGAAAGAAAAAATGGAATCAGATAGTGACGGCGAATCCAGGGGCGTTTGGTCTGAAGCATTCGTTGTTTTCCTTGTTATTGGGTTGGGAAACCAACGAAGAACAACGTAGAAAGATTGCAATATGTTCCTTGAGGCCCCGATAACGGCCCGAAAGGACAACAAAGACATAAACTGACGAGAGACCCGCACCAAGAACGGATAAGCCCATTATGCCCTGCCCCGGGGTCGTGTCCGGGCATGGCAGGTTTTGCCGTTTTTGGACGGCTCAGTGTCGTATTGGAGTTACCATCATCCTGCAATCCGGGCCACATTGAATCAAAGCCGTGACCGACGTGCGGCGTCGCGCTGGCATTCATTGCGAATCAAGGGAGAGCAGGATGGCACAACTACCGAAGCGGGCAAACGTCGTCATTATCGGCCAGGGCGGCATCGTCGGGTCCTCAGTGGCCCACCACCTGATTGAGCAAGGCTGGGACGACATTGTGGGGCTGGAAAAATTGGCGATCCCCTCAGACATCGGCTCAACCTCCCATGCCTCGGATTTCTGCTTCACCACCTCCCACGACAAGCTGAATACCTACACCACCAAATACAGCCAGGCGTTCTACCAGAAGCGCGGTAACTACGCGAAGTGTGGCGGCATGGAAGTCGCACGCATTGATGATGACGAACGCATGGACGAACTCCGTCGCAAGGTGGGCTCCGGGAAAGCCTTCGGCACCAACGTCAGCATGATTTCGCCAAAACAGGCGAAGGAACTGTTCCCGTGGCTCGATGAAAGCCGGATTCAGGGCGCCATGTGGGATCCGGATGCCGGCCTGGTGGTGCCCCGTTCCCAGAAAGTGGCCGGTGACCTGGTGGAGGAAGCGGTAGCCACCGGCAAACTGAAGGCCTTTGCGTATACACCGGCCATCCGTATCGATGTCCAGAATGGGCAGGTTCGTGGCGTTGAAACCCACAAGGGCTACATCGAGACGGAATACGTCGTGCTTGCTATGGGCATCTGGGGCCCCCTGATGGCAAACACAGCCAACTCGCCCCTGCCACTGATGCCCCTGGAGCACCCGTTGCTGTTTTTTGGCCCCTGCGAAGAACTCAGCGGTACCGGTAAACAGATCGTCTATCCATTGTTTCGCGATCAGGGCAACTCCGCCTATGTCCGGGACACCGGCGACCCGACCACTACCGAAGGTGGGCGTATCGAGTGGGGCTATTATGAAGCCGAAAACCCTCGACTGGTCTACCCTGGCGCCATTGTCGAGCCCGGTGAGGCAAGGCTGTCGCCGTCCATGCGGGATCTTTCTCTCGACCAGGTCATGGACGCCTACGAAAAAGCCATCGAAATGACCCCGATCCTGGGCGAACTGGGGTGGGAGGAAAAACATTCCTTCAATGGCCTGCTGTCGGTCACACCGGACGGCGGCTCCCTGATGGGCGAGTCCCCGGAAGTACGCAATCTGTGGTTCTGCGAAGCGGTGTGGGTCAAGGACGGGCCGGGCGCCGGCAAGGTGCTGGCGGACTGGATGACCCACGGCTCACCAGACATGGACCCCCACAGCGTCGATATTGCCCGGCATTATCCGCTCCAGAAAACCCCGGATTATGTGTACAGCCGCTGCTACGAGACCGCCAAGAAAATCTACACCCCGGCGGTTCATCCCCGGGAGCCCTACCTGACCGGCCGCAGGATGCGAACCAGCCCGTTCTATCTGCGTGAGGTAGAGCTGGGCGCCTACTTCATGGAGGCCGCGGGTTGGGAGCGGGCCCACGGCTATGCCGCCAACGAGCCGACACTGCTGGCGAAGTACCGCGACCGCATTCCGGTGCGGGAGCACGAGTGGGACGCCCGGCATTTCTGGGAGGTTTCCAACGCCGAGCAACTGGAGATGAGCGAATCCGTGGGGATGATCAACCTCTCCCATTTCGCGATCTTCGACATCTCCGGTGATGACGCGGAAGCGCTGCTGGAATACCTGTCGGTGGCCAAGGTGGGGGGCACCACGCCCCACGGCAAAGGCGTGTATACCCATTTCCTCGACGGCCGGGGCGGCGTTCGCTCTGACCTGACCATCATCCGCCGGAGCGACAACGACTACCGGGTGGTCTGTGGCGGCGACACCGGCCACCGGGACCATTGCTGGATCACCCGCATGGCCCGGGAGAAGGGCCTGGACAATATCCGTGTGCAGGACCGCACCGATGAACTGGCCACGCTCGGGCTCTGGGGGCCGAAGGCTCGGGACACCCTGGCGCAATTTGTCACGGACCCGGAGCAACTGTCGGCGGAACATTTTCCCTTCGCCACCGCCCGGGAGCTGAACATACGGGGTGTGTCGGTCTGGGCGTTCCGGATTTCCTACGTGGGCGAGCAAGGCTGGGAACTCTACTTCCCATTCAGCTATGGCCTGAAAATCTGGGACCTGCTGTATGAGGCCGGCGTTACCCCGGTGGGCATCGAAACTTACGCCAATACCCGGCGCCTGGAGAAGAGCCTGCGCTTGCAGAACGTGGACCTGGAAACGGAATACAACCTTTACGAAGCCGGGCTGCCGCGCCCCAAGGTCAAGGACGCGGATTTTCACGGCAAGACGGCCTACCTGGAGCAGCGGGAAAGGCCGAGCCAGGCTGCCTACCTGTGCACCATGACCATGACGGATCATCGGGACGCCAACGGTGTGCTGCGCTACCCGGTAGGCCAGTGGCCCATTCTGGATCCGCAAACAGGCGAGGTGCTGGTGGACAGCCATGGGCGCCGCTCCTATAACACCAGCGTGGCCTGGGGACCCTCGGTGGGTAAAGTCATCCTGCTGGGATACATTCCGGCGGAGTATGCCCAGGAAGGCCGGGAACTGACCCTGGAATACTTTCAGGAGCACTACCCTATCCGTATCGAGGCAGTCGGTTACCGGGCACTGTTTGACCCAGACAACGAACGGGTCAAATCCTGAGCAGCCAGCAAGTTCAGCATCTGAGGGAACTGATCATTAATTGCACTATCAAAATACAAACGCTAGTGTTCAGGCTGGAAGCGCCCAATTCGAATAGTGTCCACCGGGTACGGGTATCCTGACCAACCCGGGTGGGACAAGGGGGTTATCGTGACCACTGGCAAAAGTACTTACGCAGACAGGTCTGCCTGTGGACCCTACCGGGTCGGCTTCCTTCTGGTGGATAACTTCACCCTGATTGCGTTGGCCACCGCTGTTGAACCCCTGCGCATGGCAAATCAGTTGGCGGGCACCGAACTCTATTCCTGGAAACTGCTCACTGCAAAGGGCGACCATGCCCGCGCCAGCGATGGCATCACCATGGTACCGGATGCCTCCCTTCAGGAAGAACACAACTTCGATCTGGTCATCGTGGTTGCCGGTATTGATGTCACCCGGAGTTTTTCCCGCAAGGAAACGCGCTGGCTCCAACAGATGGCCCGCCGGCATGTCCTGCTTGGTGCCGTCTGCACAGGGGCCTACGTGCTGGCCAGTGCCGGACTGCTGAATGGCCACGCCTGCAGTGCTCACTGGGAGTGCCTGGAAGCCATGCAGGAAGGCTTTCCCCGAGTGCAGACCAACAACCGCCTGTTTACCGTTGAATCGGAGCGGATGACCTGCACCGGTGGCACGGTGCCCATGCATATGATGCTCAGTTTCCTGGCCCGCCGCCATGGCAAAGAGCTCAGCAACGCCGTTTCCCACATGTTTGTCTGCGACCGGGTACGGGAAGAGAGTGAACAACAGCCGATGCCCATGCATCCGGCACTCGCCCGCGCCCAGCCCAAGCTGGCGGAAGCCGCCCAACTCATGGAAGCGAACATTGAAGAGCCCATTGAGCTGAAGGAACTGGCGGCACTGGCCGGGATATCACGCCGGCAACTGGAACGCCTGTTCCTGAAACACACCGGTTGCACACCCTCACGCTACTACCTGCGGGTGCGCCTGAACCGAGCGCGCCGGCTGCTCAAACAGACCTCCTGTTCCATCGTTGAGATTGCCTCCATGTGCGGCTTCGTCTCCGCCACCCACTTCAGCCGCTGTTATCGCAAAACCATGGGGCGCGCGCCCAAGTACGAGCGCATGGAAGTGTTCCCTGAAAATGGCGCGGAAGGCGCTCTGACGCCCCCCATGGCCGCGCTCCCGTCTTCCTCCCTGCAGGCACTCCGGCGGGCCCGAGCGGAATCCACCTACGGCGTTTTCGAACGCTCAGGTTAACCCCATCACCAGGCCATTCTCATCCAGCGCAATATCCAGGGCGGCAGGGCGCCGGGGCAGGCCCGGCATGGTCATGATATCGCCGCATACCGCCACCACAAATCCAGCCCCCGCAGCCAGGCGCACTTCCCTTACCGGCAGCACATGGCCAGATGGCGCGCCCTTCACAGTCGAATCCGCCGAGAAACTGTACTGGGTCTTGGCAATGCACACCGGCAGGTGGCCAAAGCCCAGGCCTTCGTATTCCTCGAGCTGGCGCTTGGCCACCGTGGTGAATTCGACACTCCCGGCGTGATAAATACGCGTGGCAATGGTCCAGATCTTGTCCGCCAGCGGAAGGCTGTCTTCATACAGGAAGTTTACCCCGGGTGTGCCCTCATCCAGTTGATCAAGCACTGCCTGGGCCACCTCTGTTGCACCTTCACCCCCGGTGGCCCAATGGTCCGCAGGCACCGCCCGAACCCCCAGGTGTTCACTGATCGACTGCACCAGGGCAATTTCTTCCCCGGTGTCGTCCGGGAAGCGATTGATACAGACCACCGGTGTCAGGCCGAATTGCTGCAGGTTGCGAATATGGCGTTCCAGGTTGGCGGCCCCCTCCCGCAGCGCAGCCAGATCGGGAACACCCAGCCGGCTGCGAGGCACGCCGCCCTGCATCTTCAGGGCCCGAATGGTACAGACCAGTACGGCGGCATCGGGCCGCAAGCCGGTGTGCCGGCACTTGATATCAATGAACTTTTCCGCCCCCAGGTCGGCACCAAATCCGGCCTCGGTCACCACCACGTCGTTCAGTGCCAGGGCGGCCCGGGTTGCGGCCACCGAATTACAGCCATGGGCGATATTGGCAAAAGGCCCGCCGTGGATGAACACCGGGTTGTGCTCCAGGCTCTGCACCAGGTTCGGTTGCAGCGCTTCTTTCAACAGCACAGTCAGTGAACCTTCGACGCCCAGATCACGCACCGTCACCGGGGTCATGTCCGCGCGCCTGCCAACAATAATATTGCCCAGCCGTTGCTTCAGGTCCGCACGCCCGTCCGCCAGGCAGAGGATTGCCATGATCTCTGAGGACACCGTGATATCAAACCCGGTTTCCCGGGGCACGCCATGGGCAGCGCCACCCAGGCCGCACACCAGATTGCGCAGGGAACGGTCGGTGATGTCCAGCACCCGGCGCCAACTGACATGGCGGGGGTCAAGCCCGGCTTCATTGCCCCAGTGAATGTGATTGTCAACCAGCGACGCCAGCAGGTTGTGGGCCGTGGTGATGGCGTGGAAATCGCCATTGAAGTGCAGGTTGATGTCCTCCATCGGGATCACCTGGGCACGGCCACCGCCGGCGGCCCCGCCCTTCATACCAAAGCACGGGCCCAGGGACGGCTCCCGCAGGCACACCGACGAATGCACACCGAGGCGGTTGAAGCCATCGTTCAGCCCCACACTGGTGGTGGTCTTGCCCTCACCCGCCGGGGTTGGTGTGATGGCCGTTACCAGAACCAGCTTACCCCGCGGCGCGGTTTCGGAGGTATCCACATAAGCCATGTCCAGCTTGGCCTTGTAGTGTCCAAATGGCACCAGGCTTTCCGCCGGCAGGCCGAAACGTTGCTGCGCCAGGAGCAGAATGGACTGAGGCTGTACTGAACGGGCAATCTCGATGTCCGGCGTCCCCGGCGGTGGAAACTCGGCGGGCACGGGCGTTGCCGGTTTCAGGTTACTGTACTGAAGACTCATGGAACGGTCTCCTCTGGCCCTCAACGGGCCCGCTATGCTCTTGAATCCACTGCGCCGACCGACGCAGACCACCGAAGGGAAAGAGGTGAATGCCCCGCAACAGGGTGTCCGGGTTGTCCAGACAATACTGAACAAGGGCACGCACCATGCCATCCGGCGTCCATGCCCGCAGCAGCCTGGCACTGCCGGGCCGGCGCAACATCAGACGGGCGGATGCACCAACTCCGCACTGGGCGGCGTAGGCAATGAGAGTTTTCACCTTTGTCGGGCCGGCCAGGCCAATGTGCACAGGCACTTCTTCCAGAACGTTGCCGAGGCTTTGCAACCAGTTGACGACCACGTCGGCGTCGAAGGTAAACTGAGTCACTACCCACAGGCGCGTGGCGGTGGTACGGGCGTATTCGCGCTTGATGCCGAGGGCCTGTATCAATGTGGCCCTATCCGCCATGGGGTGCCCGTCCGGGTGGGCAGCGACACCAATGCCATGGAACCGGAACTCGGCCAGCAGGCCGGATTCCAGAACCGCCAACGTGTCCGGGAACGGACCGGCGACCGAGTCGCTGTCGCCGGCAATCAGCAGTAGCCGGTCGACCTGGTTCTCATTCAGTTGCGCCAGCCAGTCCCGCAGTTGCCCCCGGCTCTGGGCCATGCGGGCCGGTATGTGGGGAATCGGCTGCAGGCCTGATTCCAACAGGCGCTGGCAGGCGTCCAGGGTGTCGCTGAACTGCCCTTTTGGCAGGAAGGGCACATACACACAGGTGCCCTCCGGCAAAAGCCCGGGCAAAGAGTCCGCGGTCAGTATCTGGCGGGGTGTCGCCTCAATAGAGGCGAAACGCACCAAGGCCTGGAACCGTGCCGTCGTCGCCGCGTCGTGGGGATTGAATGCCTGCTTGTCGTTCACCAGCTTCATAAACCCGGTACCCCATGGCTACCCGTGTGCGTCAGGCCGGGGAGGCGGCGATCATCGCCCTCCCCGGCCGGTTCGGCTAATCGGCGAAGTCGATGCCTTTCGCCCGGGCCCGCTCACGGGCATTGGGGTTTACCGACGGCCGGAAGGGCACCTCCACTACCTCGGCCTCCGCATCAGTGGCGCCATCCGCCGCAGCGTATTCCACCGGCAGGTGCACCGTCAGTTTTGTGCCAATCGCGCGCAGATCGAAGGGGACATAGGCCAGTGCGATGTTGGTTTCCAGCTCCGGCGAATACCAGGGCGAGGTAACGTAGCCTTCGGGCTCGCCGCCGTCGGGACCACTGACCAGCCAGAAATCGTTGGCGTAGTCGGTTACCTTGCCGCCACCAAAGCGGATGCCCACCATGATGTGGCTGAACGGCGGACGCCCGGCATCCAGTTGCTCGCGTACCTTCTCCAGCTTTTGCTTGCCGATATAATCCGCATCCTTGTTGCGCGGCACCTGATACGCCAGGTTGCACTGGAACGGCAGGGTTTCCTGGTCCACATCCTGGCCCCAGGACAGAATGCCCGCAGCGATTCGCCGATGGTGCGCCGGCGCAATCACCCGCAGGTTATGGGGCTCTCCAGCGGCGAGCACGGTATACCAGAGGTCCTCCGCGTATTTGGTGGCTTCCCTGAGATAGATCTCGTAGCCTTTCTCACCGGTAAAGCCGGTCTGGGAGACGATCACGTCGTGCCCCGCCACCTGCCCTTCCATCAGGCCATAATAGGGAATGTCCCTCACCCGCTCGCCGAACAGATCAATCATCAGCGCTTCGGATTTCGGCCCCTGAATCTGGACCGGAGCCACGTCAATTTCCGCGATACTGACGTTGAACGCCATACCCACATTCACCCCCCGCAGCCAGAACTCCAGATCGCTGTCAGAGAGGGAGAACCAGAACTCATCTTCTGCCACCCGCAACAGGACCGGGTCGTTCAGAATGCCGCCATCCTCGTTGCACAGGATGACGTACTTGCCCCGCATGGGTTTGATCTTTGTGGCGTCACGGGTGATCACATAGTTCACGAAGCGTTCCGCGTCCGGGCCCTTGACCTGAATCTGACGCTCGACGGCCACGTTCCACATGGTGACGTCATTTATCAGGGACTCATATTCCACCATGGCGCCGCCATCTTCCGGGCGGACGTACCCCCGGGGGTGATACATGCGGTTGTAAACGGTAGCCCGCCAGCAGCCGGCCTCGTAAGCCAGGTGCCAATAGGGCGACTTGCGGACCCGGGTGGAAATCAGCATTTCCACCGGCGTGGGGCCGGACTGGCGCAGATTGATGGGAACCCGGCGGTCTGACTGGTCAACGCTGCCAGGCTGACGGGCTGCGCCCGCCCGTTGTTGCGGATAATCCAGAAGTGCTCGTTCCAAGTTAACGGCCATTGCTATCTCCCCCTTACCGGGTTGTTGATAGCTTTAATGTGGCCGTGTTTGGCCTCGTCCGGTGGAACCAATACGACACGGAAACGACCAAAAACGTCAACCGGTTTTCCGAGCCTCGGTGGCGGGGACTTTCAGCATCAGCAGAAAACCGATCAGCAGGAACACAAGAATGGTGCTCATGCCCCAGCGCTGGCTGTCGGTGACGGCGGTCACCCACCCCACCAGCAAGGGGCCGGCGAAGGCGGTGGCCTTACCGGAAAAAGCGAACAGGCCGAACATCTGGGTCTGAAGGTGGGGCGGGGCCACCCGGGCCAGGTGTGACCGGCTGGCCGACTGCAACGGCCCCACGAAAATACCCAGAATCATGCCCCACACCCAGAACGCCGTGGCGCCATCCACCACCAGGATGGCGAACGCACTGACGCTCAGCCCCACCAGCGCCATCAGGATGGTGTTGCGCCCTCCCAGAGCGTCGTCAACCCAGGCAAACCCCAGGGCTCCCAGGCCCGCCGTCACATTCAGGGCGATCGCGAATTGCAGAACCTCCGTCGAGCTCATATTGAAGGTACCCGCCGCGTACACACCCCCGAACGTGAAAATGGTGGCCAGGCCATCGGTGTACAGCATGCGGGCGATAAGAAAACGCACAATGTCCCGGTACTGGCGAACGTGGGCGATGGATTCCCGGAGTTGCGCGAACCCGGCGCGGGTAGCCGCTGCCAGGCCCAGGCCGGTGGCAGGCCGGTCCGGGACGAAGACAAAGGCGGGCAGGGCGAACACCAGATACCAGACCGCCACAACAACGAAGGTCGCGCGAACGTGTTCGGCCTGGTCCCGGTCCAGATTGAAGAGCGTGGCGTCGGCCTCGATGAAACCGTACAGCGCAACCACCAGGCTTGTGACACCGCCGACATAGCCCAGACTCCAGGCCCATCCCGACCAGCGGCCGGTACGCGCCGGGCTGGCCAGATCCGGCAGCATGGCATTGTAGAAAATGAACGCGAACTCGGCGCCCAGGGTGCCCAGGCCCACCCACAACGCGGCGCTCCAGAACTGGTCCTGGTCCGGCGTAATGGTCCACAACATGGCGGATGACAGCACACACAGCAGGGTAAAGCTGATTAACCAGGGCTTGCGGCGCCCGGACTGGTCTGCAATCGCGCCCAGTATCGGCGCCAGGATCGCGATAAAGACCCCGGAAATGCCGACAATATTGCCCCAGGCCCGGGTGCCCGCCACTTCATCCTGAATCACTGATACGCTGAAGTACTGGGCAAAAACAAACGTGAGAATGATGGTGAAAAAGGCACTGTTGGCCCAGTCATACAACGCCCAGGACCAGAGCGCGCGCTTGTTTTCCCCCGTGCCGGGGGCCTGGTTATGGGGCATAGGTGGCTGGTGCCTCGGTGTCGGCTGCCGCGGATTCCGCCTTGTCTGTATCACGACCCTGGTCCGCCTCGGCCTCTTTCATCAACACCATGCCACCCTGCAACAACAGCGACTTCAGGCGCGGATCCCCCTGCTCCACGATACCGAGAGCAAATGCCGCAAACACCGCTTCCAGAGGATTCTTGCGAACCATGTCTCTGATGGCGTCAACCGGCGAAGGTGCTGAACGGCCTTTCTCGTCCGGGGCTGGCTTGCCCGACGCCGGGCGGGTCATCCGATAGAAAAACAGGGCCAGCAGTAAAAGGCAGGACAGGCCCGTCACCGCCATGGCACCGGCATCGCCCAGCACAGGGGACAGCGCCAGCGTGGCGGCATTGACGAGCAGGTAAAAGCCGGTGATTAACAGGGCGGCCAGCAGCAAGACGGCCAGCATAACCCCCAGAAAGGCCGCGACGGTTTTGCGCAGGACGCCCTGAAGCCAGGCTGAATCGGGCATAGTCAGCGGTCCAGGAACCGACCAACCAGCACACCGGCAAGGAACATCAGCACGATACTGAGGAACGGTCGCTCCTCAATCCGGTGCTCAACGTTCTCAACCGCCTTGCCACTGGCATCGCGGGCACGGCTGATGGCCTCATCCCCGCGCTGTCTCACCTGGTCAAATGCCTCGCGGCTTTCCCGGCGGATTTCATCACGGAGATGGCTGATATTGCTCTTTTGCCCGTCCGCAACGCTTTTTGTGAGTTTGGTGAGGTCTTCCTGAAGCTTGCGCAGGTCTTCCCTGAGCTGTTCATAATCACTCTGGTCGGATTTCGCTTCCATTTCTTGCCTCCTTATCAGTATTCATTACTGTTATTTCGGCTTGATGTGACCTTGCCCTGGCAACGGGCGGCCAGAGTCACCGTAACTGTAGCACAGGGTGTGGAGCGTGATATTAAGGCCTCTTCATATTCGCCTACAGGTGGCACCAACCAGGTCCGGGTGTTCAATCATATGGGCAATAAGCGCGATGAAACATGTAGATAGCGAACTGGCATTAGACTGAAGCCCGCTATCAGGCTATAAAAGAAGCATCTCCAATATTCCGCGAACCATACGGAAGGAAGCATTCGTGAATCAGAGCAGCCTTTCCGACAATGCCCCCGCCCACGTCTCGCCGCATTCGCGGCTGCATCGCGCAGTCACCGAGTTGCTGGCGTACGCCGATATCGAAATCGGGGGACACCGCCCCTGGGACATCCGCCTCAATGCGCCCGGCGTCATTGAACGGGCCGTTGCCAAAGGTAACCTGGGCCTGGGGGAAGCCTATATGGACGGAGACTGGGAAGCAGACCGGCTGGATGAATTTTTTGCCCACCTGCTGGGCGCCCGACTCGAGAACGACTTCAAACCCCGCAAACAACTGCTGTATTTTCTTACTGCCAGCCTGTTCAACCTTCAACAGGGAAAGCGGGCCTGGCAGGTTGCCAGAACCCACTACGATCTGGGCAACGATTTTTATGAGGCCATGCTCGACCCACGCATGGTGTACAGCTGCGGTTACTGGAAAAACGCCACAACCCTGGCCGAGGCCCAGGAAGCCAAGCTCGACCTGGTTTGCCGGAAACTCGGCCTGAAACCGGGCATGCGTGTGCTGGACATCGGCTGTGGCTGGGGCAGTTTTATGGGCTACGCGGCGGAGCACTACGGCGTTGAATGTGTGGGCGTTACCGTATCCGAGGAGCAGACCAACTGGGCCCGGGCCCGCTACGCCCACCTGCCACTGGAATTCCGGCTGCAGGACTATCACGACATTGATGAGCGGTTCGACCGCATCGCCAGTATCGGCATGTTTGAACACGTCGGACGCAAAAACCATCGCGGGTTCATGGAAGTAGCAGCCCGATGCCTGAAGGATGACGGCCTGCTTCTGCTGCATTGTATCGGTAAGAATGAAACCCGTACGGTCCCCGACCCCTGGATCGACAAACACATTTTCCCTAACGGCGATCTGCCGTCCATCCGGCAAATTGCAGACGCGGCTGAAGGGTTGTTCATCACCGAAGACCTGGAAAATTTCGGCGCCGATTACGACCACACCCTGATGGCCTGGCAGGCCAACTTTGATGCCGCCTGGCCACGCTTCCGGGAGCGCCTGGGCGAGCGCTTCTACCGCATGTGGCGATACTATCTGTTATCCTGCGCCGGAGCCTTCCGCGCCCGGGATCTGCAGTTATGGCAATGGGTCCTGTCAAAACACGGTGTGCCCGGAGGCTTTCATTATTCTCGGCCAACGGCGGCACAACCCCCTTCACGAGGCAGTCATGACCAATAACGAATCACCCTCTCACCCCTTTGATCAGGCGGTCGCTCTGCAACAGCTCAACCAGGGGCGCTGGCAGGGTGCCACCAGTAAGGCCTACGCCAACATGGTGGGGCCCTTTGGTGGCACTACCGGCGCCACCCTGCTCCAGGCCGTGCTGTCCCATGAGGAGCTCCTGGGCGAGCCGGTTTCCATAACGGCCAACTTTGCCGCACCGGTGGCGGACGGCCACTTCGAAGTGATTGCCCGCCCCCTGCGAACCAACCGCAACAGCCAGCACTGGTGGGCGGAAATGGTTCAGGAGGACCAGGTTGTGGCCTTTGCCACGGTTGTCACCGCCCGCCGGCGCGATACCTGGGGGTCAACGGAGGCTGAGTTTCCGGAGGTGCCGCTGGCTTCCGACCTGCCGCGCTCCTCCAGGGAGGGGAGGCCGCCCTGGACCCGGAATTACGACATGCGATTTGTGGATGGCGAACTGCTGGGCCAGCCAGACAGGGACGCCCCTTCCCGGAGCCGGGCATGGATGCGGGACGAGCCGCCCCGCCCACTGGATTTCGTGTCACTGTCGGCGCTGTGCGATGCGTTCTTTCCCCGTATCTACATCCGCCGGCCAAAGCTGGTACCGATCGGCACGGTCTCCCTGACCACTTACTTCCATGCCGATGGAGCGCAACTGGCGTCGGCAGGCAATGATCATGTGCTGGGTGTGGCCCAGGCAAACCACTTTGGCAAGGGTTTCTTTGATCAGAGTGCGGAAGTCTGGAGTCGTGGCGGAGAGCTTCTTGCCACGACGCACCAGGTGGTTTATTTCAAGGAGTGACCCGACACCTCACCACCGACACTACAGGTTCATGATCCGTAGTGTCAGCGTGGCTGAAATGTGACCTGCTCAGAACATGAGTACAACCCCACCGGTAATCACGGCAAACAAAACGGACAACCCGATCAGGGTTTTCCATGGAAAGGGTGGCGGGGGCGGCTCAACCGCGAGCTGCGCCTCCAGATGGTTCTTCAGCAACCGGGTATTGCGGGTATTGGCCTTATAGATGGCATCAAAGGCATCCCCCACCACCGGCAGCAGGCCGCCCACGAAGTCGATGCCCATATTACGCAACATACGCAGCTTTACTTCCTTGCTGGCGCCGGCCCTTTGCGCCTCAACCAGCACATAGCCGGACAACACCAGGCCGGCCATGTCTCCCACCACCGGTAACAGGCCGATAATGGCCTCCGCGCCAATCTGGAATCGGGTGAAAGGAATGCCGATGCTGCTGTCGGTAAAGCGGCTGAACCTGTCCAGCCGTTTAAGTATCGCCCGCTGCCGGGCTTCGGTGGGTGCGGCCATTGGCATCTCCAAAAACAGTTAGCTGCATTCTAACGGCGCCCCGGACTCTCCGTGAAGAGACCGATTAGTCACCCTTCTTTAATTGAGCTTATTTGCTCGAATTTCACAAATTTGCGCATATTTGCTTATACTCGGCGCGATGTCTACAATTCCATAATACAAAGGTCAGAACAGATCGAAAGAACCATTCGCTAACGGAGGCAGGCAGCCATGATTGGTTTGACAGCACACCAACCGGTCGACACCGCTCCCCCCACCAGATCCGGCCCGGCGCTTACGGCCAAACACAGCACAGCCGGCCTTCGCTGGTTGTTCGAACGCCGTGAGCGCTGGGGGCTGACCATGGATGAACTGGGGACGCTCCTGGGCGGTATCCGCCGACGCACATTAACCGAATGGCAGAAGCGAGTGAATAGCGGCGGCGACGTTGAAGTCACCCGCGACACCATGGAAAGAATCAGCTTACTCCTGGGCATTCATAAGGCCCTTGCGCTGATTACACCATCAGGGCATGAAAACCTGGCCTTTGAATGGTTCCAGGCGCCGATTGACCTGATGGGACTGCAGGGGCAGTCCATCCGGGACTACTTGCTTGAACAGGGCTCCATGGACGCCCTTTACTATGTTCGTCGCAACCTGGATGCCATGCGAGGCTGAGGCCGGAACAGAACAAGGAGTAGCGCCCGTTGAATCGCGTAAAGCCAGAATGGAAGCACCATCGGATTATTCACAGCAAGTACCCTCCACTCGATTGCTTTGAGAGCGAGGACGCCCTGGTTCTTGGTGAACTGGAGTCCGCAACCAGCGACCGGGTTGCCCACTGGCCCCGGTATGTAGACAAAAAGGATTTCCGGTATGGACCCGGCTGGGGCGCCGTTATGGCGTCGTTTTGCTACCCGGCGGAAGGGCGCTTCAACACCGTAGCCCGTGGGGCCTATTACGCCGGAGACTCCCTGCAAACCGGGCTTCGGGAATGGGGCTATCACGCAGGCAAAGTATGGCGGGGATTCGGTGTTACCAACGACTGCTCTGCCGTTGTACGTTGTTACAAGGGCCACACAGCCGAACCATTGGTCGACCTCCGGAGCCAGTCACAATACATGCACAACACCGACTATGCGCCCGGACAGCAAACCGCTGCCGATCTTCTGAACGCGGGCGAGTACGGGATTCTCTACAGCTCCGTTCGACACCCCGGTGCCGAAGCCATTGCCCTGCTTCGCCCGCCCGCGACGACGCCCGTTATCCAGGCAGGCCACTACGTTGTGCAGTGGGACGGGCACCGTTTTACCCAGTACGCCCGGATTGAGCAATACAGTCCACTGTAATCCGCACCGGAGCCTGAACGCGGCGCTCCTGAACCTCAGCCAGCCAGCGCGGCCCGCACCTTCTTACCCAGGTGGCCCATATCGACCCGGCCCAGAACCTGAGGGCGCAGGTTGTTCATCACACGCCCCATATCCTGCATGCCCTGGGCGTCGGTTGAGCTGATGGCCATACGGATCAGGCCGTCGAGATCATCCTCGGTCAGGGCGGCAGGCATGAACTCCTCGATAATCACCATTTCCGCCCGTTCCTTGTCGCCCAGCTCTTCGCGACCTGCGTCATCGTACTGACTGGCGGCATCGCGGCGCTGCTTGAGCATCTTGTCCAGCACCTTCAGAACGTCCTCATCATCCAGCTCACGACGCTCGTCAATCTCAATCTGTTTGACCGCAGCCTGAGCCATACGCAGGGTCACAAGCCGGATTTTTTCCTTCTCCCGCATCGCGTTCTTCACCGCGCTGTTCAACTGTTCCTTGAGTGATGTTTCCGCCATTATCGAGTTCCTGTTCTGTGGGTTGCTCTTTGCTTTATGGGGACGCAGGCCGAAGAATGCAAAGGGGATGAGGATGGTGAACCGAAAAGCCATTTTCAGCCTACTCTGCTAACCTGCTCATTCTTTTGATGCGAACGGAGTGTCTGCATGATTACAGTTCATCACCTCAATAATTCCCGCTCACAGCGCGTTCTCTGGATGCTGGAAGAGTTGGGAGTACCCTACGAGATCCAGCGTTACGAGCGTGATCCCAAAACCATGCTGGCACCTGAAAGCCTCAAAAAAATACACCCGCTGGGTAAATCACCGGTGATCACCGACGGCGACCTGGTGGTGGCGGAGTCCGGTGCCATTATCGAATACCTGGCCCACACCTACGGCAAAGACACCCTGCTACCGGAGGGCGGCGGCCAGGCGTGGCTGGATTACACGTACTGGTTGCATTACGCCGAGGGCTCCTTGATGCCGCCACTGGTGATGCGCCTGGTGTTTCAAAAGGTAAAAAACAGCCCGATGCCGTTCTTCATCAAGCCAGTGGCGAAAGGCATTGTCGACAAAACCAACCAGACCTTCATCGGCCCGATAATCAGGACGCACCTGGATTTTGTGGAATCCCACCTGGCGAAAAACACCTGGTTTCTCGGGGACAGCCTCAGTGCCGCGGATATCCAGATGAGCTTTCCGTTGGAAGCCTCCGTCGCACGAGGCATCGTCGGCACGAGCCGGCCCAATATCAACGCCTGGGTCGAACGGGTGCACGCCCGGCCGGCGTATCAGAAAGCGCTTGAGAAGGGTGGAAAGTATGATTTTGCCTGAGCAGACAGCCAGCGGCCGCGAACGGTCTCCGCGCCAATCCGGAACCGGGTAAAAGCCAGGCAGCGATGGCGGACTGTTTCGGGCAAATTATCAAATAGCCAGGTAGGTTTGGCGAAGCTGTTCGTCCTCCAGGACTTCGCTCGCCAGACCATCAAACACCACCTGGCCGGACTCAAGAATAACAGCCCGATCCGCCAGTTTCAGCGCCGCGACCGCGTTTTGCTCAACGATGACGGTGGTCATCCCCAACGATTTTATTTCTTTCAGCGTTCGCTCGATTTCCTGTACAACAATGGGCGCCAGCCCTTCATAAGGCTCATCCAGCAGCAAAAGCTTGATATCCCGGGCCAGTGCCCGGCCGATGGCCAGCATTTGCTGCTCGCCACCGGACAGGGTAGTGCCCTCCTGGTTACGACGCTCCCCCAGTCGTGGGAACAGCTCGAAGATACGCTCAATAGACCAGCCCGGAGAGGGTGCCAGTTGGGCCAGCTTCAGATTCTCCCAAACGCTCAGGCCAGGGATAATGCGACGGTCTTCAGGAACCAGCGACAGCCCGCTCTGGGCCGCCTGATACGCCTTCATGGTATGCAACGGCTTGTGGTCCAGCCAGATTTCACCATGGGTAACGACGGGCGAATCCACCCGGGCGATGGCACGCAGGGTCGAGGTTTTTCCGGCCCCGTTCCGTCCGAGCAACGCGAGGATTTCCCCCTCATGGATATCCATGGACACGCCCTGGACGATGTAACTTTCCCCGTAATAAGCATGCAGGTCCCACACCGAAAAATAGGCAGGATTCGCGGTTTCGGATTTGGACTGGTGAGTGGCCTGGGCCATCGGTTGTTCTGCCATTATTGCCATCCCTTCACTGTGACCATGGTATTCACTCCTGCTCCGCCGTGCCCAGATAGGCTTCCTGCACCTTTGGGTGGCCTTTGATATTTTCGGGATGATCCTCAACAATCACATGCCCCTGAGACAGCACGCTGATCCGGTCAGCCAGGCTAAACACCACGTGCATATCGTGCTCAATCACGACGAACGTAATATTGTGGGCCTCATTGATGGTATTCAGCAGGTCAATGGTGTTATTGGTATCAGATCGGGACATTCCCGCCGTGGGCTCATCCAATAACAGCAGTTTGGGCTGCTGGACCAGGCACATCGCCATCTCAAGCCTTCGCTTATTGCCCCGGGACATGGCCGACGCCGTGTGATGACGCTCATCAATCAACCCGACATCCTGCAAAATTTTCTCCGCCTGTTCGCGTATGGCGGTTTCCTTCGCCAGTGACTTGAAGGGCGAGATGTGGAAGGCACCGTCCCGATGCGCAAACGCCGGAATCATCACATTTTCCAGAATGCTCAATTCGGAAAATACCTCCGGCGTCTGAAACACACGGCTGATGCCAGTCTGATTGATCTGATAGGGCTCCAGACCCAGAAGACTGCTGTTATCGAAACTGACCGTGCCACTGTCTGGCACCAGCTTGCCGATGAAACAGTTCAGCAACGTGGACTTTCCCGCACCGTTGGGTCCGATGATGGCGTGGACAGTATTCTGCTGAATCGACAGATTGACATCGTTCAGGGCCAGAAGACCGCCAAACCGCTTGTTGACGCCTTTCACTTCGAGTATGGCCAAGGCTATGACTCCCTCGTGTTGACGGAACTGGGCGACGGTTTCCCGGATGGACGGTCGTCGTCCGTGGAATCAGTGTCAGCCTGCGATGCCGAGGATTTACGGGCCTGCGACAGTCGTGTGAACAGGTTTATAACCCGGCTGGCACCTTCCACCAGGCCGCCCGGCAGAAAGATCACCACCAGCATGAAGATCAACCCCAGCGAGATGTGCCAGCCACTCCCCAGAAACGGCGAAACGACAGCGACAAAGAAATCCGTCAGCCCCTCCGGCAGTGCCGAAAACCAGCCCTGAACCACCGATTCATTGATGCGGCTGAAGATGTTCTCAAAATACTTGATGATACCGGCCCCAAGCACAGGCCCGATCAGCGTGCCGGCGCCACCCATGATGGTCATCAGCACCACTTCACCCGAGGCGGTCCACTGCATGCGCTCCGCCCCCGCGAGCGGATCCATGCAGACCAGCAATGCGCCCGCCAGCCCTGCGTACATGCCGGAGATGACAAAGGCCGTGAGGGTATAGGGTCGGGAATTGAAACCGGTGTAGTTGAGCCGGGTCTGATTGCTTTTGACCGCCCGCAGAATCATTCCGAACGGTGACCGGAATATTCGCAACGACAGGTAGAACATGCCGATCAGAATCAACGCGCTGATATAAAACCCGACGTTGAACTGCAACTCCATCCCGAGAAACGGCACTATCGCCGTATCCCCCATCTCCAGTCCAAACAGGGACGGTGATGCCAGCCGGCCAGTCTCAGTGGCACCATCGAGAACACGAGGGTCATTAAGATCGAGTTGCAGCCCGGTCTCGCCGTTGGTGATGGGGGTTAACACCGAGTACGCCAGGTTATAAGACATCTGGGCGAATGCCAGCGTCAGGATAGAAAAGTAGATTCCGGACCGCCGCAGTGAGATGAAGCCAATCAATAGCGCGAACAGGCCGGAGACTACCACCGAAAAGATAATGGCTGGCACAATGTTGATGCTAAGCAACTTCAGCATCCAGAGCGCGGAATAGCTGCCAACACCCAAAAATGCCGCATGCCCGAACGACAGGTAACCCGTCAACCCGAACAGAATGTTGAAACCAATGGCGAAGATGCCATAGATGACAAAGCGTTGCATCAAATCCGGGTAACCCGCACCCACCGGGGCCAGGATCAATGGCCCGGCCAGCACCACAATGGTGAACAGGACCATTAAAGCCCGATCACTGATACGAAATGTTTTCAGCATGGCATCAAGTCTCCATCACGCCTTTGCGCCCCATGAGTCCACGGGGACGGGTCAGCAGAATAATGACTGCCACGAGGTAGATAATGACCTGGTCAATCGAGAACCCGAACAGGAAGTCTTTCACGGCCGGCATGGAGGCGAAGCTTTGCAGAATGCCCAGCAGGAAACCCGCCGCCACCGCACCGGTCAGTGATCCCATGCCACCGACGACGACAACCACGAAACACAACACCAGGAAGTCCATACCCATGTGGTAGTTCGGCGACAGAATCGGGGTATACATCACGCCTGCCAGCCCTGTCACCACAGCGGCCAGACCAAACATCGCCGTAAACCGCTTGTCGATGTTGATGCCCAGCAAGCCCACGGTTTCCCGGTCCGCCATACCCGCCCGCACCACCATGCCAAAGGTGGTGTAGCGCAAAAACGCAAAAATACCTCCTATAACCACTCCCGCAAACAGGAAGTACACCAGCCGCCAGATCGGATAGACCAGGGCATTCTCCGCCATACCGATCCACACCCCGATATCAATGGAGCCGACAAAAGCCTCCGGTGCCGGCTGGGGAATCGGGTTGGCACCATAAACCGATTTGATCACCTCCTGCAGCACAATGGCCAAACCGAAAGTCACCAGAATCTGGTCGGAGTGAGGTCGCTTATAAAAGTGCTTGATCAGGCCCCGTTCCATTACGATGCCAATCACCAGCATCACCGGAATGGCAAACAGAATGGACCAGAACACCGAGTAATCAATCATCGTCACGCCAAGGTCGCCGAACCAGATCTTGGCATAGGGGACATGAATTTCCAGCGGCGTACCCCAGGGGCTCAGTTCGGTCTCGGAGAGCGTAACCCTGTCGTAGGAAAGCAGTCGCTTGAACGTAACGGTGCAGAAGGCACCAATCATGAACAGAGCACCGTGGGCAAAATTCACTACGCCCAGGGTGCCGAATATCAGGGTCAGCCCGAGCGCGATCAGGGCATAGGCGCTGCCTTTATCCAGCCCATTCAGTATTTGCAGGAGGATGGCATCCATCGGTATTTACCTTGTCTGATAACAGGCGCCTGTCGTGCAACAGGCATATCAAGGCTGGAGGTGGACATCCCGCCCCGGGCCCTGGACCACTTCTCACGGCAAGCCACGATCGGGGGCCGACGCCCCGGGTTAACATTAACAGCGAGCCACCCG